>NZ_RFFJ01000116.1 GCF_003696235.1 Streptomyces triticirhizae
GGCCGGCCGCGCGCCGCGCGCCGGTGCGCCGATCACGACGGGCCCCGCGTCGGGGCGGGCCGGGCGATCGGCGGCGGCCTCCTCGGTGGCGGGGGCCGGGAGGGTGTCAACGGCCGTGCCGGCCGGGGCCGGCGAGGGCGCGAGGGTGGAGCGAGCCGTGCCGGTCGCGGCCCCGACCGCCGCCGCCACGGTGGCCACGGTGGCAGTGGTGGTGGTTTCGGCGGCCCCAACTCGTGCCCTGTTCTGGGCTGTTCCTCGTTCGGCGTCCTCCGTCGCGCCCCTCTCCCCGCTCCGGTCCCCGTCGTTCTCCCTCGTCCTCTCCGTGCTCCTCGCCGCGTTCCTCACGGTGCCGTCGTGGGTGGTCCTCCGGGTGGTCTTCTCCTCTCCATGCTCGGCCCCGCCCTCGGTGCCGACCTCGGTGGTCCGCCGTCGACCCTCCCCGTCGAGCGGGGCGGGGCGCGCCTCGACCGCCGGCCCGGTCGTAGTGGCGAGGGCGGTCGGCGCGGCCGCCGTCGTGGCCCCGGCGAGCACCACGGTGGTGGCCGACTCCTCGGACCGTCGGGCATTCCCGACCGTGACCTGGCGGCCGTCGGCCCGGTGCAGCGGGCCGACGGGCGAGCGGTCCCCCACATCCCCGATCTCGTCGGCGAGTTGGTGCACCACGATCCGGTGTTGGTGAGCGATCTCGCCTACGGTCGCGAGGTCGCTCCCGTACACGGAGAGCCGGTTCCCCGCCTCGTGAACCACCTCGACCGGGGCCGTCGCCCGCAACCGGTGCTGGAGCACCGTCGCCAACCGCTCGGCGTGCGGGGTCCGCACCGCCACCCGGGGACGCAGCCGGGTCCGGCGGAAGTCCGCGACCCGCTGGTCCGCCACCAGCCGGCCCGCGTCGACGCTGACCACGCGGTCGGCGACCCTCGCCGTCTCCATGGCATCGGCAGCGGTCAGCAGGACGGTCCCGCCCTGCTCGGCGTACCCCCGCAACAAGCCGTGCAGCCAGGCCCGTTCGCGTGGGGAGAGCCCGGCGTCCGGCTCGTCCAGCACCAGGGTGTGGGGGTCCCCGAGCAGGGCGACCGCGAGACCGAGCCTGCGGTCCATCCCCCGGGAGAACCGACCGAGCCGCTGGTTGGCGAGCCCGGTGAGGCCCACGACCTCCATCACCTCGTCCGCCCGCTCGGCCGGGACGCCGGCGGCCGCCGCCAGCATCCGCAGATGCCCCAGGGCCGAACGCCTCGGGTGGCCGGGCACGTCGCCGAGCAGCGTGCCGATCTCCCGCTGGGGATGGGGCATTCGGGACAGCGGACGGCCTCGGAAGAGCGCCACTCCACGCCCCGGCGTCAGCTGGAGCATCAGCCGCAGGGCGGTCGACTTGCCGGCCCCCGGGGGACCCAGCAGGACGGTGATGTCTCCTGGGCTGGCTTCGAAGGTGAGATCGTCAACGGCGGGCGGCCTGCCGCGCCGCGACGCACTGGTGAGTCCGATGGCCTGGATCATCGATTCTCCCGTTGATCGCGCACTCTGCACCATAACGGGACATATCGGAATTACTGGGCGACTCACCCGGGCTGTCGGCTCCTCGCCGGGAACCGGCTCCGGATGTCGTCGCGCGGTCACCAACCTCTCGACGTCGGGAGCGAAACGGTGGTCAGGCCTCGGGGCGCAGCATCGGCGGATTCAACACGCTGGCCCCGCCGGCCCGGAAGAGCTGGGCCGGCCGGCCACCCTGTCGCGTCGTGGTGCCGCCGACCGGAACCAGGAAGCCGGGCGTCCCCGTCACCTTGCGGTGGAAGTTGCGCGGGTCCAGGGGCACGCCCCAGACCGCCTCATAGACCCTGCGCAACTCCCCGACCGTGAACTCCGGCGGACAGAACGCCGCCGCTAGGGACGAGTACTCGATCTTCGAACGCGCGCGCTCGACCCCGTCGGCCAGGATGCGGGCGTGGTCGAACGCCAGGGTCTCCTCGGGCTCGCCCTCGGCGCCGCCCAACAGCTCGCTGGTCGGCCGCCACTGGGCGCTGCCCGCGTCCCCACCGGCGGTGGGCGTCGGCAGATCCGGCGCCAACACCAGGTGGGCCACGCTGACCACCCGCATCCTCGGATCGCGTGCCGGCTCCCCGTAGGTCGCCAACTGCTCCAGGTGCGCGCCCGCGTGCCAACTGCCGGCGTCCTGCGTGCGCAGCCCCGTCTCCTCCGCCAGCTCCCGGGCGGCGGCGGACGCCAGGTCCTCGTCAGCCCGAACAAAACCGCCAGGAAGCGCCCACTGCCCGCGATAAGGGTCCTCACCGCGTCGCACCAGGAGCGCGCAGAGCGCGTGCCGCCGGACGGTGAGCACGACCAGATCGACGGTGACGGCGAACGGCGGAAACTCCGACGGGTCGTAGGGCATGTCGTGATCATAGGTGCCCCATCAGGCTCACCGGGCCCGATGTGCGGCCCACTGCCGCCGCAGACTGGCGCGCAGGGGCTCGGGGTCGATCTCGTCGTTGCACGCCTGGTACAGCAGGCGCGCGAAGACGTACTCGGGGTCGAGATCCAGGGCCCGGGCGAGCGCGACGCGGGCACCCACGTCGTCGCCCGTCGACCAGCACACCCAGCCGGCGAGCGTGAGCGGGGCGGCGGCGTGCGCCTCGAACGTCCCCACGCAGCGGCGGGCGAGGGCCCGCCACAGCCGCAGGGCGATCTGGGCGTCCGGCCCCTCCATCCAGCCGGCGGCGATGTCCCTGGTCATCCGGTCCTGGAGACCGACGACCACGCGCGCCGCCTCGGCGGAGGTGAGCAACGCGTCGTCCCGGGCGTCGGCGGCCGAGGGCTCCGGGTCCCTCGGGGCCGGCACCCGCCGGAAGCGGTCGAGCAGCCGGTCGATCAGGTGCACCATCTCGTCCCTGACGCGGTCCTGTTCGAGACGCGGACCCACCATGCGCGGCGCCAGCCCGGCGACCGCCTCGTCCAGACCTCGCTCCTGGTGGACGGCCACCTCGCCGTCCAGGGGGATCAGTCGCTGCCTCATGTCCTTGAGCGAGCCCCGCACACGGAGCCCCGCGTAGGTGGCGGCCGCAGCCATCGGCGAGCTGCCGACGCGGGGCAGGACGCTCATCTCCTCGCCCTCGATCCGGCCCTCCGGCGCGGAGTAGGACAGAAAGCGCTCCCGGGAGACGTAGAGCGCCTCGTAGACCGGCACGTCCAGCTCGCCGCAGGCGGTGCGCACCAGCTGGGCGAGCGGGCGGAGACGCTCGGCGGCCTCCCTGGGCTCGCCGCCCCCGGGCGGGTCCTGGCAGAGGTAGAGCACCGCCGCGTCCGGGCGGCGTCCTCGCGACGAGCTGCTGTCCACCAGGCAGGCGGCCAACTGCCGTGCCGCCTCGGGCCAGTTCGCCTCGCTCTCGGGGATGCCGGTCCTGATGCGGCCACCCAGCCTGCCCTGCGGGCCGTGCAGGCCGAGGAGGACGATGGAGTCGTCCGGGTGGTAGCCGAGCAGGTACGGCAGCGCGTCCGCCAGGTCGGCGGGGCCGCTGAGGGTGACGCGGTTGTCGGTGACGGTCAGTGGCGTGATGGATTCGCTGTGTTGAGCCATGAGGGCAGAGTGCCTGCTCCCGACGACAACGCGCCGTTTTCTGTCCACAGGTCCGCGCGTCCGTCATACAGGTCATATGAATCGCGGGTTATCCACAGGGGCCATTCGCCAAGTCCTCGCCCATCCGCTTGCATGGACGCCATGTCCGACCAGACCCGGGGGAAGACCCCGCCCGCAGAGACCGCCTCCAGCGACGAGCTGCGCACCGCCGCCGACGCGGTGCTCGCCCGGCTGATCGGTGACGAGGCCGCCCGGCTCCGCCCCGACCAGTGGCGCGCCATCGAGGCCCTGGTCGCCGATCGGCGCCGGGCTCTGGTGGTGCAGCGCACTGGCTGGGGCAAGTCCGCCGTCTACTTCGTGGCGACCGCCCTGCTACGAGAGCGCGGGGCAGGGCCGACGGTGATCGTCTCGCCACTGCTCGCCCTGATGCGCAACCAGATCGCAGCCGCCGAGCGCGCCGGCATCCAGGCCCGCACGATCAACTCGGCCAACCCCGAGCAGTGGGACGTCGTCCGCCAGGAGATCGCGGCCGGGTCCGTCGATGTCCTGCTGGTCTCACCGGAGCGCCTCAACAACCCGGACTTCCGGGACGGAGTACTCCCCCAGCTCGCCGCCACCGCCGGCCTGTTGGTGGTGGACGAGGCGCACTGCATCTCCGACTGGGGCCACGACTTCCGCCCCGACTACCGTCGTCTGCGCACCATGCTCGGCGAACTCCCTCCCGGCGTCCCGGTGTTGGCGACGACCGCGACGGCCAACGCCCGGGTCACGTCGGACGTCGCCGAGCAGCTGGGCACGGGGGACGCGGACGCCGGGACGCTGGTGCTCCGGGGCCCGCTGGACCGCACCAGCCTGCGGCTGTCCGTCCTGCGCCTGCCCGACGCCGCGCACCGACTGGCCTGGCTCGACGACCATCTGGAGGACTTCCCGGGCTCCGGGATCATCTACACGCTGACGGTCGCGGCCGCCGAGGAGGTGGCCGCGCACCTCTCGGCCAGGGGCCACCGGGTCGCCGCCTACACCGGGCGCACCGAGCCCGCCGAGCGCGCGGCGGCCGAGGACGACCTGCTGGCCAACCGGGTCAAGGCCCTGGTGGCCACGTCGGCGCTCGGCATGGGCTTCGACAAGCCCGACCTGGGCTTCGTGATCCACATGGGCTCCCCCTCCTCCCCCATCGCCTACTACCAGCAGGTCGGTCGGGCCGGCCGTGGGGTGGAGCACGCGGAGGTGCTGCTGCTGCCCGGCCCCGAGGACGAGGCGATCTGGCGGTACTTCGGGTCCCTGGCCTTCCCGCCCGAGGACCAGGTGCGGCACACCCTCGCGGTGTTGGCCGCCAACGAGGGCCCGCTCTCCCTGCCCGCCCTGGAGGCCAGGGTCGAGCTGAGGCGCTCGCGCCTGGAGATGATGCTCAAGGTGCTCGACGTGGACGGGGCCGTCCGGCGGGTGCGCGGCGGCTGGGTCGCGACGGGCGCGCCCTGGCGCTATGACGCCGAGCGGTACGCCTGGGTGGCCCGCCAGCGCGAGGTCGAACAGGAGGCCATGCGCGACTACGCCGCCACCGGCGACTGCCGGATGGAGCTGCTGCGCCGCGCGCTGGACGACGAGGAGGCCAGGCCGTGCGGCCGGTGTGACAACTGCACCGACATGGGCTTCGACGCCCAGGTCACTCCGGCGGCCCTGGAGGCGGCCCGGGGCGAGCTGACCCGCCCCGGAGTCCCCGTGGAGCCACGCCGCATGTGGCCCTCCGGCCTGCCCGCCACGGGAGTTGAGCTGAAGGGGCGCATCCCGGCCGGGGAGCAGGCGGAGACCGGGCGCGCCCTCGGCCGGCTCTCCGACATCGGCTGGGGCGATCGACTGCGCCCCCTGCTCAGCCCGGAGTCCGTGGACGGCGAGGTGCCGGAGGACGTCCTCGACGCCGTGGTGGCGGTCCTGGCCGACTGGGCGCGGGGACCAGGCGGCTGGGCCTCGGGCGCCTCCGACGCCCCGCCCCGCCCGGTGGGCGTGGTGTTCGTCGCCTCCACGAGCCGGCCCCGGCTGGTGACCTCGCTGGCCGAGGGCATCTCCCGGGTGGGCCGAATGCCCCTGCTGGGCTCGGTGAGCGTCGCACGACACGACCGCCGTCCCGGGCCGAGCAACAGCGCCCGCAGGGTGCACGCGCTGCACGGAGCGCTGGAGTTGGCGCCAGAGCTGACCGAGGCGGTCAAGACGCACCCGGGCCCGCTGCTGCTGGTGGACGACTTCACCGACTCCGGGTGGACCCTCGCGTTGTCCGCCCGGCTCCTGCGGGCCACGGGCGCCGAGCGTGTCCTCCCCCTGGTGCTGGCGGTGCGGGGATGACGCCGGCGGGCCAGCCGCACCCGGCGGATCAGAAGATGCCGAGTTGGCCGCTGTCCTCCAGGGACTCCTCGGCCAGGGCGTCCCGGTGGGAGGGGAGCTTCAGATGACGCCAGCGCGGCAGCGCGTCCAGGTAGGCCCAGGTGAGCCGGTGGTGTTCGGTCGGGCCCAGCTCCTCCAGCGCCGCGCGATGCGTCGGCGAGGGGTAGCCCGCGTTGGTGTCGAACCCGTACGCCGGGTGATCGGCGGCGAGTTCGGCCACCAGGGCGTCGCGGTGCACCTTGGCGATCACGGACGCCGCCGCGACCGCCACACAGGACTGGTCGCCCTTGATCACCGTGCGGACGTTCCACGGCGTGCCCAGGTAGTCGTGCTTGCCGTCGAGGATCACCGCGTCCGGTCGTTCCGGCAGGGCCTCCAGGGCCCGGGTCGCCGCCAGGCGGAGCGCGGCGGTCATCCCCAGCTGATCGATCTCCTGGGGCGAGGCGTGCCCCAGCGCGTGCTGGGTGACCCACCCTCTGAGGACTTCGGCAAGTGCCGTGCGCTTCAGCGGAGTCAGCAGCTTGGAGTCGGTGAGCCCTTCCGGCGGCCGGCGCAGCCCCGTCACGGCGGCACACACGGTGACCGGTCCGGCCCAGGCCCCACGGCCGACCTCGTCGACGCCCGCGACGAGTCGAGCCCCGGTGGTGGCGCGGATCGAGCGCTCGACGCGGTGGGTGGGCGGTTGGATCGGCATGGCGGCGTCCACCCTACGCGCACCATCCCTGGAAGGGGCGCTCGGGTGTGTGCCAACGCTCGAACGGCCGGTCCAGGTGATAGCGGCCGTCCGCGCCGAGCACCAACTGCCGGGTCTCCCCGTTGCCCGGGTTGGACAGCGACTCGAACTCGGCGACGGTCCAGTGCAACCACCGCATACAGAACAGCCGCATGGTCAGCCCGTGCGTCAACAGCAGCACGTTCGGCGGGTGGTCCGGCTCGTCGAAGCTGCGCCACAGGCTCTCCAGGAACGCCCCCACCCGGTCGTAGACATCGGCCCCCGACTCGCCCTGCGCGAAGCGGTAGAAGAAGTGCCCGTAGGCGTTCCTCGCCCGCTTCTGCCGCTCGACATCCGCCCAGTCCTGCCAGTTGCCCCAGTCCTGCTCCCGGAGCCTCGGCTCCTCCCTGACCCTCGTCCGAGCCGGATCGAGGCCCAACGCCTGGAAGGTCTGATGCGTACGTCGATAAGGAGACACGTAGACGGAGATGCGCTCGTCGCCGATCGTCTCGCGCAGGCGCTCTCCCGCCTCCTTGGCCTGGCGCTGGCCCCGTTCCGTCAGCTCCAGCGCATGGTCGGGCGTGTGCTGGTACACGGAGTCGTCGTGGTTCCCCTGCGACTCTCCGTGCCGCATGAGGATGATGCGCCGGGGCTGTGGCATGGCGCCCAGCCTAGTTCGCGCGCCCCCCGCGCACCGAGTCGTACGTCCCCGAGGGGGCGGGGATCACACCGTCCAGGACGGTTCCATGTCGATCACGTCCCCGGTGATCGCGGCGATGTCGGCGCCGGTCTGCGCGCGCAGGGCCAGCCGTTCCACCCGCTCGGTGCGGTACTTGGCCCGTTCGGCGGCCGACTTCCACATGGAGAGCACGAGGAACTCGCAGCCCGACTCGGCCTGGGCGAAGACGCCCCGCAGCATCCCGGGAGAGCCGGCCATGGCCGGGTTCCAGACCTTCTCCTGCATCAGCGCGAAGTGCTCGGCCCGGTCCTCGTGCACCTTGGTGTGGGCGACCCGCAGCAGGTCGGCGTCGTGGAACCGAGGCTCGAATCCCATCTTCACATCGAACCGGTACTCGAAGAGCCGGACCCGAGAGTCCTGGAAGCTGCCCTGCTGGGCGGCGGCGAGCCGGTCATGGGAGCGCGCCATGAAGGAGTCGTAGAACGCCCGGCTCTCCCAGAAGCTGAAGAGGTGGATCACCCCGGGTTGGGAACGGCTCCAGCCTCCGCCCTGGGCTCGAAACCCGGGCTCGCCGAGGAGACCGGCCCACTTCCGCTGCCCGCGATCAAAGCCGACCCGGTCAACCACGGCACAACGAATCCACTTGACCAGCACCGCGCCATCGTAAGGCCAACCGCCGGACGGGACGCAGGGGTTCCGCGATCACGCACGAAGGCGCGCCCCGTCGGCCCGGTGACGCCTCGCCGCCGGGAACGGGTGCCGGCGGCCCGCCAACGCCCGTCGCGCCGCCGGGAGTTGCCCCGCCGATCGGCGGGCCGTGCCCGGGACGGGCCCTCTGACCAGGCCCGCCCGTCCCCGCGTCGCCGCCTGGCTCAACATCAACCCGCCTGATGGCACCGGGGGTTAGCGGTCGCGGCGAGGGGTGAGAATGGTCGTGCCGGGAGTCCGCGCCGCGGGTCGGCGTGGCTTCTTCACCCGCATGGAAGGGATGTCTGGTGAGCCCGTTCAGCAAAGGGATCGAGACGGCCGAGGTCACCCTCCGTTGGGACCCGAGCCCCGCCGACGCCCCACCCCACGACCTCGACCTGATCGCCGCCACCTACGAGGGCGAGGCGCCCCACGGCCAGCCGGTCTATCTCGTGCACTTCGACAGCAGGTCTCCCGACGGCACCATCACCCTCACCCGGGAGAGCGAGACGGGACAGGGCTTCGGCACCGACGAGGCGCTCAAGCTCGAACTCGACCGACTGGCCGACTCCTTCACCAGGGTCGTGGTGGGCGTCGCCATCCAGCAGCGGCACGGCCGCCGCACCTTCGGCGAGATCTCCCGCCCGTCCATCAAGATCACCGAGGGCTACACCACGCTGGCGGAGGACGACCTGTCCTCCGTCTCCGGAGCGACGGCGGCCAGGGTGGCCGAGTTCACCCGGGACGAGGCCGGGAACTGGCGTTTCCACAAGGCGCTCCGGGGCTTCGACGCCGACCCCGAACAGTTCACCGCGACCATGGGCGACGCCTGACCCTGACCGCACCGCGCGACCACACCACACCTCACCACGCCACGCCAGACCGGCCGACGCCATGGACCGGCCGACGGAACCCCACCCCGACCACCCGGCGGAGCCGGCGCCGCCGCACCAACCCCTCGCTCGGCGGCGGCCACTCCGGGACCGGCCGATGCCGGCGGAGCCCGACGTCGAACGGATTCGAACGGCGTCGGCGACGATCCGGGCGGCCCGTCCGGTCCGAGCCGCCCCGCGCTCATCGGAGGGGACACGCTCGGCTCTCGCGAGAGCGGCCGGGGGCCGGTCACGCCGGCCGTCCCCACCACAAGTCCCCCAAGCGTCGGGGGCGGTGGCGCCGTGAGAACGACGCCACCGCCCCCGAGCGGTCACTTCAGCACGCCCGAGCCGCGCTCAGCTCAGCTGCACCCGCTGGTGGAGCCACACCCCTCGCAGAGGTAGCAGCTGCCGGCCCGGCGCATCTTGGTGCCGCAAGAGAGGCACAGCGGAGCGTCGGCGTTGAGGCCGAGTTGCATCTCCGCCAACTCCGTCGAGCTGTGCGCCTCCCTGGGCGCCGGCCGCTCCGACTCCGCCGGACGCGAGGCGGCGGCCGCCGGCGCGGCCTCCTCCCGCGCGGGAGCCGGCTGGGTCGTCTGCCGGGGCGCCGACTGGGAGAGCCCCTCGACGTCCAGTTCGTCGTCGCCCGGCTCGTAGGAGCCGGTCTCCAGGTGCCGCTGCCGCTCCGTCGCCGTGTGGATGCCCAGCGCGGAACGCGTCTCGAACGGCAGGAAGTCCAGCGCCAGCCTGCGGAAGATGTAGTCCACGATGGACTGCGCCATCCGCACGTCCTGGTCGTCCGTCATGCCGGCCGGCTCGAAGCGCATGTTGGTGAACTTCGAGACATAGGTCTCCAGCGGCACCCCGTACTGGAGGCCGACCGAGACCGCGATCGAGAAGGCGTCCATCATGCCGGCGAGGGTCGAGCCCTGCTTCGACATCTTCAGGAAGACCTCGCCGAGGCCGTCGTCCGGGTAGGAGTTGGCCGTCATGTACCCCTCGGCGCCGCCCACCGTGAACGAGGTGGTGATCCCCGGCCGGCCCTTCGGCAGCCGCCGCCGCACCGGCCGGTACTCGATCACGCGCTCCGGCTCGGCCGCGCCCTCGGCCGACTGACCGCCCTTCTCGGCGTCCTTGGTCTTCGCGGAGAGCGGCTGCCCGACCTTGCTGTTCTCGACATAGACGGCCAGGGCCTTGACGCCCAGCTTCCAGCCCTGGTGGTAGATCTCCGCGACGTCGTCCACCGTGCTGGTGCTCGGCATGTTGACCGTCTTGGAGATGGCGCCGCTCAGGAACGGCTGCGCCGCCGCCATCATCCGCACGTGCCCCATCGGCGCGATCGACCGCTCGCCCATGGCGCAGTCGAAGACCTCGTAGTGCTCGTGCCTGAGCCCCGGCGCGTCCACGACGTTGCCGTGCTCGGCGATGTGGGCGACGATCGCCTCCACCTGCTCCGGCTGGTACCCCAGGCGCTTGAGCGCCTTGGGCACCGTGTTGTTGACGATCTGCATGGAGCCGCCGCCGACCAGCTTCTTGTACTTGACCAGCGCCAGGTCGGGCTCCACACCGGTGGTGTCGCAGTCCATCATCAGGCCGATGGTGCCGGTCGGCGCGAGCACGGACGCCTGCGCGTTGCGGAAGCCGTGCTTGTCGCCGAGCCGCAGCACGTCCTGCCATGCCTCGGTGGCGGCCGCCCACACCGGGGTGTCGAGGTCGTCAGCCCGCTGCGCGGCGTCGTTGGCCTCCGCGTGCTGACGCATCACGCGCCGGTGCGCGTCGGAGTTGCGGGCGTACCCCTCGTAGGGGCCGACGACGGCGGCCAGTTCGGCCGAGCGCCGGTAGGAGGTCCCCGTCATCAGCGAGGTGATGGCGCCCGCCAGCGCCCGGCCGCCGTCGGAGTCGTAGGCGTGTCCGGTGGCCATCAGCAGCGCGCCCAGGTTGGCGTAGCCGATGCCCAACTGGCGGAAGGCGCGGGTGGTCTCGCCGATCTTCTCGGTGGGGAAGTCGGCGAAGCTGATGGAGATGTCCATCGCCGTGATGACCAGCTCCACCACCTTGGCGAAGCGCTCCGCGTCGAACGACTGGTTGCCCTCGTCGTCGTCGGAGAGGAACTTCATCAGGTTCAACGAGGCGAGGTTGCACGAGGAGTTGTCCAGGTGCATGTACTCGCTGCACGGGTTGGAGGCGCTGATGCGCCCCGACTCCGGCGAGGTGTGCCAGTGGTTGATGGTGTCGTCGTACTGGATGCCCGGGTCGGCGCAGGCGTGGGCCGCCTCGGCCATCTTCCGGAAAAGCTTCCTGGCGTCCACCCGCTCGATGATCTCGCCGGTGGTCCTGGCGCGCAGCCCGAAGGACTCGCCGGCCTCCACCGCGCGCATGAACGCGTCGTTGACACGCACCGAGTTGTTGGCGTTCTGGTACTGCACGGAGGTGATGTCGTCGCCCCCGAGGTCCATGTCGAAGCCCGCGTCCCGCAGGGCGCGGATCTTCTCCTCCTCCTTGACCTTGGTCTCGATGAACGCCTCGACGTCCGGGTGGTCCACGTCGAGCACCACCATCTTGGCGGCGCGCCGGGTGGCCCCGCCCGACTTGATGGTGCCGGCGGAGGCGTCGGCGCCGCGCATGAACGAGACGGGCCCGGAGGCGTTGCCGCCCGAGGAGAGCAGCTCCTTGGAGGAGCGGATGCGGGAGAGGTTCAGCCCGGCGCCCGAGCCGCCCTTGAAGATCATCCCCTCCTCCTTGTACCAGTCGAGGATCGACTCCATGGAGTCCTCGACGGAGAGGATGAAACAGGCGCTGACCTGCTGTGGCTGGGCCGTTCCCACGTTGAACCAGACCGGCGAGTTGAAGCTGAAGATCTGGTGCAACAGGGCGTAGGTCAGCTCGTGTTCGAAGATTTCGGCGTCGGCCGGGGAGGCGAAGTAGCCGAACTTCTCGCCGGCGGCACGGTAGGTGCGCACCACGCGGTCGATCAACTGCTTGAGCCCGGTTTCCCGTTGCGGGGTGCCGACGGCGCCCCGGAAGTACTTGCTGGTGACGATGTTGACCGCGTTCACCGACCAGAAGTCGGGGAACTCGACGCCTCGTTGCTCGAAGTTGATCGAGCCGTCGCGCCAGTTGGTCATGACGACGTCACGACGCTCCCAGACCACCTCGTCGTAGGGGTGCACCCCCGGGGTGGTGTGGACGCGTTCGATCCGCAGCCCCTTGGCGCCCTTGCCGCCCTTGGCGCGTGAGCCACGTGCCGGGCCGCTCGTCGTCTCAGTCATTCCGCCTCCCTGTTCGGGCATGACACCCTGATGTGCTCGGCCCAGGACCGAGTCACCCGTGCTGTTCTGAACTGTTGGCCGGCGCGCGGCTGTGCGCGTCGGTCAGGTCTTGTCGGCGACGCCGCTCTGCTCGGCGTCCTCGGGGGGCCGCTGGCGCGGCGGCCCGTCGGCGGCGCCCTCGCGCAACTCGGCGATGGCGGACTCGAAGTCCTCCAGCGACTCGAACGCCCGGTAGACGGACGCGAATCGGAGATAGGCCACCAGATCCAGCTCGCGGAGCGGGCCGAGTATCGCCAGGCCCACGTCGTGGGTGGACAGTTCGGCGCTGCCGGTGGCGCGCACGGCCTCCTCGACCCGCTGGCCGAGTAGGGCCAGCGCGTCCTCGGTCACGGGACGCCCCTGGCACGCCTTGCGCACCCCGGAGATCACCTTGTCCCGGCTGAAGGGCTCGGTGACGCCGCTGCGCTTGATCACCATCAGTGAGGCGGTCTCCACCGTGGTGAAGCGGCGGGAGCAGCTCGGACACTGGCGGCGGCGGCGGATCAACGTGCCGTCGTCGGCGGTGCGGCTGTCAACGACGCGGCTGTCGGAGTGGCGACAGAAGGGACAGTGCATGGCCTTCTCCCCTCTCCCTCCTGGTGACGCGGCGTAGTGGCGCGCGGCGTCGCGACATGACGGCATCGATGGCAGCACTCGGCACGGCCGCCGAGGCGAGCCCGTCGAGGCACTGCCAAGCATAGGCGATATCCCCGGCCCGCGGAGACCCGAGACCACAATTTGTGGGATCGCCAAGCCCATCGCACCACTAGATCTGGTGTTGGGCTGTCAACATCATCCGCACGCGTGTCGCGGGCGGGAAACGGGCGCGAAGGCCGAACGGGGGCGCCTCACGGCCCTGGCCGGCGCTCGCCGGAAGGGAGGTTATCGCACCGCCCGGTTACCGTTCGCACCCGGGGACGGGCTACCGTTTGGGACCGATACACCCCCGGTCCGACCCCTGGCACGCAATCGTGGATTTTTCACTCGAACGTGTGTTTGGCGCAACCTTTCGATAGCAACTACCGTTGTCTGACTAGGGAGTACCACCTGAGAAGGGGCCTGCATGACCACCGCAGCAGACGACGCCATCACCGCCGCTGAGCGCCGCCAGGACCGGATGGGCACCCCGGGTGCCGGGCGGGCGATGCCCGGTCGCCCCCCGGGGATCAGGGCCGACAGCTCCGGGCTGACCGACCGGCAGCGACGCGTCATCGAGGTCATCCGTGACTCCGTGCAACGGCGCGGCTACCCCCCCTCGATGCGGGAGATCGGCCAGGCCGTCGGCCTCTCCAGCACCTCCTCGGTGGCCCACCAGCTGATGGCCCTGGAGCGCAAGGGCTTCCTCCGCCGGGACCCGCACCGCCCCCGCGCCTACGAGGTCCGGGGCGCCGAGGCTCCCCCTCCCCCCGCCACGGACACCGCCGGCAAGCCCGCCGCCTCCTATGTGCCACTCGTCGGCCGGATCGCGGCCGGCGGCCCCATCCTCGCCGAGGAGTCCGTGGAGGACGTCTTCCCCCTCCCCCGCCAACTGGTCGGCGACGGCGAGCTGTTCGTGCTCAAGGTGGTCGGGGACTCCATGATCGAGGCCGCCATCTGCGACGGGGACTGGGTCACGGTCCGCCGCCAGCCCGTCGCGGAGAACGGCGACATCGTGGCCGCGATGCTGGACGGCGAGGCCACGGTCAAGCGCTTCAAGCGCGAGGACGGCCAGGTCTGGCTGCTGCCGCACAACGCGGCCTACCAGCCGATCCCCGGTGACGAGGCCACGATCCTCGGCAAGGTGGTCGCGGTGATGCGCCGGGTCTGACGGACCCGGCCGCACGTCCCCTCGCTCCCTCGGGAGCGGGAGCCCCCTACGCGTCGCTCGCCGACGCGGCGGCGCCCCTCGCTGCCGCGTCGATGGCCGCCTGGTCGATGGCCGCCAGGGAGCGCCGCACCTGGTTGCGGTCCGTGGTGTACCAGAAGTCCGGCATCGACGCCCGCAGGAAGCTCCCATAGCGGGCCCTCTCCAGCCTGGGGTCGAGCACCGCCACGACCCCACGGTCCTCGGTGGAACGCACCAGCCGCCCGGCCCCCTGGGCCATCAGCAGCGCGGCATGGGTCGCGGCCACCGCCATGAAGCCGTTCCCCCCGGCCTCCTCCACGGCCTTCTGCCGGGCGCTGACCAGCGGGTCGTCCGGGCGGGGGAAGGGCACCCGGTCCATCACCACCAACTGGCAGCTGGGGCCCGGCACATCGACCCCCTGCCAGAGCGAGAGCGTGCCGAAGAGGCAGGTGCGCGGGTCGTCGGCGAACGTCCTGATCAGCTCGCCCAGCGTCTCCTCGCCCTGGAGGAGGATCGGCAGGTCGAGCCGGCCGCGCAGCTCCTGGGCCGCCGCCTGCGCGCCGCGCATCGAGGAGAACAGCCCGAGCGTCCGCCCGCCGGCCGCCTCCACCAGCTCGGCCAGCTCGTCGAGCATGTCGGCCCTGCTGCCCTCCCGCCCGGGCGGCGAGAGGTGCTTGGCGACATAGAGGATGCCCTGCCTGCGGTAGTCGAACGGGGAGCCCACGTCCAACCCCCGCCACACCGGAAGCTCCTCGCCGCGCTCGCCCTCGGGCGCCAGGCCCAGGGAGGCGCCCACCCCGTTGAAGTCCCCGCCGAGCTTGAGCGTGGCGGAGGTGAGCACCACCGAGCGGTCGGCGAAGAGCTTCTCCCGCAGCAGCCCGGACACCGACAGCGGGGCCACCCGCAGCGAGGCGCCGAAGCGGTCGTGCCGCTCGCACCAGATCACGTCGAACTCCGAGCCGTGGCTGAGCCGTTCGGCGACCGCCTGGACGCTCTCGACCGAGGCCAGCGCCTGCTTGCGCACCGCGTCCTCGTCGGCGACCGAGGCGTCCCTGGTGGACCCCAGCGCCGTGATCACCGCCCGGGAGGCGTCCCGCAGCGCGGCCACGGCATACCCCAGGTCCTCGGGCAGCGTCTCCAGCCGCCCCGGCAGGGCCAGCTCCATCAGCCGCTCGAAGCTCTCGGCCGCCGTCTGGAGCTGGTCGGCCACCTTCTCGTCCACCAGCTTGGCCGCGCGGCGGACCGCGCGGTTCGCCCCGCCGGGGGTCAGCTCGCCCGTGGCCACCCCGGTGACCCGGGAGACCAACTCGTGGGCCTCGTCCACGATCAGCACCTCGTGCCCCGGCAGCACCGGGGCGCCCTCGATCGCGTCGATCGCGAGCAGCGCGTGGTTGGTGACGATCACCTCGGCGAGCTTCGCCCGCTCCCTGGCGGCCTCGGCGAAGCACTCCACGCCGTAGACGCACCTGCTGGCGCCCAGGCACTCGCGGGAGGAGACCGAGACCTGCGACCAGGCCCGGTCGGAGACGCCCGGCGAGAGGTCGTCCCGGTCCCCCGACTCCGTGTCGTCCGCCCACTCCCGCAGCCGCAGCAGGTCCTTGCCCAGCCAGCTGGTCGGCCCGCCCATGGCCTGGGCCGCCTCCAGCGGGTCGAAGAGGCCCTGCTCGTCGTCGCTGGGCACCCCCTCGTGCACCCGGTGCAGACAGAGGTAGTTCGACCGGCCCTTGAGCGTGGCGAACTCCGGCCGGCGGCGCAGCAGCGGCCGCAGCGCCTCGACGGTGCGCGGCAGGTCCCGTTCGACGAGCTGCCGTTGGAGCGCCAGGGTGGCCGTGGCGACCACCACGCGGTCGCCCCCGGCGATGGCCGGCACCAGGTATCCGAGCGACTTCCCGGTGCCGGTGCCGGCCTGGATCAGCAGGTGCGAACCGTCCTCGACCGCCTCGGCGACGGCCTCGGCCATGGCGACCTGACCAGGCCGTTCGGTGCCGCCCACGGCGACGACGGCGGCGTGCAACAGCTCGGTGAGGGAGGGCTTCCCTGAGGTGCCAGTCATAGGGCCCCACACCCTACGCCGGGCCACTGACAACGCACCCGCCACGGGGGTCGCATCAGCCAGGGTTGAGGGGGTTGGCGACCGTGCCGAGCACGGCGGCGTGGGGGCGGTTGGACCGGTCGCGATAGCCGTCGAGCTGGAGGCGGTTGCGGTTGAGGCAGAGCCGTTTGATCCTCGGCGTCAGCAGGTCGAAGGTCTCGAAGCGCTGCTTCAGCTCCGGGAAGCGCTGCTGGTAGGCGAGGATCTCGGCGCGGACAAGTGACCAGAAATCGACCTCGGGGATGCCGAGTTGCTCCTCACAGAGCGGCGCGAGGAAGCGGAAGACGCCGACGAAGAGCCCGGAGTGGATGAACTGGGTGAGGAACGCCGGCGGCTCGGTCAGCAGCACGTCCCGCACCTCGACGGGCATTCCCTCGAACTCGGGCAGCGGCTCGACGCTCAGGTTGACGTCGTCGACGAAGTCCTTCACCGCCAGCCGCACCGGGATGTCCCGCTCGTCGAAGACGACGAGGGCGTTCTCCCCGTGCGGCGAGAAGACCGTTCCGTAGCGGTAGAGGAAGTGCAGCAACGGCGGGAGCAGCGCGGCGAAGAGCCGGCGCAGCCACTCCTCGGGCGCCAGTCCCGAGCGCCGCACCAGCTCGGCGGTGAACGAGCGGCCGGTCCGGTCGGTGCTGAGCAGCGAGGCGAGCGTCCGGGCCCGCTCCTGGGGCTCCAGATACTTCTCGATCGGTTCCCGCCAGATGCAGCCAAGAAGCTCACGGTACTGGTAGGGAACGGTGGCCAACCGGTCGTAGAGCGGATGCTCCACGGTCACCGAGGCCACCTCCCCCAGCAGGATCACCCGGGTCTCCTCGGCGAGGAACGGGTCGGCGTCGCGCAGCCCGAGCACCCAGCCGGTCACCGCCGGCGCCGCCAGGGTGCGTTCGGTGGGCAGGCCACGCCAGACGAGGGTGTTGAGGATCGACAGCGGCAGCTTGACCGAACGGGCGTGGGGGCGGCTGACGTTGAGGAAGGTGCGGATCGACTGCTGCGGCAGCCGCAGGTCGCCGTCACTCGGCAGCGGCACGAGGAGACCGGCCGCGATCTGCGGGGCGTAGAGCGTCGCTATGGACTCGTCCCACTGCCAGGGGTGGATCGGCAGCCAGAGGTAGTCGCCCGGCCCGCGCCCCCGCTCGGCGAGCACCCCGGCGAACGCCTCCCGGGTGGCCTCGGACAGCTCGTCGCCGTACAGCGACTCCTCGTCGGCCAGCTCCCCGACCCCACGGTAGCTGGCCAGCGAACGGTGCACGGCCAGCCAGGGCAACGGTCTCGGGGTGCGCGCCTCGGGCGCCCAACGGGCGCTGTCGCTGGCGGAGAAGCCCAGCCGGCCCTTGTTGGCGACCAGCCAGGGGTGTCCGGTCTGGTGCCCTTCGAGCGCGGCGTGGTCCAGCTCGACCAGCCGCTCAACGGGCAGTTCGTCGGCGGCGAGTGCGGCGTCGGCGCTGAGCGTCGCGGTCAGCTCGCGGATCAGGTGGCCGGTGGTGTCGCCGGAGAGGCTGAGCAGCGTGTCATGGGCCGAGGCGATGAACTCCAGCGGGTCGGCGGCCGGGGTGATCGAGGCAGGATCGATTCGCCAGTGCCCGTAGGCGCCGCGCCGGGCGCGGAAGCGGTAGGTCAACTCCTCGTTGACCGGCAGCTCGTAGCCGCCGGGGTGCCCGTGCTCGGCGTAGGGGGTGATGATCCCCTCGTAGGCGAACTCCGCGAGGAGCTTGGCGAAGAGGGCGCGGGAGACGCGCTCCCAGCGCCGGTCGTCGGCGGGCCGGGGGGCGGGCGGGCCGATGGCGTCGGGGGCCCGTTCGGGATCGGGGTCAGCCGTCGGTTCGGTGGTCGGTATGGACAACGTTCGCTCCTTCGTCGGGGTTTCCGTCGCGCCGCTCTTCGGCGCGGGAGGGACAGGGGTCGGTCGGCGAACGGTGTCAGCGCCGCCTGACCAGCAGCGCCGCGCGCTTGTCCGGCAGTTCCAGCTCCGTCGTCTTCCGGAAGCCGGCGGCCCGGAAGGCCGCGATCGACGCGAGGTTCCGCACATCGGGCTCGGCGAGCACCCGCGCGCACCCGGGCGCCCGGGCCAGCAGCGTCTGGGCCACCGCGCGCAGCAGGGCCGAGCCGAGGCCGCGCCCCCGGTCCTGGGGCGGGCCAATCGCGAGATGGACGCCCAGGTCGAGGGCTTGGGCGGGGTAGTGCGCCGCGAGCGGGTCCAGGTCGGCCCGGTAGATCTCCCAGTAGCTCATCGGCCGACCGTCCAGCAGCCCCAGGCACGGCAGGCTGTGGCCGCCCGGCACCAGCTGTCGGCTCAGGTGCTCGGCCGTTCGGTCGGGCGGGCCGGCCAGCTGCCAGAAGGCGTCCACCACCGGGTCGTTCATCCAGTCGCTGAGCAGCGGCAGATCGCGCTCGGGACGCACCGGCTCCAGCCGGAAGGTCCCGGCGACGGTGGCCATCGGGGCCCCGTCGACGAGTGCGGCCAGCGGCGCGACCGGCCCGGCCGGCGGGCCGTCCGGGTGCGATGTCGAGGCGGTTGAGGGCGTCGAGGGGGTCGAGGGGGCGGTCACCGTCCGTTCCTCCCCGCGCATCTCAGGCGCCGGCCCGCGGGTCGGGGCCCGTCGACGGGTCGGCCTCGGCCGGTGGATCGGGCTCGGCCGGCGGGGCGTTCCTCGTCACCGGGTTGGCGACGCCGACGTAGACGGACTGGCCGTCCACGGGACCGGTCAGCTCGTCCAGGCCGCGCAGCCGGGTCAGCAGGTTCGCCTTGCAGCGCAGCGTCCCGGCCGTCAACAGGTGCGCCACCAGCGGCGAGACGGGGCCGTCCGAGCGCCGTGACTCCTCGACGAGGAAGGCACGGAGGACCGCGAGCAGCGCCTCCTCGTCCGCGAGCCCCTGGGCACCGAACGCGCCGATCAGGCCGAGGACGTTGTTGATGCCCAGGTAGTAGGCGAACCGCTCGTCGGCCACCGCGTCCTCGACGAAGGTGTCCGAGCGCTCCCCGAGCCCCGGCAGCCGGCTGAGCAGCGCGGCCCGGCGCGAGGCGCGGAAGTAGTAGCCCTGGTTGTCCCGGTAGCGGCCGCCGGCCGGCCAGCCGTCCTCGTCGAGGACGACGAGCGTGTTCTGTTGGTGTGCCTCCAGCGCGATGCCGGCGTGCGCGTCCAGCCACAGCACGGGACGCACCACGGCGCGCAGATAGCGGCCCAGCCACTCCTCGGCCACGGCCGCTCGCTGAGCGCCGGTGCGGGCGGCCAGGCCGCCCACGATCTCCGCGATCCGGGAGGAGAGCGCGGCGCCGGGCCGCCCGGGCCGGGGCCGCAGCGCGGTGAGCGCGGCGAGGCAGAGCACGTCGTCGTCGGGGGCGAACGGGCTGCGCCGCAGCAGGGTGTCGAGGCCCGGCACCGGCCGGCCGGCCGTGTCGTTCACCGCCAGCCAGGCCGGGTCCCTGACGATGTCGAAGTCGGGGCCGCAGGCGGCGCGCAGCTCGGCGGCCAGCCCCGCCTCCAGCAGGCGGTGCACCTCGACGCCCCGGTGCAGCTCCTTGCGGAGGTTCTCCCTGCGGGAGTTGGTGATCCACAGGCCCAGGGACAGCTTCACCATCACCTCGGCGCCCGGCCGGTGGACGGTGCGGACCGAGGATGTCGGGTGCCAGGGCGGCCCGTGCTCGCCCAGGTCGTGGAGGAGCCCGGCGTCGAACAGCTCGGCGACGGCGGGCCGTTGCGCCACCTCCCTGGCCTGCCAGGGGTGGAGCGGCAGCGGAACGGCGCCGGCCGGCAGGGGCAGCGGCGCCCCGGCGGCGCGGGCGGCGAGCACCTCGGCCGGCACCTCGGCGCCGCCCTCCCGCCAGGCGGAGTCGGCGGCCAGCACGGCGCGGTCAACGGCCA
>NZ_RFFJ01000117.1 GCF_003696235.1 Streptomyces triticirhizae
AGCAGCGGGCCGATCGCGGCGGCGCCGGCCACGGCGACCGCCAGCGGCTGGCGCCAGCCGAAGCTGCGGGCGGCGACGCGGTAGCGGGCGCCGTCGGCGCCGAGCACCGCCGCGCTCAGCAGCGCCAGGCCGTAGACCAGCACGGCGGGGCCGGCCCAGCTCTCGGAGTCGGACCAGATGGCCAGCAGCAGGGCGACCAGGGCGCCGGCCCAGGCGGTGTGGATGGCGAGCCGGCGCTCGCGGCGCAGCAGCGCGCCGAGCGCGGCCAGCAGCACCCCGGCCAGCAGCCAGCCGCCGGGCGTGCCGGGGCCGCCGGGGCTGAGGTTGAGCAGCTGGACGGCGCTCGCGTCGCCGGTCTCGAACGGGAGGCCCACCTCGCGCAGGAACGCGCTCGGGCTCAGCAGCGTGGACAGCGACCAGGGCGCGAGCAGCAGCACCGGGGTGCCGAGCGCGGCGCCGAACCGCAGCGCCCTGGCCCGGCGCACGCCGCCCGGCATCCCCCAGGGCAGGGCCAGGGCGAGGCAGGCGAGCAGCAGCGCCAGCGGCCAGATCACCGGCGTGAACGCGGTGCCGACGGTCAGCAGCAGCGCGCAGGCCCACACCGCGCGCCAGGGGCCGACGCCGTCGCCCCTGGTGTGGCCGGCGGCAGCGACGGCGGCCCTGGCCAGCGGCGGCAGCAGCACGGCCAGCAGCGCGGTGCCGATCCGGCCGCCGGCCAGCGCGCCGGTGACGGCGGGCAGGAAGGCGTAGGCCACGCTGCCCCAGGCGCGCAGCAGCCGGGACATCACCAGCGGACGCGAGGTCAGATAGGCGCTGATGCCGGCGAGCGGCACCGAGCCGACCAGCAGCAGGGTCATCGCGGGGCCCGCGTTGCCGAGCAGCGCGCTGGCCAGCAGCGCCAGCAGGCCGACGAACGGCGGGGCTGACTCCGTGCCGCCGGTGCCCACGGGCTGCCAGGTCGTCAGGTAGCGGTCCCAGAGGGTGCCGGCGTCGGCCGGCGCCGGGAGCAGGGCGCCGCCGCTGAGGGCGCCGCCGCCGATGAGGTTGCGGCAGGCGAGCAGCGCGACCACCAGCAGCGCGAGGAAGAGCACCGGGCCCGGCCTGCGGGCCACCCGCCGGAGGCGGGCGAACTGCTCGACCTCCAGCACGTCCCCGTCGTCGTCGCTCGGCCCCGACTCGACGGCGCCGTGGCGTCCGCTGGAGGCCGAGGCGGGCTCGGCGCGGCCGCCGAAGTTGCTCGCGATCTGCTCGACGGTGGAGCGGACGGTCGCGCCAGGCGGTGGGAAGAGGGGTCTCAGCTCCCTGGGGTCGTGCCCGGGTGCGGTCGCCTTCGCGCGGGCGCGCCGGGCGCCGATCAGCCGGCCGGGCCGGAGCAGGGTGGACAGCAGTCCGGCCGCCTCGTCCAGCGCGCGGCCCGGCTGCTTGCCGACGAGGTAGGCGAGGATGCGCAGCAGGGTGCCGAGGACCAGCCGGAAGAGCACCCAGGGCAGCACCTGGGCGCGGGAGTTGACGAGCAGGGCGTAGGCGGCGGCGGCCTTGTCGACGCGGTGCGGGCTGCCGCCGAGCCGGCCGGCGCAGTCGATGGAACGGCGTTCCCTGGTCGCGGCCTCGGCGTGCCGGAGCACGGCGTCGGGGGCGATCAGCACCGTGTGGCCCGCGGCCTGGGCGCGCCAGCAGAGGTCCACGTCGTCGCGGGTCAGCGGCAGCCTGCGGTCGAACCCGCCGAGCTGCTCGAAGACGTCGCGTCTGATCAGCATCCCGGCGGTGGAGACGGAGAGGACGGGCCGGACGCGGTCGTGCTGGCCCTGGTCCTGCTCGCGGCGGTCGAGGCCGGTCCAGCGGCGTCCGCTGTAGGCGATGGAGACGCCGACCTCCAGCAGCTGCCTGCGGTCGTACCAGCCGCGCAGCTTGCCGCCGACGATGGCGGCGGAGGGGGTGGCGTCCGCCTGCCGCAGCAGGTGTCCGAGGGCGTCGGGGGCGGGGGCCGAGTCGTCGTGCAACAGCCAGAGCCAGTGCACCGGTTCGCCGTGGGGCAGCTCGGGCAGGTCGTAGGTGCTGGTGTCCCAGCGGCGGTTGACGGGGTCCCAGGCGGCGGGCCGACGGAGATAGGGGAGGTCGTCCGGGGTGAGCACGGGGGCGGTGCGGGCGGCCTCGGCGACGGCGGCCCCGAAGCCGGTGCGGCGGGCGAGGTGCAACACCCGCTCGGCGCCGAGGGCTTCGGTGACCAGGGTGGCCGAGGAGTCGGCGCTGCCGGTGTCGGCGGCGATCACGTCCTGAACGGGGCGCTCCTGGCCGAGGAGTCCGCGCAGGACCTCGGGGAGCCAGCGTTCGCCGTCGTGCGAGACGAGCACGGCGGTGACGACGTGCCGGGGGAGTTCTGGGTGGGCGGCCTGCTGCGCCGCCGGCTGGCTGTGCACGGACATCGAGGTGCTGGCCCCGGTTCGCTGGACGGTGGTGGACGGCGCTGCTCCGGGTGGAGCGGCGCTTGTCGTCTCGGACAGCGCACCACACTAGCGGCTGGTACCGTCAACGCCCCTCGGGCGGGAGATGCCGGGATTGTCCCGGCGTTGGATGGAACGGGCGGCCGGCCCGGCGATCAGACCGCGGCCTTCTTCAGGCGGCGACGTTCACGTTCGGACAACCCGCCCCAGATTCCGAAACGTTCGTCGTTGGCGAGGGCGTACTCAAGGCATTCGGAGCGGACCTCGCAGGCGAGGCAGACCTTCTTGGCCTCGCGCGTGGAGCCGCCCTTCTCGGGGAAGAAGGACTCGGGATCGGTCTGCGCGCAGAGCGCGCGCTCCTGCCAGCCAAGCTCCTCGTCGGCTTCCTCGACCAGCAGTTGTTCGAACAGCTCGGTCATATGCGCGCCCCTCGTCTTCTTTGCGTCCCCGTGATGCCGTCGTTATCCGTGCCGGTCGAACGACATGAGTGAAATTACAGGCGGGCCGCTCACCGGCAGTCAAGCCACGATCTGCCATTCACCCGATGATTCACCCTGTGGCACCACACTCACACGGAAAGTGTTCAAATCGGTACAAATCCTGCTTGTTCTCTTGGGTATCCATCCCGCAATCCGCCGGTTCCTCGGCCGATTCGATCCCCTCGTACAGAAGGACGAACGAGACCGTGGATTTGTTGCGCGACGCCCGAGCGCCGCGACGCGGGTCACGTCGAGGTCACGGATCGGCAACGCGCCCACGGGGATGCGTGGCTGATGCCGCGCCTGTCCCCGTTACGGCGCGGATAAACCCTGTCGCGGTCCCGCACGCCCGGATCTGATGAAACAATGCCGGCGACAGCACGCCCAGTTGACACCCCTTCGACGGACGGGATCGGCCGGGCCCCACCACATTCGAGGCGCACCGCACTCCATGGACAACGACAACGCCATCGCCGGCGATCCGCTGGCCCTCCCCCACCTGCTGCCCGCCCCGGCCGAGCACCCGCACACCGTCGCGGGGTTCGCGGGCCTGGCCGTCGCGCTGGCGGGTGATCGGGAGTGTTGGGCGCCCCTGGTGCGGTACGACGCGACCAGCCGCTGGTACCACCGGCTGCGGGTCGGCCCGGGGTACGAGGTCTGGCTGCTGAGTTGGGTGCCGGGCCAGGGCAGCGGACGGCACGACCACGGCCCGTCGTCCGGGGTGTACACCGTCCTGTCCGGGGCGCTCACGGAGCACGCCAGCGGGCGTGGCAGTCGGGTGCTCACACCCGGCTCGCTGCGGGTCTTCGCGCCGGGCTATGTGCACGAGGTGGTCAACGCCGCGCTGGAGCCGGCGGTCAGCCTGCACGTCTACTTCCCTGGCCTGACCGAGATGCCGATGCGGCCGCGCCCCGAGGCGGAGCGCGTTCCCCTCGGGGAGCCCAGCCCCCGGGGTCTGCTCGCCTGCTGACAGACTGGAACCATGCGACGCATCTTGGTTCTGTCCGGTGGAATCGGTGGCGCTCGCTTCCTGCGCGGCCTGTTGCGGGCCGCGCCGGAGGCGGAGGTCACCGTCATCGGCAACACCGGTGACGACATCCATCTCTTCGGCCTCAAGGTCTGTCCCGACCTCGACACCGTGATGTACACCCTGGGCGGCGGCATCCACGAGGGGCAGGGCTGGGGGCGGGCGGACGAGACGTTCGCCGTGAAGGAGGAGTTGGCCGCCTACGGGGTCGGGCCCGAGTGGTTCGGGCTCGGGGACCGGGACTTCGCGACGCACATCGTCCGCACCCAGATGCTGGCCGCCGGGTATCCGCTGAGCGCCGTGACCGAGGCGCTGTGCCAGCGCTGGCAACCGGGCGTCCGGCTGCTGCCGATGACCGACGACCGCGTCGAGACGCATGTGCTGATCGACGCCCCCGACGGGAGCGGGAACGACGGCGGCGCGGACGGGCGGCGCCGGGCCGTGCACTTCCAGGAGTACTGGGTGCGGCTGCGGGCCGCCGTGCCCGCGCACGCGGTGGTTCCGGTCGGCGCCGACCAGGCCAGGCCGGCGCCCGGGGTGTTGGAGGCGATCGCCGAGGCCGACGTCGTCGTCTTCCCGCCGTCCAACCCGGTGGTCAGCGTGGGCACCATCCTGGCGGTGCCCGGCATCAGGGAGGCCATCGCCGACGCCGGGGTGCCGGTGGTCGGCCTCTCCCCCATCATCGGGAACGCCCCGGTGCGCGGGATGGCGGACAAGGTGCTGGCCGCCGTGGGGGTCGAGGCGACGGCGGCCGCGGTCGCCCGGCACTACGGCCCCGGCCTGTTGGACGCCTGGCTGGTGGACACCGTGGACGCGGACTCGGTGGCGGAGGTCGAGGCGGCGGGAATCCGTTGCCGGGCGGTGCCGTTGCTGATGACGGACACCGAAGCGACCGCCGAGATGGCTCGTGCGGCGCTGACCATCGCCACGGAGGTCAAGGCCGCATGACCGCGCCCGCTTATCAGGTCTGGGCCCTTGAGGGCATCCCCGAGGTGCGTCCCGGGGACGAGTTGGCCAAGCTGATCGCCGAGGCCGCCGGCGCGCCCGGCCGACCGGGGCTCGCCGACGGGGACATCGTCATCGTCACCTCGAAGATCGTCAGCAAGGCCGAGGGCCGGGTGCGGCAGGCGAACGACCGGCGGGACGCCATCGAGGAGGAGACCGTCCGGGTCGTGGCGACCCGGGGCGAGGCCCGGATCGTCGAGTCCCGGCACGGCTTCGTGATGGCGGCGGCCGGCGTGGACGCCTCCAACACCCCACCCGGCACGGTGCTGTTGCTGCCGGAGGACCCGGACGCCTCGGCGGCCGAGATCAGGCGCGGGCTCGCCGAGCTGCTCTCGGTCGAGGTGGGCGTGGTGATCACGGACACCTTCGGCCGACCCTGGCGCGAGGGGCAGACGGACGTGGCCATCGGCGCCTCGGGCGTCACGGTCCTGGAGGACCTGCGCGGCGGCACCGACACCTACGGGAACCCGCTGGGCGTCTCCATCACGGCGGTCGCCGACGAGCTGGCCTCGGCCGGCGAGCTGGTGAAGGGGAAGGCCGACGGGCGGCCCGTCGCCGTGCTGCGCGGGCTGGCCCACCGGACCGGATCGGCGGACACCGCACGGAAGTTGGTGCGGGACGCGAGCCTGGACATGTTCCGCCTCGGCACCTCGGAGGCGGTGCGGGAGGCGGTGACCCTGCGCCGCACGGTGCGGGAGTTCACGCCGGAGCCGGTGGACCCGGGCGCGGTGCGGCGCGCGGTGGCCGCCGCGCTGACGGCGCCGGCGCCGCACCACACCACGCCGTGGCGCTTCGTGCTGCTGGAGTCGGCCGAGGCCAGGACGGAGCTGCTGGACGCGATGCGGGAGGCGTGGATCGCCGATCTGCGGCGCGACGGGCGCTCCGAGGAGAGCGTCGAACGGCGCGTGCGCCGGGGTGAGGTGCTGCGGCGCGCGCCCTATCTGGTGGTGCCCTGTCTGGTGGCCGAGGGGGCGCACGACTATCCGGACGAGCGCCGGGCGCACGCGGAGCGCGAGATGTTTGTGGTCGCGATGGGCGCCGGGGTGCAGAACCTCCTGGTGGCCCTCGCCGGCGAGGGGCTCGGCTCGGCCTGGGTCTCCTCCACCATGTTCTGCCGGGACGTGGTCCGCGAGACGTTGCGCCTGCCGGCGGACTGGGACCCGATGGGCGCGGTCGCCGTCGGCCACGCGGCGGCCCCGCCCCGCCCCCGGCCCTCCAGGGACCCCGAGGCGTTCCTGACCATCCGCTGAACGCTGGCCGCTGGCCGTTGGGCCCTGGGGAACGAGGCCGGGCCGGCCGTCCCGGCCCCATGGGCGCCGGCCCTAACAGACGATCTGGTCGGCCGTCGTGGTGCCGTGTTCGCCGCCGGCCGGGGTGGCGTGGGGTTGTTCGGCGGCGTCCTCGCCCGGTTCGGGCCTGGGCAGGGGGCGGTCGTCGCGGAGGGCGGTGAAGAGGCGGGCCGCCTCCTCCTCGTTCCAGATCACCGTGGAGCCGAGCCCGGGCATCTCGCGTTCCCGGTCGGTCACCGGCACCGAGGCGAACTCGGCGGAGCTGGTGGTGAAGTGCCGCATCAGGCCGGCCAGTTCGAGCAGTTGCTCGGAGCCCAGGCCCTCGTCGGCGCGGACCGAGTCGAGCAGGGTGTCGGCCATGGCGGCCACCTTCCCCGGGTTGAGCAGCACCCCGCCGCTGACGGCCTTGTCCACGAAGGCGGCGAGGAAACGTTGCTGACGTTGCATCCGGCCGAAGTCGGAGGCGCCGTCCAGGTGGCGGGCGCGGACGTAGGCCAGGGCTCCGGGTCCGTCCAGGGTGCTGGTGCCGGCCGGCAGGTCGAGGCCCGCGTAGGCGTCGCGCAGCGGCTCCGCCGTGCAGACCTCGACCCCGCCCAGCTGGTCGACGGCACGCATGAAGCTGACGAAGCTGACCTCCAGGTAGTGGTCGATCCGCACCCGGGTGAGGTCCTCGACGGCCCGCACCATCAGCTGGGGACCGCCGTGCGAGAGCGCCGAGTTGAGCTTGTCGTCGTGGGGCTCGTGCCGTTCCGTGGTGCCCGGCAGGGTGTGTTCGGGGAGGTGGGTGAACGAGTCGCGGGGCAGGCTCACCATGCTGACGCGCTCCCGGTCCTGGGAGACGTGCAGCAGCAGGATGGCGTCGGCGCAGCGGCAGGAGGCGCCGCCCACGTGGTAGCGGGCGCGTTCCTCCTCGCTCAGCCCGTCCCTGCTGTCGGTGCCGATGAGCAGGATGTTGAGCCCGGAGCC
This sequence comes from Streptomyces triticirhizae, assembly GCF_003696235.1. Lineage (GTDB taxonomy): Bacteria > Actinomycetota > Actinomycetes > Streptomycetales > Streptomycetaceae > Streptomyces > Streptomyces triticirhizae. The sequence continues at coordinate 7,208 of NZ_RFFJ01000117.1, forward strand.
GGCGTCGGGTCGGTCGCGCAGCCCGCCGAACGCGTCCACCCGGCTCACCCCGTCGGCGACCTGCGCCACCACGGAGTGGCCGACGCCGCTCGCGGTCAGCACCAGCGCGGAGAGCGTGCTGGCGATGCGGATACCCCAACGGCGGCGTCTGGCTGGCATGGGATGGACACTCCCGCTGTGTCGGAGACGGCCCCGTCACGGTACGCAGATACGATCTTGGGCTTTGAGGCGGCGCGCACCCGGGTCCCTCGTTCGCGGTAACGTGAGCCGGTGACCAGCTTTCCCACACCAGCCGTGTCCGTGATCATGCCGGTGCTCAACGAGGAGCGTCATCTGCGGGACGCGGTCCGGCACATCCTCGCGCAGGAGTACCCGGGAGAGATCGAGGTGGTGATCGCCCTCGGCCCCTCGACCGACCGCACCGACGCGATCGCCGCCGAGCTGGTGGCGGAGGACGCCCGGGTCCGCACGGTGCCCAACCCGACGGGCCGCACCCCCGCCGGGCTCAACGCCGCGATCGCCGCCTCCCGCCACCCGGTGGTGGTGCGGGTCGACGGGCACGGGATGCTCTCGCCGAACTACATCGCCACCGCCGTGCGGCTCCTTGAGGAGACCGGCGCCGCCAACGTCGGCGGGATCATGCACGCCGAGGGCGAGAACGACTGGGAACGCGCGGTGGCCGCCGCGATGACCGCGCGCATCGGCGTGGGCAACGCGGCCTTCCACACCGGCGGCACCGCCGGCGAGGCGGAGACCGTCTATCTCGGCGTCTTCCGGCGTGAGGTGCTGGAGCGACTCGGCGGCTACAACGAGGAGTTCATCCGCGCCCAGGACTGGGAGCTGAACTACCGCATCCGGCAGGACGGCGGGCTGATCTGGTTCTCGCCGGAGCTGTTGGTCTCCTACCGGCCCCGGCCCTCGGTGCGGGCGCTGGCCAAGCAGTACCGGAACTACGGGCGTTGGCGGCATGTGGTGGCGCGTTACCACGCCGGCTCGATCAACCCGCGCTATCTGGCGCCGCCGGCCGCCGTGCTGGCGATCGCAGCGGGGCTGGTGGCGGGCGCGCTGCTGACGCCGTGGGCGCTGGTGGTGCCGGGCGGCTATCTGGCGGCCATCACGGTGGGCTCGGTGCCGGCCGGGCGCGGGCTGCCGGTGGGGGCGCGGCTGCGCGTTCCGGTGGCGTTGGCGACCATGCACATGTCCTGGGGCTGGGGCTTTCTGACCAGCCCGAGGAAGCTGGCGCGCAGGGTCATCGCGGCCCGACCGCCGGCGCCCGAGCCGAGCCGCTGAGCCGGGCGGGCGCCGCCGCCCGCTACCAGGTGTAGTTGGGGTCGACGGCCATGCAGTCCTCGCCGCCGGCGCCGGAGATGATGTCGTCCTCGGCGATGGCCGGCTCGTCCTCGGTGGCCGTCTCATCCGGTTCGTCCGGCGTCTCGGGGAAGGCCGTGCCCTCCCGCCAGTCGTCGCCGATCACCAGCGCCACGCCCTCGGTCGCCGGCGAGGCCATGACCCGGTCGCGCGGGATGCCCAGGGCCTCGGCCAGCGCCTCCGCGTCGACCCGGTCCGCCTCCTCGGCGTACCGCACCTCGGTGGTCGGCGCGGTCTCCACGGACGCGGTGTCGGTGGTGGCCTGGGCGTAGCCGAGGCGCAGCAGCTCGTTGGTGAGTTCCGAGGCGCGGCCGTCCGCCGGGGCCTGGATCTCGGAGCCGGTGGCGTTCCGCACGCTCACCGCCACCTCGGCCGGCGGGCTGGGCTGGGGGGCGTTCGTGCTCTCCTCGGAGGAGGGCTCGGACGGTTCGGCGTCCTGGTCGTCGAGGGGAACGTCGGTGCGCACCATCTCGAACAGCTCGGCGGAGGCCGTCGGGTCGGGTATCACGGTCACGTCGGGGTTGGCCGGGTCGGGCAGCCAGGGCAGGGTGACCATGTTGATCCGGTCGTTGGGGACCTGCCGCAGGTCGGTGGCCAGGTCGTAGAGCGCCTGCACCGAGCCGATCTCGTTGTTGACGGTCAGCGCGTTGGTGGCCGCCTCGGCCAGGTCCATCAGCTCGCCGGTGTTGGTGAGGGTGGCGCTGGCCTGGAGTTCCTCCACCATGTTGGAGAGGTACATCTGCTGGGCCCTGGTGCGGTTGATGTCGCTGCCGCCCTCGAAGCCCCGGCGGGTGCGCAGCCACTGGAGGGCCTGCTCGCCCTGGATGATGGTCTCGCCGGCCTCAAGGCGCAGCCCGGACTTGGGGTCGTGGACGTTCTCCTCGACGCAGACCGGCACCCCGCCCACCGCGTCGGCGATGTCCACCACGCCGGCGAAGTCCACGCTCATGAAGTGGTCGATGTAGATCCCGGTCAGCTCCTCCCAGGTGGCCAGCACACAGCCCGGGCCGCCGCGCGTGTGGGCGTTGTTGATGGAGTCGGACCCGACGGCCGGGTAGACCTCCCCGGTGTCGGGGTCGGTGCACTCGGGGATGGGGACCTGGGTGTCCCGGGGGATGCTGATCACGGTGATGTTGCTGCGGTCGGCCGAGGCGTGCAGCAGCATCTGCACGTCGGCCCTGATCGGGCCGCCCGCCAGGTCGCGGGCGCCGCCCAGCCGCTGGTTCTCCTCGCCCTCGCGGGAGTCGGTGCCCAGCAGCAGGATGTTCAACGGGCTCTGCCCGGCCGCGTTGGGCGGCGGCTTCTCCAGGTCGCCGCTGCCGGCGCTGCGGGGCTTCTTGGTGAGGTTGCCGTTGAGGTGTTCGAGGTAGAGGTAGCCGGCGACGGCCACGCCAGCGACCAGGAGCGCCAGCGAGGCGGCCGTCCAGACCAGCACCCGCCGCCAGCGCGGCTTGGGCTTGCGCCGCTGGCGGCGGGAGGCGCGGCCGCCCCTCCCCGAACGGCCTTGCCCCGCACCGTCGTTGCCCCCGCCGTCGTCGCCGCGACCGTCGCCGTGGCCCTCCGCGTCGGGTGCCGGCCGCTGGCCGGGGACGGAGGCGCGGCGCTCGGCCCCGCGCTCGTAGAGCGAGTCGTCCCAGCCCAGCTCGGACGCTCTGTCCGGGGTGCCGGGATCGCCCACGTCGCCCCTGCCCGATATACCGCTCCTCCGCACGGGACCCCCCGCTCGTGTCATCCGTCGGCTCCGCCCCTCGGGGCGGCCCCACCCTCAGGAGGCGCAGACGTCTTCGTCATCCGCCGTGATGCTGTCCACGTCGTCCGGCAGCTCGGGGGCGACCTCTATCGGCTCGCCCGCGCCCCGGAAGTCGTCGCCGAGGATCAACACCATCGGCGCGTCGCCCGCCTCGGCCGCCTGTTCCTGGAGCGCCGAGTCCGGCAGCCCCATCATCCCCGCCAGTGCGGCGGCCTGGCCCGCCTGGTCGGGTCCGTACTCCAGGGTCGTGGTCTCCTGCGGCGACGGGGCGTTGCCCGCGTTGGTCGACAGCGGGACGCCCTGCTGGTTCTGGAGCCAGTCCAGGGTCTCCTGCGCGGCGCCGATCACGTCGCCGCCGTTGTAGACGTCCACCCTGATCTCCTCGGGCGCGGCCGCGGCGGCCTCCTCCTCGGCCGCCTCCCGTTCCGCCTCGCGCTCCTCCAACTCCCTGGGCGAGATGTCCTGACGGATCATCTCCAGCAGCGGGGCCGCCCGGCGCTCGTCGACCACGACGGTCGCCTTGGCGTCCTCCGGCTCGTCGGGGTTGTCGAGGACCGGCAGCGTCACGAAGTTCATGTCCGACATCGGCACCCGGCCCAGCGTGGAGGCCAGGTCGCGCAGCCGCTGGATGCTGCCGATGCCCTCGTCGACGGAGAGCGAGCGGGTGGCGGTGTCCGCCAGGTCCCACAGCTTGCCCGGGTCGGTGAGCATCCCGCCGTCGGTGATCTGCCGCGCCATGGAGGCGACGAACTGCTGTTGCAGCTCGATCCTGGACAGGTCGCTGCCGGTGCCGACCGAGTGTCGGGTGCGCACGAAGGACAGCGCGTCCTCGCCCTCCAACACGTGGTTGCCGGCGTCGAGTTGGAGGCCGGACTTGGGGTCGTCGATGGGTTCGGCGACACAGACCGGGACCCCGCCGACCGCGCTGGAGAGGTCCTTGACCGCGTTGAAGTCGGCCATCATGAAGTGGTTGATCTCCACCCCGGTCAGCTGCTCGACGGTGTTCCAGACGCAGCCGGGGTCACGGCCGTTGGCGCCCATGCTCTGGTTGAAGCGGACGTTCTGGGAGCCGGGGATCGTCTCGATGGTGCCGTCCTCGTGCCTGACCTCGCACTCGGGGATGTCGGTGATCAGGTCGCGGGGGATGCTCAGGCCGGTGGCGTGGCTCCGGTCCTGGGAGAAGTGCATCAGGATCGTGGTGTCGGCACCCTCGCTGGCCTCACCGCCGTAGGCGTCGTTGCCGTCGCCGGTGCGGGTGTCGGTGCCGATGAAGAGGAGGTTGACCTCCTCGTCGTCGGAGAAGTCGTTGTCCTTGCCGACGTCGTACTTGGTGATGTTGTCGTTGAGGCGGTCGATCAACCACCAGGCGCCCGCCGCGCCCATGACCAGCAGCAGGGCGAGGGAGCCGCCGGTCCACATCAGTATCTTCTTGCCGCGCCCGCGTTTCTTCTTGCCGCTCTTCCTGCCGCGCCCCGGGGCCTGGTCGCCCTTGCGGCGACTTCCGCGCTGGGCGCGGCGGTCGCGCTGGGCCGGAAGCGGCCGGTCGCCGGCGCCCGGGGGATCGCGGTCCTCGCCCTCGACGGACGGGGCGCGACGTTGGCGTGGCGGAGCGTGACGGTCTCTGGAGGCCGTGGAGGAGGGTGCCGCATCGGTCGCCTCGGCCGCCGACGGCCTGTCGGGCCGGCCGGCGCCCGTGGCTCTCCGCCCGCCCGGGCCACCCGTCAGCCGCAGCTCGTAGGTGCCGGTTTCCGGGTTGAATACCCACTGGTCAGCGGGATCGACGCCGTCCGCACCGCCTGGTCCCTGCGCGTCCACGTGTTCGCGTACCCTCCGTGTGCCCTGCTAGAGGATCAGACGGGACACACTAGCCCGGAGGTTCCGCGCCAAGCGATGTCGGTGACCTATTCCACCCGCCGTTACGCAGGTGGAATATCCGGGTTGACCGCGCTATGAGAGGTTTTACCGCGTTGCTCTTTACCGTTTCATGGGTTCGTTGACCGGAGACCGTTACCCGGCGGCGGGTCCTCGGCGGCGGGCGGTGGCCCCTCGGGGGTCCCCTCCCCCGTGCTCGCGGGGGGCGGTGGCGGGAGGGTCGCGCTCCTGCGGGTCGTCCAGCCGAGGGCGGCGGTGAGGAGAACGGCGGCGGCGACCACCAGGGCCACCCAGCGGGGCCAGCGGCGGCGGGGGAACGCCCCGCTCGCATCCGGGTCGTCCTCGTCCTCCCACGCGCGCCACTCGTACCACTCGCACCAGTCGGCCCACGGGTCCGGCTCGTCCCAGGGGTCCCGCTCGGCGTCCGGCCCGTCCCCCGACTCGTCGGCCCGCAGGGGAGCCGGCTCGGTGAGCCGGTAGTAGGCGGGCTGTCGCGGGACCCTCATACGCCCGATCCTGCGGCCGGCCCGCCGGGCCGGCCACCGTCAGTCGGCGAAGTGGGTGACGCGCTCACTCTCCTGGCGCGCGACGCGGGCGTCCGGCGTGAGCCGCTCCGCGTTCCGGCAGAGCACCACGGAGCCGCCGGCCGCCAGCGGGGCGAAGAGGCCGGCGGACAGCCCGGCCCAACTCCCGTACCCCAGCGTGGACATCAGCCGCGAGCCGGGCACGAGGCCGCGCTCGGCCGCGTCCGCCCTGGCCCGCGTCAGCAGCTCGCCGCCGGTGAGCGTGCGGCCCTCGACGACCAGCGCCGGGTCGTCGGGGCCCGGCGGGTCGAGCGCGGCGAAGACGTCGCCCTGGGCCGGGGCCGCCACGGCGTAGTCGGTGAAGCCCTCGGGGGCCTCGGGGAAGCGGCCGCCCAGGGGGCGCAGGGCCAACGCCAGGCGCTCCCCCCGGCAGGCGCGCGCCTCGGTCAGCCGGTCGGGCCCCGCCACCACCAGGTCCGTCTCGGCCGGGTCCCCGTCCACCTCGACGACCACCCCGGTCGCCGCGCAGGCCAGCAGCCAGACGGCGGTCTGCCAGTGCGCGGGGAGCAGCAGCGCGAGGCGCTCGCCCCGGGCGGCGGCCAGCTCGTCCTGGAGCAGGTTCGCGGTCTTCGCCACCCAATTGGCCAGGGTCGCGGCGGAGAGTTCGACGCGTTCCCCCGTGGCGTCGTCGTAATAGGTGACGAGGGGGCGGCTCGCGTCTCCGGCGAGCGCGGAACGCAGCAGGTCGGCGGGGGTGCGGTCGGCGGTGTTCATCGTCGCCAGCCTACGCCCGGCCGCTGGGCCGTCCGCGCTACCCCCCGGCCTGCGCGTTCTCACGGTGGGTCAGCTCACGGCCACTCAGAAGTCGACACAACTCGGGATATATGACCACCATCAGAACCATGCGTGCATTCCGAACACTCTCCCTCCGTTCCCTTCCGTTGATCGGTTCGTGCACCGCCGCCCTGCTCGTTCCGCTCGCCCTGCCCCTGGGTGGCGCGGCGCAGGCGGCCGACAGCGCCGAGGGGGCGGCGCCGCGCACCGCGGCGGCCACCCAGTCCCTTCCCCTCACCGAGTTGACCCCGCTCGCCGGCAGCACCGGTGACGGCGACTCAGCGGACGAGACCGGCGACCCCGTTCTCCCGCTGGCCGGCCAGGGGCTGCCGGCCACCGACACCGACCCCTTCACCCTGCTCGGCGTCGTCTGGTCCGACGCCGACGAGGAACTCCACGGCACCGTCGAGGTCCGCGCCCGGAGCGTCGAGACCGGCGACTGGTCCGAGTGGATCGAGCTGGAGGCCGACCCCGAACACGCCCCCGACGCCGAGAGCGTGGCGGCCGAGGGCCGGCAGCCGCGCGGCGGCACCGCGCCCCGCTGGGTCGGCGCCTCGGACGGGGTGCAGGCCAGGGTCGCGCCCGAGAACGAGGCGGACGCCGCCTCGCTGCCCGAGGGCCTCAGCCTGGAGCTGGTGCACCCAGGCGAGACGGCAGCCGACCTGCTGGCCCCCCAGCCGGAGGCGGTGCCGGCCGCCGGCGACCACGTCGGGCCCAGGCCCGGCATCGTGATCCGCTCCAAGTGGGGCGCCGACGAGAGCCTGCGCGAGAGCGGCTTCGTCTACACGGACACCGTGAAGACGGCCTTCGTGCACCACACCGCCGACACCAACAACTACAGCTGCTCCGAGGCGCCGGCGATGATCCGCGCCATCTACCGCTACCACGTGGTGAGTCAGGGCTGGCGCGACGTGGGCTACAACTTCTTCGTGGACCGCTGCGGCACCATCTACGAGGGCCGCGCCGGCGGCGTCATCGAGCCGGTGCTGGGCGCCCACACCGCCGGCTTCAACCACAACAGCATGGGCATCGCGGTGATCGGCTCCTACGGGTCGACCAAGCCCAACCAGGACATCACCGACGCGATCTCGCTGCTGACGGCCTGGAAGCTGGGCCTCTTCGACGTCAACCCCAGCGGCTCGGCCAACCGCACGTCCCAGGGCGGCGGCAAGTACGCCAAGGGAACCACCGTGCGGATGAACAACATCTCCGGCCACCGCGACGGCTTCGCCACCGAGTGCCCGGGCGACCAGCTCTACTCGGCGCTGCCGTCCATCCGTTCGCTGGCCAGCAAGCTCCAGGGACGGTGAACGGGGCGGCGCTCCGCCCCGGCGCCGCCGTCCGGCGGGGCCGCCGCTAGCCTTGCCGGGTCATGCCGGACCGCGAGTGGACCCCGCCCGAACCGTACGACCTGCGCCGCAGCCTCCTCGTGCTGCGGCGCGGGCCGTACGATCCCGCGTTCCGCGAGGAGCGCGACGGCACCCTCTGGCGTGGCACCCGCACCCCCGCCGGGCCGGCGACGCTGCGGCTGCGGCGCGGGGCGCGGATCGAGGCGAGCGCGTGGGGCCCGGGCGCTGACTGGGTGTTGGACCGGCTGCCGGCGCTGCTCGGCGGCGAGGACCGGCCCGAGGAGTTCGTGCCGCGCCACCGGCTGATCGCCGAGGCCAGGCGCCGGCACCGGGGAGTGCGGCTGATCCGCACCGGGCTGGTGCTGGAGTCGTTGATCCCCTCCGTCCTGGAGCAGCGGGTCACCACCGAGGACGCCTACCGCTCGTGGCGGCGGCTGCTGCGCTGGTTCGGCGAGCCGGCGCCGGGGCCCGGCGCCGAGCTGGACCTGTGGGTGATGCCGGAGCCGAGGGCCATCGCCCGCGTCCCGTCCTGGGACTGGCACCGGGCCAACGTGGACGGCTCGCGCTCGGCGACCGTGATGCGCGTGGTGCGGGTGGCGCGGCGGATGGAGGAGGCGGCGGCCATGGACCTGCCCCGGGCGCTGGCCAGGCTCCAGGCGGTCCCCGGCGTCGGCCCGTGGACGGCGGCCGAGGCGTTGCAGCGCAGCAACGGGGCGCCGGACGCGATCACCGTCGGCGATCTGCATCTGCCGGGCACGATCGGCTACGCGTTGGCGGGTGAACGGGACGCGGACGACGCGCGGATGCTGGAGCTGCTGGCCGACTACCCGGGGCAGCGGCACCGGGCGGCGCGCTATGTGCTGCTGACCGGCGTCGCCCCGCCGCGCCGGGCGCCGCGTCAACGGCACGCCCGCATCGCCCGGTTGTGAGCCCCCCGCCGAGCCGCTGTCAGCTCGGGTCGGCGCCCCTGGCGCGCAGCTCCAGGATCTCGCGGCGCCTGGCCAGCCGGTGGGTGCGCCGGATCTGCGCCTCCTGGAACCGCCGCCGGTCCAGCTCGGTCTCCGGCAGCACCGGGGGAACGCGGCGCGGCTTGCCGTTCTCGTCCACGGCGGCGAAGACCAGGTAGGCGGTGCCGACCCGGGTGGCCGGCGTCGACTCGTTCCACCGCTCGGCCAGGACCTTGACGCCGATCTCCATGGAGCTGCGGCCGGTCCAGTTGACCTGGGCGTGGACATGGACGAGGTCGCCGATCTTCACCGGCACCAGGAAGACCATCTCGTCCATGGAGGCGGTGACGGCCGGGCCCTCGGAGTGCCGGCCGGCGACGGCGCCGGCGGCGTCGTCCACCAGCTTCATGATCACGCCACCGTGCACGGTGCCCAGCAGGTTGACGTCGTTGTGGCTCATGATCTTGGACAGCGTGGTGCGCGAGGCGGCGGTGGGCTTGCCGGGAGGATCGCTGGGCACATCGGTCATAAGGCCAGCCTAAGCACCTCGGCCGATCCGATAATGCATCAGGTCTGCCACAGTGCTCGGCCGGCGTTTCCCCCGAGCGGCCGAGGCGTGCACACTGGCCTGTTATGAGCGACTGGCCCGACGGGTGGAGCGACGACGACCAGGACCGCGGCCGCTACGGCCGGGGACGCGGCAGCGCGACCCCGGAGAGCGCGCGGGTCATGCCACACGTCAACAGACCGCCCAGACAGCGCTCGCCCCAGCACGACTCCTACGCCGCCCCGGCGCGGCCGGCCGGGCCCGGCCGGGACGCGGGCCAGGCCGCGGGCTATGACTCCGGCTGGAACGAGGGCCGGGTCTACCGGGGCGCCGGGCAGCAGCCGCCCCCGCCGGACGCCCCGCACCCGGGCCCGCAGGGCCAGGGGCCGGGCCGGCCGAAGCCGCCGCCGCGCTGGGGCCGCCGAATAGGCTTCAGCGCGCTGGCGCTGGTGCTGGTCCTGACGGTGGTCGCCACCGCGACGTACTTCTGGGCGGACGGCAAGCTCAACCGGGACGTGGACCTGGAGGCGTTGGAGGACCGCCCGGAGCCGGGCGAGGGCACCAACTTCCTGATCGTGGGCTCCGACAGCAGAGAGGGGCTGAGCGAGGAGCAGCGCGACGAGCTGAACACGGGCAACGCCTCCGGCAGCCGCACCGACACGATCATGATCCTGCACGTGGGGTCCAACGGGAACACGATGGTCAGCCTGCCCAGGGACTCCTGGGTGACCATCCCGGAGTTCACCGGCTCGGAGTCCGGCAACCGCATCCCCGAGCAGCAGCAGAAGATCAACGCGGCCTTCTCCATCGAGGGCCCCTGGCTGCTGGCCCGCACCATCGAGTACAACCTCGACATCCACATCGACCACTACGTGGAGATAGGCTTCGGCGGCTTCGCCAACGTGGTGGACGCGCTCGGCGGCGTCGAGATGTGCTTCGACGAGCCGATCCAGGACGAGAACTCGGGCGCGGACTTCGAGGCGGGTTGCCACCAGCTGAACGGCGCGGAGTCGCTGGCGTTCAACCGGCAGCGCTACCAGGAGGCGGAGGGCGACCTCGGGCGGACCAGGAACCAGCAGAACTTCCTGGGCACCCTCGCCAGCCAGGCGGCCTCGCCCGGGACCCTGCTCAACCCGTTCCGGCTCTACCCGACGCTGAACGCGACCGTGGAGGCGCTCACCGTCGACACCAACATGAGCCTGTGGGACCTGCGGTCCATGTTCTGGGCGATGCGCGGCGCCGAGCGGATGAACATGCCGGTGGCCGACCCGGGCTACGCGGCGCCCGACGGCAGCTCGGCGGTGCTCTGGGACGAGGAGCAGGTCGACGCCCTGATGGAGCAGCTGCGGAACGACGAGGAGGTCACGGTCGGGGTGGAGGAGTAGCCTCCCCCGCGTTCCCCGACGCGGCGCGCGCGCCGGCGGGCGGCCCCGTGCCCCCGCCGGCGCGTTCCTTTGCCTGTTTCGCGCGGTAGGCGCGCATCTTGGCGCGCGCGCCGCAGGTGCGCATCGAGCACCAGCGGCGGCGGCCGGCCGGGCTCTGGTCGTAGTACGCCCAGCGGCAGTCGTCCGCCTCGCAGACCCTGAGCCGCCGCCACTCCCCCCGCGCCTCGGCCGCCGCGACCACGGCGGCCACCCGCGCGGTGAACGCGGCCACCCCGTCGAGGCCGGGCGCGGGGACCAGCCGCGCCGCGCCGTCCTCGGCGACCTCGACGACCAGCGGGGCGCGGGCGAAGAGCGCGGTCAACTCGGCCGGCGGCGGGGCGTCTTCGACGTGGTGCGCCAGGCCGGCCGCGCGCAGCGCCTCGCGCAGGCGGCGCAGCGCTGGCAGCTCCCCCGGGGCCAGGGCGAGCGTCGGGTCCACCTCCGCGAGCGACGCCGGGGTGACCAACGTGTCCTGGCCGGCCTCCAGGTCGGACGTGTTCAACAGCCGCACCAGCAGCGCCAGGTCCTCCGGGATCGGTCGCTCCGCCATGCCGCCACGGTATCCGGCCCGTCACGCTTGCGTCGGCCCAGAACGTCCCGCATCATGAGGACCGTTACCCGCTGGACTCCTTTTGCGGTAACACACCTTCGAGGAAGAGAGCTTTCCCATGGCCATCGTCACGCTCGGCCCCACCGTGCTCGACTGTCCCGACCCGCTCGCCCTGGCGACGTTCTACGCGACGCTGCTGGACGGGAAGGTGGAACGGGACGAGGGAGACAACGAGTGGGTCGAGGTCCACCTCGCTGACGGGCCGCCCCTCGCCTTCCAGCTGTCCGAGGGCTACCGGCCGCCGAGCTGGCCTGGCACCGAGCGCGGGCAGCAGTTCCACCTCGACTTCAGCGTGCCGCGCGACCGCTGGGACGAGGCCGAGCGGCAGGTGCTGGAGCTGGGCGCCACCAAGCTGGAGGGCGACGGCGGCACGCGCAACTGGCGGGTCTACGCCGACCCGGTCGGGCACCCGTTCTGCCTCTGCGCGCACTGAGGCCGCGCGGGGCCGGGCGGCGGCCGGCCCCGGGTGTCGGACCGCTCGGGTAGCATCCGGCGCCATGAACGGCAGCGGGGTGGGCGGCGGCACGCTCGGGCGACGCGCCCCCTGGGCGCGGCTGCTGCCGGCGCTGCGCTGCCCGGTCTGCGGGGCGGGGCTCGCGCCGGCCGAGCGGGCGGCGCGCTGCCCGGCGGGACACAGCTTCGACCTCGCCCGCCAGGGCTATCTCGGCCTGGCCGGCGGGCAGGGCGGGGCCGGGGCCGGCGCGGCCAACGCCGACAGCGCCGCCATGGTCGAGGCCAGGTCGGCGTTCCTGGGCGCCGGGCACTACGCGCCGCTGACCGAGGCGCTGGCGCGGCTGGCCGGCCAACTCGCCCCGGCCGACGGCCTGTCGCTCGACGCCGGCGGCGGCACCGGCCACCATCTGGCCGGGGTGCTCGACGCGCTGCCGGGGGCGGCCGGGCTCACCTTGGACGTCTCCCGGTTCGCGCTGCGGCGGGCGGCCAGGGCCCATCCCCGGATGGGCGCGGCCAGCGCCGACGTGTGGCGCGGCCTCCCGGTGCGCACCGGCGCCTTCGACCTGCTGCTCAACGTCTTCGCGCCGCGCAACGGCGCCGAGTTCCACCGGGCGCTCGCCCCGGGGGGCGCGCTGCTGGTGGTCACGCCGGGGCCGGAGCACCTGGCCGAACTGCGCGCCAGCCGGGGCCTGTTGGCCGTGGACCCGGCCAAGGAGGAACGGCTGCGGCGCGCCCTGGCCGGGCACTTCGTCCAAGAGGCCGAGGAGCGGCTCACGTTCGGGCTGCGGCTGACCGCCGACGAGGCCCGCGACCTGGTGGCCATGGGTCCCAACGCGCACCACCACGCCACCGGCCCGGGCGGGGCGCCGCCCGCGACCGTCACCGCCTCCTTCCGGCTGACCGTCCACCGGCCGAGGGCGGGGGCGCGGGAGCGGGATTCGGCGCGCGGCTGAGGCTCGCGCGCCGGTCTCGGGCTGCGTGCGCCGCCCTGGGCGGCG
>NZ_RFFJ01000118.1 GCF_003696235.1 Streptomyces triticirhizae
ATGGCGCGCGGCGCGAATGACCCGGCGCCCGCCGGTGCCCGCGCTCCGGCGCCCGCCGACCCGGCGGGCGCCCCTGCCCGGGTGAACTACCCCGAGGCCAGGACCCGTTCCGGCGCGCCGCCCCTGGCGAGGAAGTCGGCCAGCGGCAGCGTCGCCGCGCCGACGGTGACCGCGTCGGGGCCGAGGCGCCCCAGGTCGATGGTGCTGCGGCCGGCCGGGTGCGGCAGGGCGTAGGCGTCGGCGGCCCGGCGCACCTCGGGCAGCAGCCGGGGGCCGAGCGCCAGGCCGGCCCAGCCGCCGACCACGATCCGCTCGGGGTTGAACAGGTTGATCAGGTCGGAGATCCCGGCCCCGAGGAACTCGGCGGTCTCGGAGAGCAGTTCGAGCGCGCGCGCGTCGTTGGCGTCGGCCGCCGCCAGCAGCGCGGCCAGCCCCAGCTCCTGGTCGGCGGTGCCGGGCGGGCCGCCGGCCTCGGCCCAGCGTTCCAGCAGGCCGCGCGCGCCCACATACGCCTCCAGGCAGCCGACGGCGCCGCAGCGGCAGCGGCGGCCGCCGAGCCGCAGCGTGGTGTGGCCGAACTCGCCGGCGGCGGACTCGGTGCCGCCGTAGGGGGCGCCGCCGGTGACGATGCAGGCGCCGACGCCCGAGCCCCAGAGCACTATCACCGCGTCCCCGCTCCCCCGGCCGGCGCCGTACCACATCTCGGCCTGGCCGAAGGTGCGGGCGCCGTTGGCCACCAACAGCGGTACGCCGGGCGGCAGATCGACCTCGGCGCGCAGCAGTGACTCCAGGGGAACGGCGTCCCAACCGACGGTGGCGCCGTGCACCACGGCGCCGGTGCCGGGCACGCGTTCCACGATGCCGGGCACGCCGACGCCGACGCCGAGCAGTTCGTCCGGGGCGGCCTTGGCGGTCCGCAGCACGGCGGCGACGCCGGCGCCGATGTGGCGCACGACGGACCGCGCGTCGTGGCCCTCGTCGGTGAGCGGGTACTCCGCCCTGGCCAGCTCGGAGAGGGCGATGTCGAACAGCTCGACGCGCACCCTGGTCTCGCCGACGTCCACGCCGATCAGCCGGCCGCAGTCGGGCGCGACCCGCAGCAGGGTGCGCGGGCGTCCGCCGTCGGACTCCACCGAGCCGGCCTCGATCAGCAGCCCGTCGGCGAGCAGCCCGCCCGTCACGTTGGAGACCGTGCCGGAGCTGAGGCCGGTGGCCTGTCCCAGCTCGTGCCGGCTCAGCGGCCCGTGGAAATAGAGCCGTCGCAGGAGCGACGCCCGGTTGGCGCGCCGCAGGTCCCGCACCGTCTGTCTCTTCGCCTCAGCCATGTGTTCCCTCCGAGGGGATCAACCTACCGGTGCGGACGGGGTTGACGCGCACTTACCTCCGGACTTAACTTATGTCAAAATTTAAGCCCCTGTCCGAGGCCGGGGCAAGCAGCCGCACACCCGAAGAAGGGTCCAACGACCATGCGTAGAACTCGCATAGCCCGCGCCGCAGCCGTGACGGCGGTGCTGACGGCCATCACCGCCACCGGCTGCGGCGGAGGGAGCACCAGCGGCGGCAGCAACGACAACCCCGACGAGCTGACCTACTGGGCCAGCAACCAGGGCACCAGCATCGAGCACGACGAGGAGGTGCTGCGGCCCCAGTTGGAGCGGTTCACCGAGGAGACCGGCATCGAGGTCAACCTGGAGGTCGTCCCCTGGGACAGCCTGCTGGACCGCATCCTCACCGCCACCACCTCGGGCGACGGCCCGGACGTGCTGAACATCGGCAACACCTGGTCCGCCTCGCTCCAGGCCACCGGCGCGCTCCTCCCGTTCGACGAGGAGACCTTCGAGGCCATCGGCGGCTCCGACCGGTTCGTGCCCTCCGCGCTCGCCGCCACCGGCGCCGAGGGCCAGGACCCGACGGCCGTGCCGCTGTACTCGCTGGCCTACGGCCTCTACTACAACAAGCAGCTCTTCGCCGAGGCGGGCATCGAGGAGCCGCCCGCCACCTGGGAGGAACTGGTCGAGGTCGGCGAGCGACTGACCGACGGCGACACCTACGGGCTGGCCGTGGAGGGGGCGTCCATCCCGGAGAACGTGCACCACGCCTTCGTCTTCGGCCAGCAGCACGGCGCGGACTTCTTCGACGCCGAGGGCAACCCGACCTTCGACACCCCGGAGGCGGTCGCCGCCATCAAGCAGTACATCGACTTCCTGGCCGCCGACGGGATCGTCGCCCCGGGCAACGCCGAGTACGCCCAGAACCAGTCGGTCTCGGACTTCGCCACGGGCAAGGCCGCGATGCTGCTGTGGCAGGCCGCCGGCACCTCGCTGGAGAACCAGGGCATGTCGCCCGAGGACTACGGCGTCGCGCCCGTCCCGTTCCAGGCCGAGCCGCCGGCCGGCGGCCAGGCGATCAACTCGATGGTCGCCGGCATCAACATCGCGGTCTTCGACAACACCGACAACCGCGACGGGGCCCTGGACTTCGTTGAGTTCATGACCAGCGACGAGACCCAGCGGGCGCTCAACGCCGAGTACGGGTCCATCCCGCCGGTGGCCACCGCGCAGGAGTCGGAGGAGTTCGCGACCGAGGAGCTGACCGTGCTGCGCGAGACCCTCGCGCAGAGCGCGGCGCCGATGCCGCAGGTCCCCGAGGAGAGCCAGTTCGAGACCCTGGTCGGCACCGCGATGGCGCAGCTGTTCGCCGACGCGGCCGGTGGCCAGGAGATCACCGAGGACGCCGTCCGCGAGCGCCTCACCGCCGCCCAGCAGCAGATGCAAGGGTGACCGCGTTGACCACGACGGACCTCACGCCGCCCCGCGCCGTCGATGACGGCGCGGCCGGCGGCGGCCCCACGCCGGGCCGCCGCCGGTTCCGGCTCAGGCTGCCCGACCGGCTGCGCCAGGGCGGCCTGCCCTACCTCCTGCTGCTGCCGGCCCTGCTCTTCGAGCTGCTGATCCACCTCGTGCCGATGGTCGTCGGCGTGGTGATGAGCTTCAAGGAGCTGACCCAGTTCTATCTGCGCGACTGGACCCAGGCGCCCTGGACGGCGCTCTCCAACTACGAGGTCGCGGTCGACTTCGACGCCCCGATCGGCGCCGCGCTGCTCGACTCGTTCGCGGTGACCTGCCTGTTCACCGTGGTGGCCGTCAGCCTGTCGTGGCTGCTCGGCACCACGGCGGCGATCCTGATGCAGGAGACCTTCCGGGGGCGCGGCCTGCTGCGCGCGCTCTTCCTCACGCCCTACGCGCTGCCGATCTACGCGGCCGTGATCACCTGGGCGTTCATCCTCCAACGCGACAACGGGATGCTCAACCACGTCATCCACGACCAGTTGGGGCTCACCAGCGACCCGACCTTCTGGCTGATCGGCGACAACAGCTTCGTCTCGCTGGTCCTGGTCGCCGTCTGGCGCAACTGGCCGTTCGCGTTCCTGATCCTGATGGCCGCGATGCAGAACATCCCGCAGGAGCAGTACGAGGCCGCGCAGCTGGACGGCGCCGGCGTCTGGCAGCAGATCCGGCGGATCACGCTGCCCTCGGTGCGGCCGGTCAACCAGGTGCTGGTGCTGGTCCTCTTCCTGTGGACCTTCAACGACTTCAACGTGCCCTACCTGCTCTTCGGCAGGGCGGCACCCGAGTCGGCCAACCTGATCTCGCTCCACATCTACCAGTCGTCCTTCGGCACCTGGAACTTCGGCTTCGGCTCGGCGATGTCCGTGCTGCTGCTGCTCTTCCTGCTGCTGGTGACGGCCGGCTACCTGCTGTTCACCTCGCGCGGAAGGAAGGGCGAGCATGTCTGAGACCCTCGCGGCCAAGCGCCCGCACCGCTCCCCCACCGCGCCGCCGCGCTCGTTCGTGTGGACCCGGCGGATCGTGTTGACGCTGCTGTCGCTCTTCGCGGCCACGCCGATCTATGTGATGCTCAGCAGCTCGCTCAAGCCGCTGGAGGACGTCACCGGCAAGTTCCGTTGGATACCGAGCGAGTTGACGATCCGCCCCTATATCGACATCTGGGACACCATCCCGCTCGCCAAGTACTTCTGGAACTCGGTGATCGTCGCCGGCGCCGCGACCGTCCTGTCGGTGACGGTGGCGATCTTCGCCGCCTACGCGGTGAGCCGGTACAACTTCCGGGGCAAGCGGGTCTTCACCATCAGCGTGCTCTCCACGCAGATGTTCCCCGGCATCCTGTTCCTGCTGCCGCTCTTCCTGATCTTCGCCAACATCGGCGACGCCACCGGCATCCCGCTCTCCGGCTCGCGCGGCGGGCTGATCCTGACCTATCTGACGTTCTCGCTGCCGTTCTCGATCTGGATGCTGGTCGGCTACTTCGACTCGATCCCGCGCGGACTCGACGAGGCGGCCCGGGTCGACGGCTGCGGCCCGCTCGGCGCGCTCTTCCGCGTCGTGGTGCCGGCCGCCGTGCCCGGCATCGTGGCCGTCTCCGTCTACGCGTTCATGACCGCCTGGGGCGAGGTGCTGTTCGCCTCGGTGATGACCAACAGCGAGACCAGGACCCTGGCCGTCGGACTCCAGGGCTACTCCACCCAGACCGAGGTCTACTGGAACCAGGTCATGGCCGCCTCCCTGGTGGTCAGCGTGCCGGTGGTCGCCGGCTTCCTGCTGCTCCAGCGCTTCCTCGTCACCGGCCTCACCGCCGGCTCCGTCAAGTGACCGCCGGAGCGCGCCCGCCGCGCGTTCCGGCGCCCCCGCACGACTCCCGAAGGGACGACCACCCGTGACCGAACTCAGCTCCCTGCCCGAGGACTTCGTCTGGGGCGTCGCCACCGCCGCCTACCAGATCGAGGGCGCGGCGACCGAGGACGGTCGCGGCCCCTCCATCTGGGACACGTTCTCGCACACCCCGGGCAAGGTGGCGAACGGCGACACCGGCGACGTCGCGTGCGACCACTACCGTCGCTGGCCCGAGGACCTGGGCCTCATGAAGACCCTGGGCGTGGACGCCTACCGCTTCTCGATCGCCTGGCCGCGCGTGCTGCCCGAGGGCCGGGGCCAGGTCAACGAGAAGGGGCTGGCGTTCTACGACCAGCTGACCGACGCCCTGTTGGAGGCGGGGATCACGCCGTTCCCCACCCTCTACCACTGGGACCTGCCGCAGGCCCTCCAGGACAGGGGCGGCTGGCCGGCGCGGGAGACCGCCGAGCACTTCGCCGACTACGCGGCGGTGGTCGCCGAGCGGCTCGGCGACCGGATCACCCACTGGGCCACCCTCAACGAGCCGCTGTGCTCCGCCTGGATCGGCCACCTGGAGGGCCGGATGGCCCCCGGGCTGACCGACATCGCGGCGGCCGTGCCCGCCTCCTACCACCTGCACCTGGGCCACGGCCTGGCGGTGCGCGCGCTGCGGGCGGCGATACCCAACGCCCAGGTCGGGATCGTCAACAACCTCACCCACTGCGAGCCGTTCAGTGAGAGCGAGGCCGACGTGGCCGCCGCCCGGCGGGCCGACGGCCACACCAACCGCTGGTGGATGGACCCGATCCACGGCCGGGGCTACCCGCAGGACATGATCGACGTCTACGGCGTCGACGTGCCCGAACGGCCGGGCGATCTGGAGACCATCTCCGCTCCGCTGGACTGGCTGGGCCTCAACTACTACTTCCGCAACGTCGCGGCCGACGACCCGACCGGCCCGGTGCCGCACATCACCCAGCCCGAAATCCCCGGCGCCCACACCACCCACATGGGCTGGGAGGTCTACCCCGAGGGGCTGGTGAAGACGCTGCGCCGGATGACCGAGGACTACGGGGCGCGGCGGATCCACGTCACGGAGAACGGCTCCGCCTACCCGGACACGGTCGACGCCGACGGCCAGGTCCACGACCCCGAGCGGGTCCGCTACCTGGAGCAGCACCTGGCGGCCTGTGCCCGGGCCGTCGAGGAGGGGGTGCCGCTGGCCGGCTACTTCGCCTGGTCGCTGCTGGACAACTTCGAGTGGGCCTACGGCTACGACAAGCGGTTCGGCCTGGTCCACGTGGACTACGCCACCCAGCGCCGCACGGTCAAGGACAGCGGACGCAGGTTCGCCGAGCTGGTGGCCCAACACCGGGGCGGCTGAAGGGAGTTGACTCTCCCTCCCACGGTGTGTCGGCTCGCGGGGCGCCCCCGCCTGGGGCGCCCCGCGAGCCGGCCGGGCGCCGCCGGCCCCCGGGACCCGAGGGGCGGGAGGGACGAGGGAGGCGCCGACGGACGGCCCTCCCGGGGCATGACGCTGGGAGAGCGCTGGGAGAGCGCTCTCTGAGTGTGTTATAAAGGCCACCATGAGCGATCGTGCGGCCAAGGGGTCCCCGACACTGGAGGACGTGGCCAGGGAGGCGGGTGTCTCCCGGGCCACCGTCTCCCGCGTGATCAACGGCATCAGGAACGTCGACCCCTCGATTCAGGACGTGGTGCGCCGGGCGATCGCCGCCACCGGGTACGTTCCCAACCGGGCCGCGCGTTCGCTGGTCACCCGGCGGGCCGGCTCCGTCGCGCTGGTGGTCTCCGGCGCGGGCGAGGACGACGGCGACGGGCCCGAAGCCCCGTTCCGCGGCCAGGTGTTGGCCGACCCGTTCTTCGGCCGGATCAGCAGCGGGGTGGTCGGCTTCCTGCGCCAGCGCGGGATGCATCCGCTGCTGATGCTGGCCGACTCGACCGACGCCAGGAAACAGGTCGTCAGCTATCTGAGGCAGGGGCACGCCGACGGCGCGCTTCTGGTCTCCATCCACGCCCGCGACCCGCTGCCGGAGATGCTGGTGGGCGCGGGGCTGCCCTGCGTCCTGTTCGCCAGGCCGCCGCAGCCGGTGCCGATCAGCTATGTGGACCTCGCCCACCGGGACGGCGGCCGGCTGGCCGCCGACCATTTGGTGGAGCGCGGCTGCCAGCACATCGCCACCATCAGCGGCCCGCTCGACGTGCTGGCCAGCCAGGACCGACTCGCCGGCTTCCGGGACGCGCTGGCCCGGCACGGCCATCCGTATGTGCCGTGCGAGGAGGGGAACTTCACGCTGGAGAGCGGCGAGCGGGCCATGGCCGCGCTGCTGGCCCAACACCCCGAGGTCGACGGCCTGTTCGTGGCGAACGACCTCATGGCCCAGGGCGCCCTCCACGTGCTGCGGGAAGGGGGCCGCAAGGTGCCCGAGGACGTGGCCGTGGTCGGTTTCGACGACAGCAGCGCCGCCGCCTCGGCCCGTCCGCCGCTGACCACGGTGCGGCAGCCGATCGAGGAGATGGCGGCCGAGATGACCCGGCTGCTGCTGGACCGCATCGACCAGCCGGACCGCAGGCTGACCTCGGTGATCTTCGAACCCACGCTGGTCCTGCGGCAGTCCACCTGACCCCGTTCCCGGCCCCGGGGCGGACCCGAGCGTCCGGCCGGTCGAACGATTCCGGCGATCCGGAAACGCGCACGCCCGTTGACACACCATGCCCGGGGGGCCAGTCTTTCCCGGGAGAGCGCTCTCCCTTTCGGTCGTTTCCCGCACCCGGACGAGTGCGACGGCCTCCCCCCGCGTTAAGGAGAAGGTGTGCTTACCAGGAAAGAGACGTCACAGTCGACGTCAAGGTCACGTCGCGGACGGCCCGTCGCCGTCGTCGGTGCCGTGTTGGCGCTGCTGGGCGGTGTCTTCACGGTGGCGAACCAGACCGCGTCCGCCTCGCCGGGCGACGCCTCCACGGCCGAGGCGGCCGGCTCGGATGTGGGCCTCACGGCGGCCAGCGTCGTCGAGGTGACCGGCGGCGACGGCAGCTGGCAGCTGACCGTGGACGGCGAGCCCTACGTCGTCGAGGGCCTCACCTGGGGCCCGCCGGCGGAACAGGCCGCCGAGTACATGCCGGACCTGGCCTCGATGGGCGCCAACACCACGCGCACCTGGGGCACCGACGCCACCAGCCTGCCCCTGCTGGACGCGGCCGCCGAGAACGGCATCCGCGTCATCGCGGGCTTCTGGCTCCAGCCCGGCGGCGGCCCCGGCAGCGGCGGCTGCGTGGACTACGTCAACGACTACGACTACAAGGGCGAGCAGCTCGCCGCCATGAACACCTGGGTGGAGGAGTACAGGGACCACCCGGCCGTGCTCATGTGGAGCGTCGGCAACGAGTCGGTCCTCGGCCTCCAGAACTGCTACGAGGGCGAGGAGTTGGAGGCCCAGCGGGTCGCCTACACCGAGTTCGTCAACGACGCCGCCCTGGAGATCAAGGCGCTCGACCCCAACCACCCGGTCACCTCGACCGACGCCTGGGTCGGCGCCTGGGAGTACTACGAGGCCAACTCGCCCGACCTGGACCTCTTCCAGGTCAACTCCTACGACGCGGTCTGCGACATCCAGCAGGCGTGGATCGACGGCGGCTACGACCGGCCGTACATCCTGACCGAGGGCGGCCCGGCCGGTGAGTGGGAGGTCGACGACGACGTCAACGGCATCCCCGAGGAGCCGACCGATGTCGCCAAGGCCGAGGGCTACAAGCAGGCCTGGGACTGCCTGATGGCGCACGAGGGCGTGGCGCTGGGCGGCACGCTGTTCCACTACGGCCTCGAAGAGGACTTCGGCGGCGTCTGGTTCAACCTGCTGCCGGGTGGCGAGAAGCGGCTGTCGTACTACGCGGTCGCGGAGATCTTCGGCGGCGAGGCGCCCACCAACACCCCGCCGGTGATCACGGACCTGGCCGTCGGCGGCGACCGCACGGCGGTGCCGGCCGGCTCGGAGTTCGAGCTGAGCGCCTCGGTGAGCGACCCGGACGGGGACGCGATCGAGTACGAGGTGCTGGTCAACAGCAAGTACATCGACGAGGGCGGCGCCCTGGAGCCCGCCGAGTTCACCGACAACGGGGACGGCTCCTTCACGGTGACCGCGCCCAACCGCCCGGGCCCCTGGAAGGTCTATCTGGCGGCGCGGGACGGCCAGGGCAACCTGGGCATCGACACCACCTCCGTCGGCGTCGTGCCGCCGCCGGTCGACGGAACCAACGTGGCACTGGGCGCCGAGACCACCGCCTCCACCTTCCAGGAGCAGGGTGACGGCGCGCCGTTCCTGCCGGAGCACGCCACCGACGGCGACAACGCGACCCGCTGGGCCAGCGAGTGGGCCGACCCGCAGTGGCTCCAGGTGGACCTGGGCACCAGCACCGCGATCGACACGGTGCAGCTGTTCTGGGAGACCTCCTACGCCAGGGCCTACGAGGTGCAGGTCTCCGAGGACGGTGAGAGCTGGACCTCCATCCACACCGTGACCGACGGCGCCGGCGGGGTCGAGACCGCCGAGGTGAACGGCTCCGGGCGGTACGTCCGGGTGCTGGGCACCGAGCGCGGCACCGGATGGGGCTACTCCCTCTACGAGTTCGGCGTCTACACCTCCTAGAAGCCACCCGAGGTCGCACGCCCGCGCATCCACCTCCCCGAACGGCCCCGGCCCCCCAAGGCTGGGGCCGTTCTCCGTTTCCGTTCCGCCCCGTGGCCGGCCCTGGCGAGCGGCGCGCCGAACGTGCTGTCGGGCGAACGTGACCGCACCGGGCTGCGACTCCCTCGCCCCAGCGGCGCGTTGGCTCGCCACCTCTGACGAGGTGAGCGTCCGGGCGGTCGAGGCCGCCCGGGCCGGCCGCCGCCCCGGCGACTCGGCGGGCGCGGGTAGCTCGCGGGCCGCCACCGGCCGGCCTCGGGCGGCGACTTCGTCTCCCATCCGCCGCGCTTCCAGGGCGGGCCCCTCCCGGAGAGACGCGGGAACCTCCCGCGCATCGTTTCCGCGTGCGGCGATGAGTTTTCGGGGCCCCGGATGTCACTTCACCGTTGTCCACTCTGAGGAGAAGCGCATGTCTCAGCTGTTGAAGGTACAGAACTTCACCGTTTCGGCCGACGGGGTGGCCGCCGGGGAGGATCAGAGTCTCGAGCGGCCGTTCGGACGGGCCGTCGAGCCGGAGCGGCTCTTCACCTGGGCCGGCGCCACGGCGAGCTGGCCCGGCCGCGCCGAACCGGGCGGGAGTCGGGGCCTCGACGACTACTTCACGCGGGACTTCTCGCGCAACATCGGCGCCGAGATCATGGGCCGCAACAAGTTCGGGCCCCAGCGCGGCCCGTGGCAGGACCACGAGTGGCGCGGCTGGTGGGGCGACGAACCGCCGTTCCACACGCCGGTGTTCGTGCTGACGCACCACCCACGCCCCTCGTTCACGCTCTCCGACACCACCTTCCACTTCGTCGACGGCGACCCGGGCGCCGTCCTGGAGCAGGCGCGGGAGGCGGCGCAGGGCAAGGACGTTCGGCTCGGTGGCGGGGTGAGCACCATCAGGGAGTTCCTGGACGCCGACCTCGTCGACACCCTGCATGTGGTGGTCTCGCCGGTGAAGGTCGGACCAGGGCTGCGGCTCTGGGAGTCCCCGGACGAGCTGCTCGACCGGTTCCACCTGGACGTCGTGCCGAGCCCGAGCGGCGTGACGCACCATCTGTTCTGGCGTCGTTGACCGCTCCGCGCGGAGCGGCTCTCCGCTCCGCGCGGTCCTTTCGCCGGCGCGGCGTCAGGCGGGCCGGCGCCAGGCGGGCCGGCGTCAGGCGAGCCGGCGTTCCGCGATGAGGACCGTGGCCTCGCGCTCCGGGCAGTGGGCCACCCGTGGGGCCAGCCCCACCGCCGTCAACTCCGCCAGCAGCGCCGCGCGTTGACGTTCGCTCGACTCCACCAGCAGGCTGCCGCCCGGTGCGAGCCACTCCCCGGCGCCGGCGGCAACCCGGCGGAGGACGCCGAGGCCGTCGGCGCCGCCGTCCAGCGCGAGCGTCGGCTCGTGCACGCGGGCCTCGGTGGGCAGCAGGGCGACGGCGTCGGACGGCACGTAGGGAGCGTTGGCGACCAGCACGTCCACCCGGCCGCGCAGCCGCGCCGGCAGCGGGGCGTAGAGGTCGCCCTCGTACACGCCGGCCGCCGCGCGCAGGTTGCGGCGGGCGTAGGCGACGGCGCGCGGGGCGAGGTCGGACGCGTGCACCTCGACGCGGTCCAGCGCGGCCAGCAGGGCCGCGCCCACGGCCCCGACGCCGCAGCACAGGTCGACGGCCACGGCGGGCGAGGGCGCGAGCCGCACTGCGCACTCCGCCAGGAACTCCGTGCGCCGCCTGGGCACGAACACGCCGGGCCCGACGCGCAGCCGTTGGCCGGCGAACTCGGCCCAGCCCAGGACGTGTTCGAGGGGTTCGCCGGCGACCCTGCGGGTCACCGAGGCCGCCAGGGCGCCGGGGTCGGCGCCGAACTCGGCGAGCAGCAGGGCGGCTTCGTCCTCGGCGAAGACGCAGCCGGCGGCCCGCAGTCGGGCGACGACGGACGCCGGGGACGCGCCCGGGGAGGAGACAGAAGCGGGAGAACGGGGTGTTACCGACATGAGAGCCTCTCAACGTGCCGGACTCTCCCTGGCCTCGGCGCGGCGGGCGCCTCCGCGTCCGCTAGCGCGCCGGGCCCTGCGCCCCGTGTCGGGGCCGGAGTGCCCGTGCCGACCATACGGTGATCGGGCTCACCTCCCCGTTCCCTCGGGGGTGCCATCGCACCCGTTCCGAACATCGCTGGTCCGACAGGACCGCCGTCCACCCTACCCGAGCCACGCCGGCTGGCCGTGGCTCGGGGGGGTGTCAAGACCGTGGTACCGCCGCCGACGCGGGCCCGCCCAGGCGCGCGTCGGCGAACGGCCGGGGCCCGGCACCGGAACCGGGCCCCGTTCCCCCGCCGGCGCGGCCCCACGCCGCACCGGCCAACCGGGCCCGCGCGGCTCCCGCGCCCGCGCTGGGCTCAGTTGCTCTCCAGATAGAAGATGCCGTCGTTCATCCCCGGGCCGGCCGGGCCGCCGAGGTCGTTGATGACGTGGTTGATGATGCCGAGTTGGCCCAGCGAGACGATCACCATGCTGGTGAAGTCGATGCCGTCCCCGGTCGGGGTCGAGATGGCCCGCTCGGTGGTGATGGTCTCGTCCTCCAGCATCAGGCTGTAGACGCCCAGGCCGTAGGCGGTGTGGTTGGTGACGCCCTCGGAGACCACGTAGGCGGTCCAGCCCAGCTCGTCGCCGTTCATCCAGGCGTCCTGGTTGGGCGGGTCGTAGGGCAGCTCGCACTGGTAGAAGTAGGTGCTGCCGTTGTCGCCGTTCCAGATCACCTGGTGGCCCTGGTAGTGCTCGACGAAGAGGCCGTAGCCGGTGACGTTGTCGCCGTTGACGATCAGGCCGTTGATGGCCGGGTTGACGTCCCAGCCGACGCCGTCGCCGTGGTCGCCGCGCCACAGCCAGATGTGGTCGATGACGGTGTCGTGGGCGTGCACCAGCAGGCTGACGTCGGCCGAGCCGGCGTGGGCGCCGCCGATCCGGCAGAAGACGTCGTGCAGGTGGATCGGGTTCTCCTGGTGGCGGGTCGAGGAGCCCTCGTCGCCGACCTCGATCAGGACCTCGGAGCCGTCCTCGCCCGCGTCGACCAGGATGCCGGCGAGTTGGACCCCGTCCACGTCGGCGATCTTGATGGCGTTGACCCCGCCCTCGGGGATCAGGGTGGCCAACCCCAGGCCCATGACGATGGTGTTGGGGTTGCTGATCTCGATGGTCTGGTCGATCCGGTAGACGCCGGGGGTGATCAGCAGGTGCTTGCCCTCGGCCAGCGCGGCGTTCATGGAGGCGGCGTCGTCGCCCTCGTGCGCCACGTGGAACTCGCTGAGCGGGATGGAGGTGCCGGGCGTCGGGCCGTTGGCCCAGGTGGTGCCCCGGGAGTCCTGGCGCGGGTCGGGCACGAAGACGGCGTAGTCGTCCCCGTCGAGGTAGAGGTAGGGCTTCTCCTTGACCCACGGGGTGGAGTCGACGACGGTGTGGGACGGGTTGGGGAAGTGGTGCGGCGGGGCGCCGTCGACGCCGACGAAGACCATGTTCCACACCGAGCCGGCCCACTCGCCCAGTTCGCTGTTGCGGGTCAGCCACTGCTGCTGGGAGCCGGAGACCACCCGGTCGACCTTGCTGTCGGCGAGGAAGCCGCCGCTGGCCCAGCCGTCGTAGCCGTTCCACAGCGGCATCTCGCCCCTGACGTGGAGGCGGCGGATCGGCGCGGCCTGGGAGACGGCGTAGCGGTTGTAGCCGTCCCAGGGCGTGACGGAGAGGTTCTCCGAGGCGCGCCAGAAGTTCTGGGTGGCGTTGCCGTCGAACCAGTCGGCCTCGACCCGCACCCAGCCGGTGATGTTGACGTCGTCGGGCGACTGCCCGAGGCCGGCGATGTGGGTGTAGTAGCCGATGTTGACGTCGAGGTCCTGGTAGTCGCCCGGCTTGAAGAGGAACGCGAACCGGCCGAGGCCGAACTGCGCGGTCTCCTGCTGCTGGAAGGCCGCGTTGAGGGTGGCCTGGATGTCGCCGATGGGCATCGACGGGTCGAAGACGGTGACGTTGGGGCCCAGGACCGGGTCGGCCTGGGTGATCGGGGTACCGGAGGCCAGCTGCGCCGGGCGCCGGGCCGGGCCCTGGGACGAGGAGGAGCCGTTGGCCAGGGCGTGGGTGGCGGCGGCTGAGGACACCACGGCGGCGGCCAGACCGGCCAGGGTGGCCCGTCGGGTCACCCCGTTGGGGCGGCGGTGCTTGGGGGCGTCGGGGGACTGGGGGGTGGGCACGGGATCTCCTAGGTCGACCCGACCGTCGCTGGCCGGGGAGGGTGGGGGGCAGAAGATGACGGAACAGCGGGGAGAGCGCTCTACGGTGGGGGTTGGGGGCGGCCGGCCCGCTCGACGCGGGGCCGACCGCCATGGGTGGCGGCGGGCCGACTCAGGGCCCGCTCGCCTCAGGGGAGTTCGTGGTTCTCGTCGAGGACCGCGCCCTCGTCGGGGTGGAACTGGTCGTAGCCCCGGGTGTCGCACTGGAGACCACCGTTGATGCAGTGCTCGACCAGCGCGGCGAGCGTGGCCTCGTCCCAGCTGTTGAAGAAGTCGTAGTGGAACGAGTACGCGGGGCCGCTGGCCAGGCGCACCTGTGAGGTGTCACCGTCGACCGGGAAGGCCATCTTGAACTCGATCATGGGAACGGCGACCGGGTGCGAGTCCGGGCAGACGTTCTGGTTGTTCTCCACCACCGGGTAGGCCATGTGGTCCTGGTGGTTCGGCGAGTCCAGGTGCCTGCCGTCCCAGCAACTCGGCGCCTGGAAGCGCACGTTCAGCTGGGAGCCCGCGGGGCAGTCGGTCGGGAACGTGGTGTTCCCGTAGTCGTCCCCGCACTCCCAGCCCTTGACGAAGCCGGGATGGCTACCGAACTCGTCCTCGGTCTGCATCGGGTTGCCGACCACGTAGCGCAGGCCGGTGGGGAAGGGACGCACCGACTCGTGGTCCCTGATACCCGACTTGTAGTAGATGACCTGGGGCCCGATCGGACGGACCTCCTCATCACCGTTGTACATCGTCGGCATCCAGTAGGCGGACCGGTCACCCGGCACCACACAGCTGGTCTCGCCGGCGTCCAGCGACGCCTCGTCGGTGTAGGCGTCGGTGGTGTCGTTCCCCATGAACGTGTGGTTGTGCGACTCGCCCGGCATCGACGGGTAGACGATGGGGTCGTCGTCACCGGTGTGGCTGACCGAGCAGTTGGCCTGGAACTCGCGGTGTTCCGCGAAGGGCGCGTCGGGGTTGGGCTCGATGCCCTCGACCGGCTCGTCCACCGGAATCCACTCGCCCGGCGGGGGTGCCATCAACATCTGGTGCGTGGAGTGGTCGGCCTCCGTCGAGGAGACGGCGGCCTGTTCGCCGCTGGGTGCGGCGACGGCGCCCATGGTGCCCAGCCCGGCGGCGACGAGCGAGAGCGCGGCCGCCGCCAACGTGCCGGACAACAGGGCTGTTCTACGTACCATGCGGACCTCCGAAGTCGCTTGGTAACGGGAGAGCGCTCTCCCATCGGCAGTGTTACGTTGATGATGAGAACGTGTCAATGCTCGGTGAACGGCGGACAAGGACCGGAACTTTCCCGGAACCCGGGCGGGGGGACAACGGTTTCTCCGCTGGGCCGGGGAAACGTTTCCCAGGGGCACCGCGAGGGGGCGTGCGCCGGGGGCGGACGGGAGCTACCGGGGTGACGGCCGGGGACCGGGGCGTCTAGGGTGGCGGGCATGGTCCAGGCTCAGATCTACGGCTGACGGCACGGGCGGAACAGGTCCCCGCGCCCGCTCCCGCGTTTCCGCGACGCGCGCCCGCCCTTCGGGGCGATGTTCCGACGCGCCGCCGCGCGGTGCCTTTGTATGCCCGATCTGAGATGAGTGTTCTCCCATGTCTTCTTCCGTGCCCTCTTCCGCCCCCGCGCGCTCGCCGCTCTCCCCGCGCACCACCGAGCGGCCCGCCCATGTGGCGATGGCCGGTGTCCCCGCGATCAGCCATGTGCTGCCGAGCCTGGAGATCATCCGGGAGTTGGTCGCCCGTGGCCACCGGGTCACCTACGCCAACGACCCGCTGATGGCCGAGCGGATCACGGCCACCGGCGCCGAGTTCGTTCCGCTGGCGTCCCGGCTGCCGGTCGTGGACAACGACTGGCCCGAGGACCCGATCGCCGCGATGGGCCTCTTCCTCGACGACGCGATCCGGGCGCTGCCCGCGCTGCGCGCCCACTACGACGCCGATCCGGCGGACGTCTGTCTCTACGACATCGGCGCCTATGCCGCCCGTGCCCTGGCCGAGGCGCAGGGCCGGCCGCTGGTGCAGCTCTCCCCTACCTATGTGGCGTGGCGGGGCTACGAGGAGGAGGTCGCCGCCGCGCTGTGGCGGCTGCCGGGGGCCGACGCCTATCGGGAGAAGTTCTCCGCCTGGTTGGCCTCCTCCGGGGCGACCACGCTGGACATGGAGAGCTTCTCCGGTCGGCCTGGGCGCTGCCTCGCGCTGGTGCCCCGGGCCATGCAGCCGCGTCTTGAGGACGTGGACACCTCGACGGTGACCTTTGTCGGGCCCTGCTTCGGGGACCGGCTGGGCCGGAGGGACTGGCAACGGCCGGCCGGGGCGCGGCGGGTGCTGCTGGTCTCGCTGGGCTCGGCGTACACCCGGCAGGCCGCGTTCTACCGGCGCTGCCTCGACGCCTTCGGCGGGCTGGACGGCTGGCATGTGGTGCTGGGCATCGGCCGGCACACCGACCCGGCGGAGCTGGGCGAGGTGCCGGAGAACGTCGAGGTGCACGCGTGGCTGCCGCAGCTGTCGGTGCTGGAGCAGGCCGACGCGTTCGTCACCCACGCCGGGATGGGGGGCTGCTCGGAGGGCCTGGCGACCGGGACGCCGATGATCGCGGTGCCGCAGGCCGTCGACCAGTTCGCCAACGCGGACCGGCTGGTGGAGCTGGGGGTGGCGCGGCGGCTGGACACCGAGGAGGCGACGGCCGACCGGCTGCGGGCCACGCTGTTGGAGCTGGTCAACGACCCGGCGGTGGCGCGGCGTTCGGCCGAACTGCGGGCGGCGGCCGCCGCCGAGGGCGGCACCGCGCGGGCGGCCGACCTGATCGAGGCCGAGGTGCGCTGAGGCTTCCGCCCCGGCCCCGCCCGGCCGCCCTCCGGCGGCCGGGCGGGCTCCCTCGGCGCGTCACCGCCCCCGACGAACTCGCCGGCGCGGTTGAGGCGTTCCTCGTCGCGCTCTCGTCACCGTCCGGCCGCCGATCCGCCTACGGGTAGGAGACGACATAGGACTCGACGGAGCCGGGGCCGGCGGGGCCTCCGGTGTCGTTGACGACGTGTTCGATGGTGCCGGTGCCACCGCCGAGGGAGACCGCCAGCATGTGTTCCAGGGCGACGCCCGGGGCCTGCGGCACCTCGATGCCGCGTTCGCTGACGACGCTGGGGTTGGCGTTGAAGAAGCAGTACACGCCCAGGCCCCAGGCGCGGTGGTCGGTGACGGCGTCGTTGACCTTGTAGGAGGCGAAGCCCCGGGTCGAACCGTTCATCCAGGACTCCTGGCTGGGCGGGTCGTAGGGCATCTCGCTCTGGTAGAAGTACGTGCGGCCGCGCTCGCCGTTCCAGAAGACCTGGTAGTCCTGGTAGTGCTCGACGAAGAGGCCGTAGGCGGTGACGTCGTCGCCGTTGACGATCAGGCCGTAGAGGGCGGGGTTGGTGTTCCAGCCGATGCCGGTGCCGTGGTCGCCGCGCCACAGCCAGGTGTGGTCGCAGATGACGTGGTTGCTGTTGATCGCGAGGCTGACGTCAGCGTTGCCGGCGTGCATCCCGCCGATGCGGAAGAAGACGTCGTGCAGCGAGGTGGGGTTGGCGGAGTGGTCGGCGTCGGCGCCCTCCTCGCCGACGACCATCATCAGCGGCGAGTTCTGTTCGTTGGCGTCGACGAGGATGCCGGCGACCTTGACGCCGTCCACGTCGGCGACGGTGACGGCTGGCTGGCCGGGAGCGGGGACCAGGGTGGCCAGGCCGAGGCCGAGCACCACGGTGTCGGCCCTGCCGACCTGGATGGGGCCGTCGAGCAAGTAGATGCCGGGGGTCAGCAGGAGGTGGCGGCCCTCGGCGAGCGCCGCGTTGATCTCGGGGACGGGGGTGTCGGGGTCGGCGACGAGGAACTGCTCGATGGGGATGGACTCGCCCTCGGGCGTGGCCTGGTGCCAGGTGGTGCCGGAGGTGTCGGTGCGCAGGGCCGGGACGAAGACGTGCCAGGCGCCGGCGTCGTCCATGTACAGGAACGGCTTCTCGCGGATCAGCGGGGTGGAGTCGACGACGGTGTAGGGGGGTTCGGGGAACTGTCCCGCCGGGGCGTTCTCCACGCCGACGAAGACCATGTTCCAGTTGGCGCCGGTCCAGGAGCCGAACTCGCTGTCCCGGGAGAGCCACTGCTGCTGGGAGCCGGAGTTGACGTCGCCCTCGACGCGGCAGTCGGCCATGAAGCCGCCGCTGGACCAGCCGCCGTCGTCCAGCACCAGGTCGCCGTTGACATGCATCCGGCGGTAGGGGGCGGC
This sequence comes from Streptomyces triticirhizae, assembly GCF_003696235.1. Classification (GTDB taxonomy): domain Bacteria; phylum Actinomycetota; class Actinomycetes; order Streptomycetales; family Streptomycetaceae; genus Streptomyces; species Streptomyces triticirhizae. Next base: position 17,892 of record NZ_RFFJ01000118.1, read on the forward strand.
CTGGGAGACCGCCCAGCGGTCGAAGCCGTCGGGCGGGGAGACGGAGAGGTTCTCCGCGCAGCGCCAGAAGTTGTGGGTGGCGTTGCCGTCGAACCAGTCGGCCTCCACGTGGACGGTGCCGTCGATGGCCACGTCGTCCGGGGAGAGGCCGAGGCCGGCGACCTGGGTGTAGTAGCCGACGTTGGCGTTGACGGCGTAGGAGCCCGGCTTGAAGAGCACGGCGTGGCGGCCGGTGCCGAACTGGTCGGTCTCCATCGCGTCGAAGATGCCGTCGAGCACCGCCTGGATGTCGGCGGAGGGGGTCTCCGGTCCGAAGATGTGGACGTTGGGGCCGAGGTCGGGGTCGGCCAGCGGGCGGAGCGCGGTGCCGGCCTGCGGCCGGGCGGCGGGCGTGGCGCCCGCGCCGGTTGCCGTGGTGGCGGCGACGCCGACGCCGGCGGCCCCGGTCGCGACCGCGATCCCGGTGAGCAGGGTGCGGCGGGACAGCCGGCGGCCGTGGGCGGGCGGCTCGGTGGGGTCCTCGGCCCGCTGGGGCGGGTGGGGCGTGTCTGGCATGTGTGTCCTCCGGTGTGGGGCGACCGTCCACGCCGCGTTGGGGTCGCGGCGATGGGGCTGAACGGCCACCGGGCGTGATCACAGCGCAGGGGCGGGGGCGGGTCAACGGCTGGCGCCCGGTTCCGGAACCGATCGCGCGGTTCCGGGAAAGCGCTTGCGATCACCGGGGGTTCGGGCGGACGTTCGGGGGCGTGCGTTCGGCCGACGGCTGGCGCTGCGGCCGGCGGTTCGGGGGCTGGCCGGCTCGAGGGAACGGCTCGTGGGGGGCGGATCAGAGGGAGACCGGGCCCTCGAAGCGGAGTTGGCCGCGGTGGGCGCGGTAGAGATACGCCAGCGGGCCGGCGCCCGCGTAGGCGCCGGTGTCATCGAAGGCCAACTCCCTGGCCACGCCCCGGTACTCGCTGGCGCGCAGCCGGTCCAGGAGCACGCCCCTGGTGAGGCCGCCCCGGCGTTCCACGGTCTCGCGCATGGCGGTGACCAGCAGATGGGCGGCGTCATAGGCCTCGGCCGCGTAGGGCTCGGGGTCCCAGCCGAAGCGTTCGCGGTGGGCCTGGCCGAAGGTGCGCGCCCTGGGGTCGCTGCGCGGGTCGGTGTAGGCGGCCAGGAAGTACCAGTCGTCGGGCGGCTGGCCACTGCGCAGGAAGTACTCGGGACCGATGGCGCGTTCGGTGCCCAGGCCCAGGCCGGCGAAGCCGGTGGTGCGCAGCGCGCGGGAGAGGCGGCCCGCGCCCTCGGCGTGACCGCACCAGACCACGGCCTCGGTGCCGTCGCCGGTGAGTTCGGCGGCCAGGGCGGTGAAGTCGGCGTCGGCGCTGTCGAGTTCCCTGGTCTGCGGGGCGAACCGCTCGCGGTCCAGGGAGCCGTTGACGGCGCGGGCGGTGCGGCCGCCGTCCTCGCCGGCGGCGCGGTCGTTGAGCACGACGACGCGGCGGGCCGCGTGGGCGGCGAGCACCTCGCCAGCGGCGAGCCCGGCGAGCGTGGCGGGCGGGCGGGCCAGCAGCAGGGACGGGTGGCGCCCGCCGTCGGGGGTGCCGGCCACCGACAGGGCGAGCAGGGGGAGTTCGGCGCCGCCGTAGGTCTCGCCGACGACCGGCAGCACCGCGTCGTCGGTGGGGCCGAGGACGGCCATCACCTCGGGGTCGGCGGCCAGGGTGCGGGCGGCGTCGGCGGCCAGGGTCCGGTCGCCGGCGTCGTCGAGGGAGCGGACGGCGAGGTCGAAGGGGAGGTTGCCCAGCCGGTTCAGCTCGTCGACGGCCATGTTGAGGCCGCGCTGTTGGCCGTTGCCGGCGGTGGCGTGGGGTCCGCTGAGGTCGGCGTGCAGGCCGATGACGCAGGTGCGGCGGCCGGCGCCGGCCGGGGACTCGGCGCCGGGGCGGACGCGGGTCAGCAGGCCGGCGCCCG
>NZ_RFFJ01000119.1 GCF_003696235.1 Streptomyces triticirhizae
GGACGGCGAGTTGGGCGCCGCGCTGGACCGGCTGCTGGACGGGGTGGCGACGGGCGTGGACCGCTCGCGGCTGGACGCCCTGGTGGCCGGGCGGGCCGGCTCGGCCGACGCGGCCACGCTGCTGCCGCCGGGCGCCGCGCGCGCGTGCGGCCTGACGCTGCGGGAGGTGATCGCGCCGCCCGAGCTGGGCGAGAGCGCCTCCAAGCGGACGCTGCCGCCGCCCTTCGACCGCTCCGTCTTCGAGCGGCTCTTCGCCGGGTTCACCTCGGCGTTCCACCGCGAGGCGATGCCCGAGCTGTCCCAGCTGGTGCTCCAGGAGATCCAACGCACCGCCGCGCCCTGGCAGTTGGCGGAGGAATCCACGCGGGTCACGATGGCGCTGGGCCGGCGGGCCAGCGCCGGCCTCGCGCCGGGCGGCGAGCCGGGCAGCGACGCGGGCGCCCGGCTGGCGGCGCGCTGGCGCCGGGAGCCGTTCGTGCACCGGGCGTTGCGACTGCCGACGGCGGCCGGGGGCCGGGCCGGCGAGGTGGGGCAGGTGCGGCAGGCGTATCTGCGGCGGCTGTGGGTGCGGGTGCACGGCCGCGAGCTGCGCGGCGAGGCGGTGGTCGCCGACGGGCTGTGGGACCTGCTCGACGGGGTGCTGCGCTCCGTGATCATGGACCAACGCGACCGGCTGCGCGCGGTGTTGGACCGGGCGGGCGGCGAACCGGCGGGCGGCGCTCCGTTGGACGGTGAGGCGCGATGACCGGGGCGCGGGTGCGGGTGCGGCGCGCCGGCGGCACGCTGTGGGTGGGGCGGGCGCCGGCTAACCCGGAGTGGACCGGCCTGGTGGAGGCCGACGGGGCCGTGCTGACCTGGGACGTTCCGGCCGGGCAGCGGCTGCCGTCCGCCGAGGTGCACCACGGGGAACGGGCCGCCGACTGGCTGTGGCAGGTCTACGGCCCGGCCGCCGACGCGCTGACGGCGGTGCCGGACGGCACCGAGACGGAGGTCGAACTCCCGGACGCGGGTGGACCGTTGGCCGAACCGCTGGCGCGGCTGGCCCGGCTCGGCTGGCTGGCGGCCTGGTGGCCGGCCTCCCAACTGGCCGGCGTCCCGGCCCTGTCGGCCGCGCTGCTGGCGGCCGAGGCCGCCGTGGTGGCCGCCGACGTGGAGGGGCTGCTGGACGAACCGGACGCGGTGGAGCGGCTGTTGGCGCGGGCCGCGCCGGCCGTCCACCCGTTGGCCGCGCTCGCCGACGACCCGCGACTGGGCGACGCGGCACGGGACCTGGCCGAGCGGCTGGCCGAGGTCGCGGAGGACTTCGGGGTCGAGCTGCCCGAGCCGACCGCGCTGCCCGCCGACGCGGGCGGCTGGGCGCTGGCCGCCGGCGGCGAGCCGCCGGGCGGGGTGACCGCGCTCAGCGGCATCGGTCCGCTGGACTGGCGGCGGCTGCCGCCCGGCGTGGTGGACGCGGCGGCCGAGCTGCGCTGGGCGCTGGTGCGGCGGGAGGGGCGGCTGCTGCTGGACGTGGCGGTGGCACGAGCGCCGTCGGCGTTCGCCGAGGAGGCGCGGGGCGCGGCGCTGCGGGCGCGCTCGGAGGCGGACGCGGTGGAGTTCCCGCTGGAAGTGACCGCCGGCGGCGCCGAGTTCGGCGGCGCGGCCGAACTCCCCCCGACGGCCCTGCTGGTGCCGGCACCCCGACGGACGGTGACCGTCTGGGCGCTGGGCTACGCCGGCCCCGGCGACGCCGAACCGGCGCCGGCGGCGGCCGAGTTGGCCGCCCGCCAGGAGCCGGTGCTGGCCTACGCGGAACGGCGACTCGACGCCGGGGAGGGCTCGTTCGCCGAACGGGTGGCCGCCCTGGTCGATCCGGAGGTCTGATGGGCATGGCCAGGCGGGACCCTGCGGACGGGCGACCCGAGGAGTCGGACGCGCAGGAGACCCCGTTGGGGCTCCAGTCGACGCGGCCGGCCTCGCCGCGCTGGCACCGCTGGCGCGACCTGCACAACGAGGGCACCCGGCTGGCGCAGGCGGGCCGCGTCCGCCGCGCCCGGGCGCGGCTGCGGGCGGCGGAGGCCGAGACGCGCGTCCCGGACGTGGACGCGGAGGGGCTGTTCCACCGGGCCCGCAGCCTGGGCAACCTGGCCACGCTCGCCGAGAACGCCGGCGACCTCGCCGAGTCGGAACGCCTCCTCGGCGAGGCGATCGCCCTCTGCCGACGGCTGGTCGGGTCCCCTGCCGGGGACCCGACCGAGCAGGGGCCCCGGCCCCCAGCCGGAACGGGGCCCGCCGGCGGGGCCGGAACCGCTCCGGCCGGGGGCGGGGAGCCTGCCGGCGGCGGAGACCCGACCGGCGGCCGGCCCCGGGCCGAAACCGGGCCTACCGGCACGTCCGCCAAGGACAGAAACCCGACCGAGCAGGGGCCCCGGCCCCCGGCCAGCGACCGGCCCCCGGCCAAAGCCGAACACCCCACCGGAGGCGGCCACTTGGGCACCACCGGCCCCACCGGAGGCGACCCCGCCGAAACCGGGCCCACCGCCGGAGGCGACCCCACCGCGGGTGCGGCACGCGACGTTGGAGGCCGGCCGCAGGCCGGGAACGAGGCGCGCGCCGGCGCGGCGCCCCCCGCCGGGGCCGGAGCCCCCGCCGGCGGCGGGGCAGCGGCATCTCGCGTCGCCGGCCCCTGGGCCGGCGACGCCCTGTGGACGCTGGTCAGCGCCTTGGCCTCGCGGGCCCAGACACGGATGCTCGCGCAGCGCCCCGACCTGGTGAAGGCCGACCTGGACGAGGCGTTCGCGCTCGCCGAAACGGAGCCCGAGCCGCCCGAGTTGGTGACGTTCACCCTGCACGGGGCGCGGGCCGGGCAGCTGATGATGACCGGGGAGCTGGCGGAGGCCGAGCAGGAGGCGTTGATCGCGTTGGACGTCGCGCTGGCCTTCCGGCCCGAGTTGGCCGCGTTCCCGTGCGAGAGCCTGGCCAGGATCGCGTTGGCCTGTGACAACCCGGAGGGCGTCGAGGAGTTCCGTCGGATCGCCGCCGAACCGCACGCGTTCAACGAGGAGTTGACGGCCGAGGCCCCGGGCCTCGAACTCGCCACGCCCGTCGCCGAACCGGGCCCGATCACCCACTCCACCCCCGGCAGACCGGCCGCGATGCCGTGGGCGTCGCATCCGCGTTGGCGGCGGTGCGCCGCGCTCAACGCCGAGGGCGTCCGGCTGGCGTCGGCCGGCCAACTCGACGAGGCCGAACGGGCGTTGCGCGCCGCCGAACGGGCCACCCACGCGGTCGGCGGCGGCCGGGACGCGTTGGTGTGCCGGGCCAGCGCGCTGCTGAACCTGGTCGGGGTCGCCGAGGCAGGCGGCGACATCCCGACCGCGCTGGAGCTGGCGACGGAGGCCGTCGGGCTGTTCGCCACGGTGGTCGCGGCAGCGGAGGCCGACGCCGGCCCCGACGGTCCGGCGGCCGTCGCCATGGCCGCGCAGCTGCTCGGCGCGCGGAACCTGCGCGCCGCGCTGCTCCGCGAGAGCGGCCAACACGACGCCGCGCTCGCGGAGTTGGCGCGGGTCGAGGCGGCACTGCCGGCGCTGGGCGCGGGCAGCGAGGACGCGTGGGTGTGGCTGCTGCTGGTGCGGGCCACCGTGTTCGCGGCGCAGGGCCGGCTCGCCGAGGCCGACGAGACCGGGCGGGCCGCGCTGGCGCTCGCGCAGGAGCATGTGCCGGTGCTGGCGCCCCGGGTCCATGTGCTGCTGGCCGACCTGGCCGGCACGCTCGGCGACGAGGCGGCCAGCCGTGAACGGTTCGCGCTGGCCGGTGAGTTGTTCGCGGTGCTGGACGACGCCAGGGGCGAGGCGGCGACGTTGATCAGCCTGGGGCGGAACGCGTATCTGGCCGGCCGCGCGGAGGAGGCCGACGCCTGCTACGCCAGGGCCGAGGCGCTGCTGGCCAGGGAGGGCCACGCCGCGCAGCTGGCCGCCTGCCGGCTGGGCCGGGCGGCGGTGGCGGCGGTCGGGGGCCGGGCCGCCGAGGGCCTGGCGCTGCTGGACGCGGCCAGGGCCGAGTTGGGCGCGGGCGCGACGCCGCTCCAGCGGATCGCGTTCCACCAGGTGCGGGCCGGCGCGTTGGACGCGTTGGGCCGGTTCGACGAGGCCGACGCCGAGGTGCTGGCGGCCCGGACGCTCGCGGAGGAGTCCCTGGGCTGGCATGTGGCGCTGACCCTGGACTGGTGGCGGGCCGACTCGCACGCCCGCTGGGCCGCCGCGCTGCCCGCCGAGGAGCGGGGCCCGGTGCTGGCCAGGGCGTTGGAGGTGGCGGTGCCGGCCGCGTTGGCGGCGGACGCGGCGCGCCAGTTCTTCGCGGCCGGCGGGGAGCGGGAGCGCTGGGTGGCGCTGGCCGCCGCGCCCGCGCTGCGGGCGGCGATGGTGGCGGTGCGGAACGCCGGCGACGAGGCGTTGGCGGTCGCGCTGATCGACCATCTGACGGCGACCGCCACGTTGAGCGTCGCGCCGTCGGCCGGCGGCGCGCGGCCGGCCCTGCCCGACATGGCGGCCCTGCCCGATGTGGCGGTGCTGCCCGTGCCGCCGCGCGAGCCGCCGACCGGGGACGAACTCTCGTATGCGGCGGCCGCGTTGGGCCTGGCGACCGGCGGCGATCCGGCGTTCCCCGCGCCCCGGCTGGCGCTGCCGCCCCGGGTCCGGGTGGCGCGGGGCGTGGCGTCGCCGCTGGAGCCGTGGATCGAACGGGCCGAGCGGGTCTACGGGTTCGCGGTGCGCGCCGCCGAGGCGGTCCGGGCGTGGTGAGCGAGCACCGGCCGCTGCCCCGGCGCGGCGCGGACGGACCCGACCGGCCCGAGGACGACGTGGTCGGGGTGCGCACCGGGGTGTCCTTCGGCCCGCGCTGGGCCGAGCCGGCCGAGCGGGTCAACGAGGGCGTTCGGCTGCACGCCAGGGGCCGCGCGCGGCGCGCCAGGGAGCTGTTGGAACGGGCGTCGGCCGCCACCGAGGTGCCCGATGTGGACGCCGAGGGGCTCGACCTGCGGGCCCGCGCGCTGGCGAACCTGGCCGCGCTGGCCGAGGAGCGGGGCGAGCCGAGGGAGTCGCTGCGGCTGGCCGGCGCGGCGCTGGCGGCCTGCGACCGGGTCGAGGAGTCGGTGGGCGACGCGCGGGGCACCCCGGCGGTGCGGGGCGGCGTGCTGGTCAACCGCGCGCAGACGCTCCAGCTGCTGGGGCGGAACGAGGAGGCGCTGGCGGACTGCGACGCCGCGTTGGCGCTGCCGGTGCGTTCGGGTCCCGGGAGCGTGCCGTTGGACTTCGCGCTGCGCAACACGCGGGGCTGCGCGCTGATCGCGCTGGGCCGCTACCCGGAGGCGGAGGCCGATGTGCGGGCGGCGCTGGCGATCGCACAGGAGCACGAGCCCCGGCTGGCCGGGCACGCGCACACCAACCTGGCGGTGCTCGCCGGGCGCGCCGGCGACCTGCGGACGGTGTCCGAACACCTGCGGCTGGCACGGGAGTTCCACGCCCTGGGCGGCGACCCGGTGGCGCGGGCGCTGTCCGAGGAGAACCTCGCCCGGTTCGACCTGGGCGAGCGGCGGCTGGGCCGCGCGGAGCGCCGCCTGCGCGGTGCGGAGCGCGCCTATGTCGCGCTGGGCGCCGAACACCGGGCGGCGAGCGTCCAGTTCGGGCTGGCGCTGCTGGCGTTCCTGCGGGGCAGGGTCGGGCGTGCCCGCCGGGTGCTGCGGCGGGCGACGCGGGTGCTGGAGCGGACGGGCGAGGTCGGGGCACTGGTGGAGTGCCATCTGCTGGCGGGCGACCTAGCGGCCTGCCGGCTGCGGTTCAGGGCGGCCGACCGGCACTATCTGGCGGCGCGCGCGCTGTGTTTCGACTCCAACGCGCCACACGAGGCGGCCCGGGTCGACGCCCGGCGGGCGCGCGTGGTCCTGGCCTCGCTGCGGCTCGCCTGGCTGCCGCCCATGCGACGGCACCTGCTCGGCGCGGCGCTGGACGTCGGCCTGCCGGCGGCGTTGGCGACGGACGCGCTGCGGCACGCCTTCCCGCCGGGCCGCACGCGGGAACGGTGGAGCACCGAGGTCGCCCGCCCGGCGCTGGCGACCGCGCTGAGGCTGCTGACGCTCGCTCAACAGCCGCGCCTGGCAGTGGAGTTGATCGAGCACCTGGCGGCGTCCGCGACGCTGGACAGGGAACGGCCGGCGGTCGAACCGGCCGGGGCCGGCGGGTCGTTCGCCGCCGAGCTGCGGTCCAGGATCGTGGCGGCGCCGTTCGGCCAGGAGCTTCCCGAGCCGTTCCCGGCGCCGGCGGAGCCGGTGGGCGGGGGCGCGTTCGCCGCCTCGCTGGCCTCGGGCGGTGGCGCGGCGGCGGAGGGGTTCCCCGCGCCGCGCCTGGCGCTGCCGCCCCGGCTGCGGGTCTTCGAGGCCGGGGAGCACCGGCTGGCCGACTGGATCGCGGCCGGTGAGCAGCGCTACGGCCGGCGGATCAGGTCCGACGACGAACTCAGAGTGTGGTGACAGCCCGATGACCCCACCGCCCGCGCGGCCCCGGATCGACCTCGGCGTGGTCGAGGCGTTGGACGGCTCCTTCCAGCCGACCGTCCAGCTGAAGTATGTGGACGCCGACGACGTGTATCTCACCTGGCGTTGGGAGCACGCGCCCGACGACCCCCGGGTGGTGTACTTCGAACGGGCCAGGGTGGCGGGGGTGTTGGCCGAGCTGGCGGCGGCGCTGCCCACGCCGCTGCCGGGCGAGACCATCGAGGCGGCGCTGACCAGGTCGCTGGGCACGGGCCCGCTGGTGGACCCGGAGCGGGAGGCGGACCTGCTGGGCCGGCTGGCCGCGGCGCTGATCCCGGCGGAGCTGGCGCGGGAGCTGGACGCGCTGCTGGAGCGCGGCATCCGCCCGAGGCTGCGGGTGCAGCCCTCCCCGTCCACCGGGCAGGTGCCGTGGGAGGCGCTGCGGGTGGACGAGCGGGAGCGGCTGCTGGAGCACCTGGACGTCGCGACGTTGCCGCCGGCGACCGTGCGCCACTCCCCCGAGCGCCGGATCTCGCCGTGGGCCCCGGCCGGGCCCGTGGTGGCGGCGCTGGACCCGAGGGTGCCGGGCTCGGCCGCGCGTGCCCAGCTGGGTTCGGTGCTGGGCCGGGTGGGCGAGGACTCGCCGCTGCGGGAGATGGTGGCGCGGCTGGGCGGGCGGCTGCGGCCGGCCGGGGCGCCGGAGGAGGCGTTCCGCCGCGCCGGGTTGACCAGGGACGTGCTGGAGCCGCTGCTCGCGGACGCCGCGCGGTTCCTCTATGTGGGCCATGTGACGACGGCCGAGCACGGGCTGGACGCCCGGCTGCACCTGGGCTGCGGCGCCGAGACCACCGGGCGGGCCGCGCCGCTGGGCGGCCACCGGCCGTTGACGGCCGCCGACCTGGTGTTGGGCCACCGGCCTGACGACCCGAGGCCGTGGCGGATGCCGAACCGGGTGGCGCTGGTGGCCTGCGAGAGCGGCGGCGAGGTGCGGTTCGCCGAGCCGACGGGGCTGGTGGCCGCCGCGCTGCACGCCGGCGCCGAGTATGTGGTGTCCACCCGGTGGACGCTGCCGACGGACGCCGGCGTGCGCCGGTTCGCGCCGGGCGCGGCGGCGGACACCTCGGTGATCGCGCCGGCCGTGGTCGCCGTGGACGCGGCGGGCGACGCGCCCGATCCGGTGGTGGCGCTGGGCGACTGGCAGCGGCGGCAGCTCGGGCTGTGGCGGGAGACGGGCGCGGTGGCCCACGCGCCGTTCACCTGGGCCGCGTTCACCACGACGCACGGCTGAGGCGCGCGCCGGCGCGGGCGGGCCCGGGCCGGCCCGTGGCCGAGACCGGGCGCACCGCGTCCCGGACTCCGGGCGCGGCTTCGAACCACGCGGAGGCTCGGGATATCTTGATGTCGAGCAATGTTGCAGACGTGGAGTGGAGAGCGCCCGGTGACTGACTCGACCGTCATCTACACACAAACCGACGAGGCCCCCGCCCTGGCGACGTATTCCCTGTTGCCGGTCATCGAGGCCTACGCCGCGACCGCCGGGGTCCGGGTGGAACTCCGGGACATCTCGCTGGCGGGTCGCATCATCGCCAGCTTCCCCGAGCGGCTGGAGCCGGGGCAGCGGATCGACGACGCGCTGGCCGAGCTGGGCGAGCTGGCCCGGACCCCGCAGGCGAACATCATCAAGCTGCCGAACATCTCGGCCTCGATCCCCCAGCTGAAGGCGGCCATCGCCGAGCTGCGGGAGCGCGGCTACGACCTGCCGGAGTACCCGGACGAGCCGCGCACCGACGAGGAGCGCGAGGTGCGGGCCCGCTACGACCGGGTCAAGGGCAGCGCGGTCAACCCGGTGCTGCGCGAGGGCAACTCGGACCGCCGCGCCCCCGCCTCGGTGAAGAACTACGCGCGCAGCCACCCGCACCGCATGGGCGCCTGGTCGCCGGAGTCGAAGACCAACGTGGCGCACATGACCGCCGACGACTTCCGTTCCTCCGAGCGCTCGGTGATCGTGGAGAAGGCCGGCTCGCTGCGCATCGAGCTGGCCGGCGCGGACGGCACCACCACGGTGCTGCGCGAGTCGGTGCCGGTGCTGGACGGCGAGATCGTGGACGCCGCCGTGCTGCGGGTCGAGGCGCTGCGGACCTTCCTCGCCGAGCAGGTCGCCCGCGCCAGGGCGGAGGGCGTGCTGTTCTCGGTGCACCTGAAGGCCACCATGATGAAGGTCTCCGACCCGATCATCTTCGGCCATGTGGTGCGCGTCTTCCTGCCGAAGACGTTCGCCGCCTTCGGCGAGACCCTGGCCTCGGCCGGCCTGAGCCCCAACGACGGCCTGGGCAGCATCCTCAAGGGACTTGAGAACCACCCGCGCGGCGCGGAGATCACCGCCTCCATCGAGGCCGAGCTGGCCGAGGGGCCGCGCCTGGCCATGGTGGACTCCGACCGGGGCATCACCAACCTGCACGTGCCGAGCGACGTGATCGTGGACGCCTCGATGCCCGCGATGATCCGCACCTCGGGCCACATGTGGGGCCCGGACGGGAAGGAGGCCGACACCCTGGCCGTCATCCCGGACAGCAGCTACGCCGGGATCTACCAGGCCGTGATCGACGACTGCCGGGCCAACGGCGCCTTCGACCCGGCGACCATGGGCTCGGTGCCCAACGTCGGCCTGATGGCGCAGAAGGCCGAGGAGTACGGCAGCCACGACAAGACGTTCGAGATCCCGGCCGCCGGCACGGTCCGGGTGGTCGACGAGTCCGGCGCGGTGCTGCTGGAGCACGCCGTCCAGGCGGGCGACATCTGGCGGATGTGCCAGACCAAGGACGTGCCGGTGCGCGACTGGGTCAAGCTGGCCGTCAACCGCGCCCGCGCCACCGGCGACCCGGCCGTCTTCTGGCTGGACGCCGACCGCGCCCACGACGCCCGCCTGATCGAGAAGGTCAACGCCTATCTGCCGGAGCACGACACCGAGGGCCTCACCATCGAGATCCTGGCGCCGGTCGAGGCCATCGCCTACTCGCTGAAGCGCATCCGCAGGGGCGAGAACACCATCTCGGTGACCGGCAACGTGCTGCGCGACTACCTGACCGACCTGTTCCCGATCCTGGAGCTGGGCACCAGCGCCAAGATGCTCTCGGTGGTGCCGCTGATCAACGGCGGCGGCCTCTTCGAGACCGGGGCCGGCGGCTCGGCGCCCAAGCACGTGCAGCAGCTGGTCAAGGAGAACTACCTGCGCTGGGACAGCCTGGGCGAGTTCCTGGCCCTGGCGGTCAGCTTCGAGCACCTGGCGCAGTCCACCGGCAACGCGCGGGCGCAGGTGCTCGCCGACACCCTGGACCGGGCGACCGCCACGTTCCTCAACGAGGACCGCTCGCCCAGCCGGCGGCTCGGCGGCATCGACAACCGGGGCAGCCACTTCTACCTGGCGCTGTACTGGGCGCGGGAGCTGGCCGCGCAGACCGAGGACGCGGCGCTGGCCGAGGCGTTCGGGCCGCTGGCCAAGACGCTGGCCGAGCAGGAGGAGACCATCGTCGGCGAGCTGATCGCCGTGCAGGGCTCGCCGGCCGACATCGGCGGCTACTACCTGCCCGACCCGGAGAAGGCCTCCGCCGTGATGCGCCCCTCGGCGACGTTCAACGAGGCGCTGGCCTCGCTGACCTCGCCGCGCTGAGCCGGGCCCGGGCCGGGTTCGGGTTCGGGTTCGGGTTCGGGTTCGGGGCTGATACTGAGGGGGTCAACGCCCGCGCGTGCGGCGGGCGTTGGCCCCTCCGGCGGCCGCCCCACGTGCCCCTTGTTCGGTGAGGGCGAGCGGTTCCGTCCGCTCGCCGCCGACCCGCGCGTCCACGGAGACGCGGCGCGCGACGGGCGGCGCGCGCCGCTCAGACCGCGCGGTCGGTGCGCGAGTCCTCCGCGCGCTCGGCCTCGCCCGCGCGCTCCGTGTCGTCCGTGCGCTCGGGGCGCATCTGCTCGATGTGGGCGCGCATCAGGGTGCGGGCGCCGCGTTGGTCGCGGAGGGCGATCAGCTCGACCAGCCGCTGGTGCTCCTCGGCCGCCGCCCGCAGCCGGCCGCGCCTGGCCACCGAGGACAGGCCCAACAGGCGGGTGCGGGCGTGGAGTTGGGAGATCGTCTGGACCAGCGCCGGGTTCCCGCCGTAGGCCAGCAGCGCCAGGTGGAAGCGACGGTCGGCCTCGCTGTAGCCGAGCAGGTCGCCGCACTCGGCACGGTCCACGATCCGCTGCGCCATCCGGCCCAGCGTGGGCAGGTCCTCCTCGGGCACCAGGGGAACGACCCGCCAGACGGTGATCGGCTCGATGAGCAGCCGCAGTTCGACGATGTGGTCCAGGTCGGTCGGGGAGATCTCGGTGACCCGGAAGCCCTTGTTGGGCACGGAGTCCACCATGCCCTCCCGCACCAGGTCCAGCATGGCCTCCCGCACCGGGGTGGCCGAGACGCCGAAGCGGGCGGCCAGGGCGGGCGCCGAGTAGACGACCCCCGGCTCCATCTCGCCGGAGACGACGGCCGCGCGCAGGGCGTCGGCCACGGCCTCGCGGAGGATCTCGCGTCGTCTGACGGGCTGTCTGCCGCTCTCGGCACCGGTCATGTCGTTCCTTCGGCGTTCCCTCGTAGCCCGACCGGCCGCCGCCAGGGCGCCGGACCGTGCGGGCCAACTGCCCTGGCTGGTCGGGCAAATCTTGCCGCTAACGGGCCGTCAGGTCGAAGGGGAGGGTTACCCTCCGGTCTTTTCGCCGACCTCGGGGTTCGCCGGCGTCACCCGGGCGGCAGGTGGGCGCGGCGCCGGCGGCCGGGGCGGCCACCACGGCGGCATCGGCCGGCGGTGGTCAGCCCGCTGACCACCGCCGCCGACCACCGGCACCTCGTCGCGCGCCGGCGCCCCGCGTACCTTCTCAGTCCACCACGCGGTCGCGGTGGTAGTACGTCTTGTCCCGCTCGGTGATCGGGCGCAGCACCCGGCAGGGGTTGCCGACGGCGACGACCCGCTCCGGAACGTCCTTGGTGACGACGCTGCCGGCGCCGATGACCGAGCCGTCGCCGATGGTGACGCCGGGCAGAACCACGACGTTGGCGCCGATCCAGACGTCGTTCCCGATCCGCACCGGGAGGGAGAACTGGGTTCCGGGCGCGCGGAGTTCGGGGTCGACCGGGTGGCCGGTCGGCGTGATGGTGACATTGGGGGCGATCATCACGCGGTCGCCGATGTGCACGTCGATGTCATCGACGATCACCAGGTTGAAGTTGGCGTAGAACTTCTCGCCGATGTGGACGTTGGAGCCGTAGGCGAGCTTCAGCGGCGGCTCGATCCAGCCGCCCTCGCCGAACGACCCCAGCAGCTCGCCGAGGATGCGGCGCCGCTTGTCGGTCTCGCCCGGCCGGCTCTGGTTGAAGTCGTGGAGCAGCTCCTGACACCGCTCGCGCTCCTCCTCCAGCCCCTCGCCGATGTCCACATAGAGCCGCCCCGCGCGCATCCGCGCCCGGATCGAGTCGGGATTCTGATCACTGTTGTTGGAAACTGGTGCATTCATCGCCGGCCAGCCTACGACGAACGGGACGGTCGGCCCAGGTCAGGCCGGTCCCGAGGCGCCGAAGGCCCCCGGCCGTTTGGTCAACTCCCCCGTGGGGAACGACCGTTGGGCGTGGGGCTGGCAAACGACGCTGAGGAGTTTGTCGCGATGAGCCGTACAGTCAGAAGGTTGTTGTGCTCCGCCGCCATGGCGGGGGCGTTGGGCCTGGCGGTGCCCGGGAGTTCGGCGGTGGCGGACGAGCCGCTGGCCTGCCCCCGGATCGCCGGGCTCTGTGTCTGGAGCGAGCCCGAGGGAGAGGGCGAGCTGCGGTTGGTCTTCCAGGGCGAGAGGGTCGAGCTGCTGGACCCGCCGGGGCTGAGCGTCCAGAACCAGACGGAGACCCCGTGGTGCCTCCACGAGGCGGCCAGGTTCGGTGACGGCCCCCGGCGCACGCTGGCGGCCGGCGAGACCGTTCGGGAGCTGGAGATCAAGGTGCAGTCGCTGTACGAGGGCAGCTGCTACGGCCCCACCGGTCCAGGGGCCGCTCGCTGACCGGGGCCGCTCCGCGCCCCGCCACGGGCGCGGAGCGGCGCTGCGCTCAGCCGCCGGCGCGGGAGCGCGGGCTGACCCGGGCGCGGACGCCCGGGCTGGGCCGGAGGTTGACCAGCAGCTCGGGCCTGATCCGCTGGCCGGGCAGCAGTTCGACGGTGAGCCGCTGGGCCAGCAGCGCGGTCAGCAGGTGCCCCTCCATGTTGGCGAGATGGCTGCCGGGGCAGACGTTGCCGCCGGTGCCGAAGGGCAGGTACGCGCCCTTGGGCAGCGCCTTCTCCCGGGTCCTGGCGAACCGGTCCGGGTCGAAGCGCTCGGGGTCGGTGTAGACCTCGGGCCTGCGGTGGAGGCTGTAGGCGTTGATGAACACCATGGTGCCGGCCTTCACCCGGTAGCCGCCGACGGTGGTGTCCCGCACCGCCTGGCGCGGGATCATGGAGGCAGGCGGGTAGAGCCGCATGGCCTCCTTGAACACCTGCATACAGAAGGGAAGTTGACGCAGGTCATCGAAGGTGACGGTGCGTTCGCCGAGCACCGAGTCCACCTCGTCGCGGACCCGCTGACGGATCTCGGGGTGGGTCGCCAGCAGGTACAGCGTCCACGCCTGGGCGTCGGCCGAGGTCTCCTGGGATGCGCCCCAGGCGGTCAGCGCCTCGTCGAGCAGCAGGTCGTCCGGCATCCCGGTGCCGTCCTCGTAGCGGGTCCCCATCAGGTCGCCGAGCAGGTCGGTGACCTCGGGCGGGCTCTCGCCGGCCTGCTCCGCCCGGCGGCGGTGGATGAAGTCGGCGATCCAGCGGCGGATCAGGTCGATGTTCCGCCGGGCCCTGCGGTTGCGCGCGGTGGGCACCCAGAGCGGGAACGCCACCACGCTGGTGATGGCGTGCATCTCCCACTCGAACGCCTCGGTGATCGCCCTGGCCAGCTCGCGGTTGTCCCGGGAGTCCGCGCTGAACAGCAGCTGGGTGACGATGTTCATGGTCAACGAGTTCATCTCGGCGACCAGGTCGACCTCGGTGGGTTCGGTCCAGCCAGCGATGTAGCGCTCCGCCTCGGCGACGATGGTGTCGGCGTGCCTGGGCACCTGCCGGGGCGAGAGGTGGGGCAGCACGATCCGCCGCTGCCTGGTGTGGAGTTCGCCCTCGCTGACCAGCAGCCCCCGCCCCATCAGCGGGGTCAGGGCGCGGGTCTGCCGCCGGCCCCTGCCGTAGTCGTCGGCGCGGTCGATCAGCACCTCGCGCACGGTGGCCGGGGTGGAGACGGCGACGGCGGGCTGGGGGCCGATGCGGAAGCCCATCACGCCGTCCGCCGCGCCGTCGGAGATCTGCTCCAGGGCGACGATGGTGTCCCGTTGGAGGGCGCGGGCGTGGCCCAACAGGGCGCTGCCGCCCGGGTGTTGGGGTGGCGGCGACGCGGCGGAGCCGCCGGTCGCGCGCGGAACGGTGGTGGTCACGACGCTGCTCTCTCCTTCGTTCCGATGCCGCGCTCGGGGCGGCTGGCCAGCAGGGTGCCGGCCTTCTGGTGGCCGCGCGACTCGCGCACCAGGCGGCTGAGGGAGGCGATCATGCCGGGGCTCTCGGTGAGTCGGTAGGCGGAGTCCTCCGGCAGGGCGGCGACCAGCCGGCGGTGCGCCTCCCCGTAGTTGTGGTACGGCAGGCCCGGCATCAGGTGGTGCAGGGCGTGCAGGCGCAGCCCGACCGGGGCCCACAGCTCGGTGAGCGGCCGGTTGCGCGGGTGGTTGACGGTGTCCATCATCTGCTCGACCACGGTCATCTCCTCCTCGTTGCCCAGGTAGCGGTGGGCGGCCAGCAGCCGGAAGGAGTTGAGCACGGCGACGGTGGCGAAGAGCGCGGCCCACTGCCACAGCCGGTTGACGGACACGGCGCCGGTGAGCACCAGGGTCAGGACGCCCGCCATCCAGGCCAGGCAGGCGAGTTCCTGGAGGCGCCAGTTCCACTTCTCGTCGTCCCTGGGGAGCCGGCCCTGGTACTCCAGGTCGATCTTGAGGGAGGAGAGGTTGTGGTACAGGTAGCTCCGCACCCGGGGCACCACCCAGGAGACCGGGGTGACCACGCCGAAGCGGTAGGGCCCGAACAGCGGCAACACCACCGGCAGGACGAGGAGTCGCACGCTCGACCAGACGGACATCCGGGCCAGCGGCAGGTACTCGGCGTCCTGTTCGGTGCCGTAGAGCCGCTTGTTGTGGTGCTCCCCGTGGCAGTCGTACATGAAGACCGGCACCATCATCGGGATGCCGAAGAGCACGTTCCAGCCGACGCGGAAGCCGGTGAAGGAGCGCTTGGCGCGGAAGTGCGCGATCTCGTGGATGAAGGCGAAGCAGCGGAAGACCGCCAGCACCGAGACGGCGAAGGCGAGCAGCCCCGGCACGGTCAGATAGCCCAGCGGCCCCGTCGCCCAGAACGCGACGACGGCGACGACCCAGCTGAGCAGGAAGTCCGTCCAGTAGACGCCCATCCGGGGCCGGAACAGGCCCCGCAGCTCCCGGTGCGCCTGCCGCACGTCGAAGCGGCGCATCGCGGCCAGCTCCGTCGGGCCCCAGGGGATCTCGACGGGGGCCGGCGCGGGGCGGGCGGCGTCAGTCGCCATGGTGTTCCTCCCTCCGGTGGGGGGCGGCGCGCTCGCCGGCGGCGGGCGCGAAGTTGCGCCGCAGCCTGCGGTGGCGGTGGGCGAAGAGTCCGTCGAGCATCCAGTGGAACGGCCGGGCCAGCGGGCGCAGGTGGGGCCGCACCTCGTAGGTGAGCCGGTCGGTGAGCCGGGCGCCGTCGGGCGCGGGGTCGACGGTGCGCTCGTGCATCCAGACCCGGGTGCAGGAGGTGGAGGAGCGCTCCAGGAAGCGCCGGCCGTCCTCCCGTTCGTGGATGGTGATGGCGTCGAAGTCGATGGGGATGACCCCGCCGAGGAAGATGTAGGAGCGGCCCAGCGGCCGGTCGAGTTCGACCTCGCGGATGGTGGGGTCCCGGCGCAGTTCCCTGGGGAGGGTCATGCGCATGAACGGCATCAGCTCGGCGTTGACGCCCTTCATGTCGGTGACGGTCAGCCAGACCCGCTCGGGGTCGGCGCCGGGCAGCAGGGAGCTGTGCCGCACCTCGTACCAGTGGCGGGGCAACGGGTCCCCGCCGCGCGGCGGTTCGCGGGTCGGGTCGACGCTCGGGTCAGGCATTCCCGCCCTCCTCGGTCTCGGTGGCGGTGGCGGTGGCGTGCGGGGTGTCGGGGACGGTGGGGCGTTCGGGCAGGTGGAGGCGGAAGCCGAGCCGGGCGGCGTCCTCGCGGAGGGTGCGGACCAGCTCGCCGCTGAGTCGTTCGCCGTGGCTGACGACGGGGTCGGCCAGGCGGTGGGCGGCGATCATGGTCTCGGCGGTGCAGGCGTAGGTGACGCCGCGCGGCACGCCGAAGTCGACGCCCAGGTCCCGGCCGCCCGGCATCCGCACCAGGCCGCCGGCGACGACCAGCACGTCGGGGCGCCGCTCGCGCACCTCGGGCCCGACGTTGGGCGGCTGGGAGACGTCGCAGATCACGGCCCGCTCGTGGAGCAGGTCCGGCTTGATGATCTGGTCGGGCGTGGAGGTGGCGGCCAACACCAGGTGGGCGCCGGGCAGTTCGCGTTCGGCCTCCAGCGAGGTGGTCAGCAGGCCGGCGTCGGCGAGTTCGGCGACGACGCGCTCGGGACCCAGGCCGCGCTCGGTCCGCTCCAGCACGGCGAGGGCCAGCTCGCCGGAGTCCTCGCGCCGGCCGCGCTCGGCGAGGTGGCCGACGACGGCGGCGGCGACCTCGGCCAGTCGCACCTCGCTGCGCAGCCGGTTGGCGGGGTTGCCCACCAGGACCAGGCGGCCGACGCGCTCGGCGAGGAGCAGGCTGGAGGCGCGGCCGATGGCGCCGGCCGCGCCCAGCACCACCACGCCGGCGCCGGCCAGCGCCCGGCCCTGGAGCGCGGCGGCCCGCTCCAGGCCGTCGACGCCGGCGGCCACGGTGTAGGCGTTGCCGGTGGTGATGGGCACCCCGTGGTCGTCGAGGGCCTCGGCGTTGCCGGTGACCACGGAGGTGTAGGCGCCGAGGCCGACGAGCTGCGCGCCGCGCTCCACGGCCTGGTCGACGGCCTGTTGCACGATCTCGGTGGCCTGGCCGGCCGGCATGTCCAGCAGCCGGGCCGCACCGTAGGGCAGGGCGAAGATCTCGCCGTAGGAGGTCTCCCCGGTGTCGGTGTGGACCCGGACGGCGCCCACGAACATGGCGGCCGGGGTGTCCACGTTGCGGCACTGGTTCATCCGGTCGAAGAGCACCCTGACCTGTTCGCCCGGCAGGCCGAGGCGCGCGTCGTAGGCGGCGTAGCTGGCCAGGTCGGTGGGGTGGGCGACGAAGGCCCAGCGGGGCTCGTCCGGGCGGGGCCGAAGCGGCTCGTCCGCCGGCTCGGCGGGGGCGGCGGGCTCCCGTTCCGGGGCCTCGGCGGCGGCACGTTCGGCCGCGCGTTCGGCCGCCTCCCGCTCGCCGGCGGGCAGCAGGTGGCGGAAGAACCGGCCGCTGTCGCCGGCCTCGATCACGTCGAGGCCGCGCTCCAGCGCCTCCAGCAGGGCGGCGCACTCCTCCTCGGAGACGGTCAGCGGCGGCTCGATCCGCAGCACGCTGTTGGAGAAGTAGGTCGGCGCCAGCCGGATGCCCTCGTTGCGCAGCAGATAGCCGCAGAGGAACCCGGCCAGGCCCTCCTGGTCGGCGAGCGAACGGAACAGGCCCTGGCGCGGGAACACGTCCGGGTCGGTGGTGAGTTCGACGCCCAGCAGCAGGCCCTGGCCGCGCACCCCGGTGACCAGCCGGGGGTGGGCGGCGGCGACGGCCTCCAGCCCCTCCCGCAGATAGCTGGCGCGCTCGGCGACCTGCCGCACCAGCGCCTGGTCGTTCTCCGTGAGCAGTTCGAGCGCGCGGATGCTGACCCGGGCGCAGAACGCGTTCCCGCCGAAGGTGGAGGTGTGGCGCAGGCCGAAGTCCTCGCTCAGGGACGACTCCCCGAAGAGCACGGCGCCGGCCGGGACCACTCCGCCGCCGAGCGCCTTGGCCAGCGGCATGATGTCGGGCACCACTCCGCTGTGCTCGTGGCCGAAGAGCCGGCCGGTGCGGCCGAGCCCGGTCTGCACCTCGTCGATGATCAGCCGGGCGCCGTGCTGGGTGCACAACTCCCGTGCCATGCGCAGGAATCCGTGGGTGGCGGGGTGGATGCCGCCCTCGCCCTGCACGGTCTCCACGATGAACCCGGCGATGTCGTCGCCGTGTTCGGCGAAGACGGCGGCCAGGGCCTCGGAGTCGTTGAACGGGACATGGGTGAAGCCGCCGACCGGGGCGCCGAACGGCGTCTGGTAGCGGGGCCGGCCGGTCGCCGAGAGCGCGCCGAGCGTCTTGCCGTGGAACGCGTTGCGGGTGGCGACGATCAGCGGGCGGCCGGTCGCCGCGCGGGCCAGCTTGATGGACGCCTCGACCGCCTCGGCGCCGCTGTTGCACATCCACACCTGGTCCAGGCCGGCCGGCGCGACGCCGGCGAGCCGCTCGGCGAGCAGCGCGGCGGCGCCCAGCACCGAGGGCTGGGTGAGGCTGGGCTCCAGGGTCTCCCCGACCTGGACGATGGCCTCCCAGATCCGGGGCGGGTTGTGCCCGAAGGGCAGCGCGCCGTAGGCGCCGGCGAAGTCCAGGTAGCGGTTGCCCTCGGCGTCGTAGAGCCGGGTGCCCTCGCCCCGGGTGAAGCTGACGTCGATGCCCAGGCCGTCGAGGGTGCGGGCGATGTGCGGGTTGACATGGCGCCGGTAGCGCTCGGCGGTCGCGTCGCGGCTGGCCAGGGCCTGGAGGCGGCGGCGGAGTTCGGCCCGCTTCTCCTCGGCGGTCCTGGGGGCGGCGCCGTGCGCGGTGTCGGGAGCGCCGCCCGGGGCGGCCTTCGGCCCGCCGCCCGGCTGCTCCGGGGTCGGTTCGTTGGGCACGGCCTGGGCCTCGGCGTCGGCCGAGGTGATCAGGTCAGTCACGTTGGTGGTCACCATTCTTCGTTCGTCTCCAGAACCTTGAGGATCTGCTCGACTTCTGCTTCGGACAGCTCGTCAAGGCGGTCGAGGGCGGCGTGTGCCTCCTCGACGGTGGGCACCCGGGGCCCGGGGGCCGCGAGTCGTTGGGCGATCTCCCGCAGGCTCAGGCCCTCGGTGAGCGCGGTCAGCGGGATGGCCACGCCCAGTTCGTTCTCCAGTCGGCTCTTCAGCTCGACGAAGACCACCGAGTCCACGTCCATGTGGCGGGTGGGGCGGTCGGGGGGCAGTTCGTCGGGGCTGACCTCCATGACCCTGGCCACCTCGGTGACCAGCAGGTTCAGCACCCGCTCCGCCGTGGCGTCGGGGGCGGCGACGGGTTCGGCGGGGCGCTCGGCCCCGGGCCCGCCCCCGGCCTCGGGCGCGGGCGGGCCGGCGACGCCCGGCAGCCAGTGGCGGCGGCGCTGCCACGGGTAGGTCGGCAACGGAACGACGGGGTGCCGGCCCGGGTGCAGCCGCGCCCAGTCCACCGGAAGGCCGGCCGACCACAGCGCGCCGACCGCGCGCCACAGTTCGACCCGCTCGTCCCGGTCACGGCGCAGCGTGGGCACGGCGACGGCGTCCACGGATGCGGCGCGGGCGGCGCGCCGCAGATGGGAGGTGAGCGCCGGGTGCGGGCCCAGTTCCACGAAGGCCGTGATCCCGTCGTTCAGCAGGCCGTCCACGGCCGGCCGGAACGCCACCGGCCGGGCCGCGTTGGCCGCCCAGTGCGCGGCGTCCAGCGCGACGCCCTCGACGTGGGCGCCGGTGGTGGTCGAGTACAGCGGAACGGCGGCCGGGCGCGGGCGCAGCGGTGCGAGCGCCCGTTCGATCTCCTCCGCCGCCGGGCCGAGCCCGGGGTGGTGGAAGGCGTAGTCGGTCTCCAGCGCGGTGGGCTTCCACTCCGTCAACTGCCCGCGCAGCGCGTCGATTCGCTCCCGTGGTCCGGCGACGACCACGGCACCGGGGCCGTTGTGCGCGGCGATGCCGACCGCGCCGAAGGCCGGGTCGGCGGCCGTGGCGCGGGCCAACGCCTCGGCCACCTCGGCGGGTTCGGCGCGCAGCGCCAGCATGGCGCCGCCGGCGGCGTGCCGGTGCAGCGCCTCGGCGCGGGCCC
>NZ_RFFJ01000012.1 GCF_003696235.1 Streptomyces triticirhizae
GCCGCCGTTGGGCCAGCCGGCCGCCGACCACCGCCGGCAGCGCGCCGCGCACCGGCACGGCGGAGCGCAGCCAGCGCTGGGCGTAGACATGGGTGGCGCGCCGCTCGATGCCGGCGGCGAGCCGGGCGACGGCGGGCGCCAGCGGGGAGGTGCGGTTGGCCGGCCAGGGCAGCCGCCGTCGCATCGCGGCGAGTTGCTGGTCCTCGTCGGCGCCGCGCACCATGTCGGTGTCGGTCCAGCTGAGGTAGCCGACGCCGACCCGCACCCCGTCCCCGGCGACCTCGGCGCGCAGGCTGTGCGCGAAGGCTTCGACTCCGGACTTGGAGGCACAGTAGGCCGTCATCAGCGGCGCCGGGGTGAGGGCGGCGAACGAGGCGATCTGGAGGTAGTAGCCGGCGCTGGAGCGCAGCGCGGGCAGGAAGGCGCGGCAGGTGACGGCCGAGCCGACGAGGTTGACCTCGATCACCCGGCGCCAGACGGCCTCGTCACTCTCGGCGAAGAGTCCGCCGGTCGCCACGCCGGCGTTGGCGACCACGGTGTCGACGCGGCCGAAGCGGGCGCGCACCGCCTCGGCGACCCGGCGCATCGCGTCGGAGTCGGTGACGTCGGCGGCCCAGTGCGCGGCCTCGCCCGGCAGGTCCCGGGCGACGCGCGCCAGTTGGTCGGGCTCCAGGCCGACGAGGGCGAGGCGGGCGCCGCGTCCGGAGAGCTGGTCGGCCAGTTGGGCGCCGATGCCCCGGGCGGCGCCGGTGATCACCACCACCTGCCCGGCGACGGGCCGCCTGGCGCGCGGGAAGCCGTTCACAGGTGCTCCTTCGCCAGCGCGGTGAGCGTCTCGGCCACGGTGTCGGCGGCCTCCACGGGGGTCATGTGGCCTATGCCCGGCAGTTCGGTGAAGCCGACGGGGCGGGGCAGCCTGGCGTGGATGCGGTGCGCGTGGACGGGCGGGGTGAGGCGGTCGGCGGTGCCCTGCACCAGGGCGACGGGCAGGTCGAGTTGGGGCACGCGTTCGGCGAGGTCGAGGTCGGCCAGCACGGCGCCCCACTCGGCGCGGGCCCGGCGCGGGCAGGCGTTCACCATCCGGGCGACGGCCTCCACCTGGCCCGGGCTCGCGCCGGGCCCCAGGGTGATGTGGTGGATGATCCGCCGGGAGAGCGGGGTGAGCGGGCCGTAGGGCAACCGGGTGCGCAGGAACGCGCGTTGGCCGCGCCGCCGCCAGGTGCCGGGGCGCAGCGGCAGCACGGTGGACTCGCCGGTGAGCCGGTCGGTGCCGGTGCTGCACAGCAGGGCGGCGGCGGCGCGTTGGCGCAGCTCGGGGCGGGTGGCGGCGGCGACCACGGTCATGGCGCCCATGGAGTGGCCGCCGACCACGGCGCGTTGGCCGTCGCCGAGGGTGGCGGTCAGCACCGCGCACAGGTCGTCTGCGAGCGCCTCGACCGAGCAACTGCCGGGCGTGGGCGGCGTGTTGCCGTGCCCGCGCTGGTCGTAGACGACCACACGGTGGCCGGCGTCGATGAGGCGGCGGGCGACCGGCCGCCAGAAGGTGGTGGCGCAGGTCCAGCCGTGCACCAGGACCACGGTGGGGCCGTCCTCGGGGCCGTCGATCTCGGTGGCCAGCCGGGCGCCCCCGGTGGAGGTGACGGTGAGACGTCGGGCGGTGTCAGCCATGGCGCAGCACCTCGTATTCGGCGAGTTCGACATGGTCGGTGACCCGGCGGAACTCGCTGGTGGTACCGGGCCAGATGGTGGTGTTCCGGCCGGCGGCGTCCAGGTACCAGCTGTCGCAGCCGCCGGTGTTCCAGACGGAGCGGGCGAGCCGGCGTTGGAGCCGGTCGTTCCACGCGGTGACGGCGGAGCGGCGGGGGACGAGCGCGGCGCGCCGGTGGCCGCGTTCGGCGAGGGTGTCGAGCCGGGTCAGGAAGTCTTCCAGGTAGGCGAGTTGGGCCTCGATGATGAGGATCATCGAGGAGTTCCCGAGGCCGGTGTTGGGGCCGATCACGGTGAGGAAGTTGGGGAAGCCGGCGGCGGTGGTGCCGCGCAGCGCGGCCATCCCGCCGCGCCACTCCTCGGCGAGGGTGGTGCCGTCGACGCCCTTGATCCGGTGGGCGATCGGCAGGTCGGTGACCTGGAACCCGGTGCCCAGGATGATGACGTCGGCCTCGACGCGGCGCCCGTCGCGCGCGACGAGGGTGGTGCCGCGCACCTCGCGCAGCCCGGAGTCGACCAGGCGGACGTGCGGCTTGGTGAGCGTGGGATACCAGTCGTTGGAGAGCAGGATGCGCTTGCAGCCGATCCGGTAGTCGGGCGTGAGCCGGCGGCGCAGCGCCGGGTCACGCACGGAGCGCCGCAGGTGGAGCCGGGCCAGCCGCTCCACCACCCGCATCCCGGCCGGGTGCCTGGCGAACGCGTCCACCTGCAACTCCCTGATGCCCCAGAGGAGTTGTCGGCGGAGCGCGCCGGTGACCGGCAGCCGCTCGTGGAGCCAGCGCTCGGCGGCGCTGGTGTGGCGGTCCATCCGGGGCAGCAGCCAGGGCGGGGTCCGCTGGAAGACGGTCAGCTCGTTGACCTGCCGTTCGATCGCGGGAACGAACTGGATCGCGGAGGCGCCGGTGCCGACGACGGCGACCCGTTTGCCGCGCAGCGGAGAGTCGTGGTCCCAGCGGGCCGAGTGGAAGACCCGGCCGGGGAACGCGTCCAGGCCGGGCAGGTCGGGCAGTCTGGGGTCGGAGAGCGGCCCGGTGGCCGAGACCACCACCTCGGCGCGGTAGGTGCCGGCGTTGGTCTCGATCCACCAGCACAGCTCCTCGTTGTCCCAACGGGCGCCGGTCACCTCGTTGTTGAGCCGCAGGTGCGGGCGGAGGGCGTAGGTGTCGGTGACCCACTCCAGATAGGCGCGGATCTCCGGCTGGCCGGAGAAGCTGCGCGGCCAGCGGGGGTTGGGCGCGAAGGAGAACGAGTAGAGGTGGGAGGGGACGTCGCAGGCGCAGCCGGGGTAGGTGTTGTCCCGCCAGGTGCCGCCCACCGCGCCGGCCCGCTCCAGCACCACGAAGTCGGTGACGCCCATGCGGCGCAGCCGTACCGCCGCGCCCAGACCACCGAATCCCGCCCCGATCACCGCGACCCGTACGGACTCCATCCGTGAGCCTCCCGTTCGGCAGACGCTCGAAAGCTGCCAGCGATTACTGGCACATTCGGAGAGTAGGCCAGAAAGGTACCGGCCGGTAGGGGGCGTGCACTGCCTAAACTGCGTGACGTGACGGAAGGGCGGGTACCGGCGGACGGGCCGGTCAGGGAGTACCGCGCGGGCGAGTTGGCCGAGGCGGCCGGCATCACCCCGCGCACCCTGCGGTTCTACCGGGAACGCCGCCTGCTGCCGCCGCCGCGCCGCGAGGGGCGGGTGGCCTGGTTCAACGACCAGCATCTGGAGCGGCTGCGGACCATCTCCGAACTACTGGCGCGCGGCCACACCCTGGGCGGGATCGCCGAGATCCTGGCGGCCTTCGCCTCCGGCCAGGACGCCGGCAGGACCGCCCAACTCCTCGGCCTGAACGAGCCGTTGCCCTGGGCTGAGGAGGAACAGGTCCGGTTGAGCGCGCGCGAGCTGGCGGACCACTACGCGGGCGAGACCGATCCGGAGAACGTCTCCGAGGCGATGGCGATCGGCTATCTCCGCCCGGACGGCGAGGCCGTGGTCCATGTCAGCCGCGACCTGCTGGAGGCCTCGTCCGCCCTGGTCAGGGAGGGCATCCCGCTGGCCACGCTGCTCGCCGCCGGCCGCGAACTACGCGCCCACGCCGACGCGTTGGCGGAGGTGTTCACCGAGGTGCTGCGCCGGCAGGTGCTGCCCGAGGTGCTGGGCGCCGGCCGCGCCGAGCGGGGCGCGCCGCTGACCGAGGACGACATCAAGCGGCTGACGGCTGCCCTGGAACGGCTCCGCCCGCTGGCCAAGAAAGCCGTCTACGCCGAGGTCTCCCTCGCCCTCGACCGCCGCCTGCGCGCCGAACTCACCCCGCCGGCCGGACCGCCGGGCGAACCGGACTGACGGAGGCCGGGCCGCCGGGGGCCGCGGGCTGCGGTTCGCGCAGCACGCCGGCGCCTCTCCCGGGGCGACGCGCCGGGAGAGGCGCCGGCCGGCCAGTGCGCCGAGGCGCGGATCCCCGGGCGGCACCGCGATACCGAAGTACCCCTCCCTGGGCACCGCGTCGTCGCCTCCCCAGGCGACCACGCCGTCGCACTCGCGGATGATGTCCCGGATCAACGCCCGTTCACGCGGGAAGAAGCCGCCGGCCACGCCTACGGGATAGGTCCGGGGACGCACCGCCACGGCGGTGCCAGAGGCGAGGTTGCTCTCCGGGGCGGCATGATCGACCTGATCGGGATGGCGAAACGAAACGACATCGCGCGGACCCAACTGTGCGATCTCGTAGTGGAAACGACGGAGAACATGCACCAGCACGCTCTCGACCTCACCGATCCGCACCGCGACCGTCAGATCGCTCCCGGGAACGGGGCGCGTCCAGATCGCTCCGCCGCCGTCAACCACCTTCTCCATCTGCCAGCCGTTGGCGGAGGGTTGGCCGTCGGTGACGCGCTCCAGTCCTGTGGTGTCGGGGGCGTCGCCCCCGCCGCTGGTTCCTCGCCCGTGAGCGTGCGCGGCCGGCGCCAGGAGCGCGGGCGCCGAGCCGGCCAGGGCCGTGGCGGCCCAGGCGCCGCCGGCCCAACGAAGGAGATGGCGGCGTGAATACGCGAAGCTCATGGGATCACCTTTCTGTCGCGGAATGGTCGGCCGGCCGGCGGGCGCCACCGGAACAGTTCCCGTGGCGGATGACCGCCCAGGGCCCGGCGGCACCCAACGCGCCGACGGCGAGGGTGAGGACCGTGGGGTTGATCCAGGACGGCACCCCGTCCCTGGCGCCGTCCGACCAGTGGCAGACGGCACTGGGTGGCAACAGGCCGACCTCACGCTCCCGCAGCCGGGGGGCGCCCGGGCCGTCCGAGGGGGGTTCGGGGAGCCCGAACCGCTGGGTGGCGCAGGTGCGCGACGGAGACTGCTCCCAGTCCGCGGTGAGGAGGACGCCCAGCGCGTATCCCGACAGGGCCAGCGCGAGGAGAGCCGCGGCCAGGTCACGCCACAGCGTGGCGGGCCCGGGCCCGGGCCCGCCTCCCCCCGTTCTCCACGCCCACCGTGGGGCAAGCACGCGCCGGGCGCACCTGCCCAGGAGCCCGAGCGCGAGCACCAGGCAGACTCCGCCGATCAGGGGCGCGAGCAGGTACACCACCACGTCAACTCCTCAGAGGTTGCGCATGAACGCGTTGTACTGCTCCAGAATTCGGCAGAGGCCAAGGCGCCTTCTGCCTCCCTCCTGCGCGTCGGGATGGTCGAGTTCCCCCTGATAGCGGGTGGGCAGGTCAAGCACGCCCTGTTCGCTGATGTCGAGGCTCGGGCGAGGGGCACCGATCAACTCCGCGTGATGGAAGTGCACATGAGGGACGGTGCTGACGCAGTACACGTTGTCCTGGTTGAGCTGCTGCCAGGTCGCCCACAGGTCGGCATCGCTGGCCGGGTCCATCGGAGTCCCAGTGATGATGCCCGCCCGAACCGAATGGTTGTAGGCGTCGATGGCGGCCAGTGCGTCGGCGACGCCCTGTTCCTCGCTGAAGTAGCTGGCCGCTCCACCATAGGTCTGATAGATGGGATAGACGCTGAGACCCGCGTCGGCGATGGTCTCCAATTCACCTGGCTTGATGTTCCTGTCAAGCGTGGTTCCAGGCACGTTGGTCAGATAACGGCCCACATAGAGGTATCCCTCGTCCCTGAGGGCTCGCGCCCGATCAGGAGTGATCTCCGTTACGCAGTCGCACGCCGTCCCCTTTCGCGTGGGATCGCCGGTGGACACCAGGAGCGAGGCCCAGGTCGGGAAGTCCGCCCGGCCGTTGACAGACAGCCTGGTAAACCTCTGGAACGCCTCGACCGCCGCTTCCAGACCGCTACCGAACACCGAGGAGAAAAAGACTCCTGATCGCTGCTTGAAGATCATCGCCGCGCTGAACAGGAGGACCCAGTTGCCCTCGGAGCCGACGGAGAGCGGATGTTCCCGCAATCCCTGCTGAGTCCCGGGTCCGAAGACACCGTTGGCCTGGTCGTCCGACATGCCGATCTCGTACTGGATCGCCAGCATCAACGCTCTGGCGACCTCCCTCGAGTACTGTCCGCCGCACGGGATGATGAAGAACTCGCGTCGCCGCACATACCGTTCGTTCATCCACTGCTGGATGCCCCGCACATCGCCGGTTCCGTCACCGACCAGGACATAGGGGTCCATGGTCAGAAGTGCCTTGAAGACCTTGGGCTCGACCCCACCGCCCGGAAAGGCGTTCGACACGCCCATGTGCACCTTGATCTCCCGAACGCTCGCGTCGGTGCGGTCGTCGTAGCTCCCGTTGATCCCGCTGCCGTCATAGCCCTTGCAGTAGAGCCGCGGACTGGACGATGCGGTTCAGGTTCTCCCTGGTGTCCATGGGATTGATTACGGGGTACTGCTCCTGGAGGGCGGCGAGGGTGCCGGGGCCGAAGTTGTCCGACAGCGCGGTGATTCCCAACTCGTACTGAAGCGCTCGCGTGAGAGCGAACATCACGTCCCACCCCGTCTGCCCGTCCTCCTCCAGGCGCGGGATTCCGGAAACATCGGAGTAGACCGTGTTGATGAAACGCTGTGCCGCCCGCACCATCTCGTCAGCCATGGAGATCCTCTCGTCGGAATGTGCTAGCAGCGGGGCGCGGCAGAGCCGGGCTCCGGGCCAGCCGTTGTGGAGCCACGATCGCGATGCGGGTGACCACGGCCCAACATGACTGGTGGCATGAAGGAACATGGGCGGCCGTGAGCCACCGTGAGGGAATGTGCTGACAGCCGGGCTCGCGCCCTCGCCCCCGCTGGGACGAAGGCGCGGCGCGTCAGCCGTCGATCATCTCCCGCGCATGGGCGAGTGTTCGCTCGTTCCGCTCGTCGGTCTGACGGAGTTGTTCTCCGGTGGTGGAGATGTCCCCAGTGGCTCGGTCTCCCAGTTCGTGAAGCCGGAGGAGACCATGCAGGCGATCTCGGCCGTGTCACGCGCCTGAAGCAGCGTGATCATCTCGGCGTAGGAACTCAGATAGTCCTCGACCGGCAGCCTCATCCCAGCTGTCAACCCGCGCGAGGGGACCTCCTCCGGCCACCCGTCCCGGCTAATCTGCGGAACGTGGTAGCTCTCCGACGCGGTGACGGGGAGGTCGGTGGCCGACGACTCGTCGGCCGGGTCGTCGCCACAGGCCACCAGGCCACCGAGCAGGACGCCAAGCAGAGCGATGGTGGAGCGCGTTCGGCGTGGGCCCATCACAGTCTCCTACTGCTCGCGTTGTCGTTCTTCAACGCCGGCTTGAGGTTGTCGCTCGGCGGGAAGTCCTGCGAAGTGCCCCGGTAACCCGTGTTGTAGTACACGCGGTGTGCCCGGGAGTCGAAGTTCACGGCTGTGGCGGCGTCGTTCTTCACCGAGAGCCCGGAACCCGGAGTCGCCCCGACGCAGATCGCGGGCCAGCGTTCCAGCTGTCGGTCGTAGCCGAACTGGTAGCGATAGGTGAGCACTTCGGTGCCCTGAACGATCGAGCGGCCGGCGTGCGAGTACTCACTCTTGTTGGTGACGAAGCAGGGGCTTCGGTACTCGCCGTGGCTGTTCCTGCTGTTGTAGAAGATGACGAAGCACGAGGTCGCGGCTGAGCACTGGTCCGCGGTGTAGATCGTCGCCCTCGGCTGTGCCGCCTGAGACGAAGGGCTCCACCAACAGACCGTCATGACGCTGCCAGCACGGCTCCGGATAGGGATCTTCGGCTGATCACTCTCTCCCCACCTCCGCGAAGGGGCCATCGCCCATCGCGCTCCCCAGCGCGACATCGGGCATCACCCTCGACATAGCGTAGGGTGACGTCACCCGCACAGATTGAATCTGTCTATGGCCAACTCGTGACCGCGAGTTGCGACAGGCGTGGGCATCAGGTGACCGAAACGGTCAGCCGCCGTCCGACCCCGGCCCCGTGGCACCGTCCGCGCCGCCGCCCCCCGGCCCGGTGGCGCCGTCCGCGCCGGCGTGCGGCTCGTCGTCGTCCGCGCGCCGGCCCGCGCCGCCCGTCTCGTCAAAGGACAGCAGCGCGCGCATCCCCTCGCCCAGGACGGACACGTCGACCGCGCCGAAGAGCGCGCGCTGGAGGAGGAAGCCCTGGGCGTTGGCGGCCAGCACACGCGCCGCCGCCTCGGGCGCGATGTCGGCCCGCATCCGGCCGTCGCGCTGGTAGGCGACCACGATCCTGGTCCACAGGGCGAGCAGCGCGGCGAACCCGTCGTTGAATATCGCGCGCAGCTCCGGGTTGCGTCGGGTCTCCGACCAGACCTGGAGCACCAACGACGCCGGGAAGTTCAGCCGCTCGCCGACCCGCCGCACCCCCCGCATCAGCAACTCGTCGGGCGGCGGCGGATGTTCGGACTCGGCCGGACCCTCGAAGCCCTGGCGCACCGCGTCCAGCACATCGGCGGCGAGCGCGCCGATCATGGCCTCCTTGCTGGGGAAGTAACGGTAGACCGCCCCGGCCGACAGGCCCGTCTCGCGCAGCACGTCCTGCATCGAGGTGCCGTGGAAGCCGTCGCGCGCGAAACAGCGCGCCGCGCCGTCGAGGATCTGCTGCCGCCGTGCCGCGAGGTACTCCTGGGAAACGCGCGCCATGCCGGAAACCTAGAACGAACATTCATTCTTGACAAGAGGGGCGGGCAGGCGCACGGTGGGGACGTAAAACGAACGATCCTTCTCTTTGGCGCGTCCGACCTCCGCCGGCTTCTCCCGGGGCGCGGCCGGCGCGTCGACCGAACTCCCGGAGGTTCGACGTGCGCACGCCACAACGTTCCCCTGCCCCCTCGCCCTCGGCGGCCCCCTCGACCGGACGCTGATCGGCCTGATCGTCGCCGTTCCCCTGCTGGTCGGCTTTGTGCTCTGGGCCTTCACCTGGCCGAACGCCCGGAGCGCACCCCACGACCTGCCGGTCGGGGTGGCCGGCCCCGCGCAGGCGACGGCCCCGGCCGTCGAGGGGCTGGCCGCCCAGGGCGACGCGTTCGACGTGCGGGAGTACCCGGACGAGGAGGCGGCGCGGCGGGCGATCGAGGAGCGGGAGATCTACGGCGCCTTCGTCTTCTCCGGCGAGGGACCGCCCGAGGTGCTGACGGCGGGCGCCGGCGGCGCCAGCGTCTCCCAGCTGCTGGTCGGCGTGGCCGAGGCGCAGGCGCCCGAGGGCGCCTCGGTGACGGTGACGGACGTGGTGCCGGCGCCGGACGGCGACCCCAGGGGCGCGGTCTTCGGCACGAGCCTGCTGCCGCTGGTGATCGCCGGGATCGCGACCGGTGCGCTGATCGCCGTGAGCGGGCTGCGCGGCGGCCGGGCGCTGGTCGGGCTGGTGGGGGCCGCCGCGCTGGCCGGAGTCGTGGCCACCGTCATCGCCCACGACTGGCTCGATGTGCTGGCCGGCGACTGGTGGCAGGTGGCCGGCGTGCTGGGGCTGTTGATGCTGGCCGGCGGCGCCACCGTCGCCGGGTTCGCCGCCCTGCTGGGTCAGGCCGGGATCGGGGTCGGCGCCGTCCTGCTGATGCTGCTGGGCAACCCCTGGTCGGGGGCGGCCTCGGCGCCCGAGATGCTGCCGGAGCCGGTGGGCGCGCTGGGCCAGTGGCTGCCGACCGGCGCGGGGGCGAGCCTGCTGCGCTCGGTGGCGTTCTTCGACGGCAACGGGGCCGGCTTCCCGCTGGCGGTGCTCGTCGGCTGGGCGCTGCTGGGGACCGCCGCGATCCTGTGGGGCGGGCGGCGGCGCCCGCGGTCGGCGCGGGACGAGGGCGGCGCCGGGGAACGGGCCCGGGTCACGGCTGGTCAGGGCTGACCGGCCGCCCGCAGGTCCTTGGCGTAGCAGCGGCTGTTGGGCGCGTGCCGGTAGAAGCCGAAGTGTTCGGCGCGCGGCAGCATCGTGTAGCCGCTGGTGGCGTAGAGGTTCATCGCCTCCGGCTGGGCGATGCCCGTCTCCAGGACCATTCTGGTCCGGCCGGCGCGGCGGGCGTCGTCCTCCAGCCGGGCCAGGATGCGCCGGGCGAGGCCGAGGCCCCTGGCCTCCGGCACCACATACATGCGCTTGATCTCGGCGTCCCCGTCGCGGTAGCCCTCGTCGCCCGCCGCCTCCTGGGCGCGCCAGCCGCCGGTGGCGACGGGACGGCCGAGCGGGTCGTAGGCGAGCAGGTAGAGGCCGTGCGGCGGGTCGAACATCTCCGGCGCCAGCGGGGTCTGATCGCCCTCGTCGTCATAGCGCGCCGCGTACTCCGCCTGCACCTCGTCGTTGAGCTTGCGGGCGTCGGGGTGATCAAAGCGGGTCACGACCAGGTCCATGCCGGTCATCGTACGAAACGCCGCGCCCCGGCGGCTCCGGTGCGGGTCCCGTTCCGGAGCCGCCGGGGCGCGGTCCGGCGGTCCGGCCGGCCCGAGGCCGGTGGTCAGTCGGTCCGGTGGCGCAGGGCGGCGCCGGTCAGCCGGCCTGGGGTGAACGCGGCGGCGGCGACGCGCAGTTCGGGGGTGAGCGCCCGCCAGATCTCGTCCAGGAAGCCGGCCGCGTCGGCCGCCTCCGTCGTGGCCTCGGCGTAGGGCTCGGCGGGCAGCACCGTGCCGCCGTCCGAACGGTAGGTGGTCATCAACACCACATCGCCCGGCGCGAGGTCCCGCACCGTGACGGTGACCAGGTTGCCGGCCTCGCGGGCGCCGGCGCTGCGCCGGGCCGCGCCCAGGCAGGCGGTGCCGGGGTCCGCGAGGTCGGCGATCACCGTGATCCGCGAGGTGAGGATCGGCGGGTCCGGTTCGTACTCCAGCCGGTCCAGGGCGACGGCGGGCGCTTCGCCGGCGGCGAGGCGGTCGGCCACCGTCGAGACCTGCTCGCCGTTGCCGAAGACCAGCCAGCGCTCGTCCTCGATGGCCGCCGCATAGTGCCGCAGGGGGTCGTGGGCGGTCTCGTCGGTGGGCGAGACGATCAGTCGCTCGTCCTCGAAGTGCAGTCGCCTGGCCTGCGAGGCGGGGCTGCGCCCGGTGAGGAAGTAGCCGCCGACCAGCTCGCCGGCCCGCGTTCTGGCCCAGAGCACCCCGCGCCCCGGGTAACGGTTGTCGGCCAGGAACTGCCCCAACGGGTCGACACTCACCGGTTCTCCTCTGCCTCTGTGCTGTTCGGATGCCGTCTGCTCGCCGCGCGCGCTCACTCTCTGGGCACGGTGGCGCGTCGCCCCGCCATCCAAGCAGACGTCCGACGCCCGCCCGGCGGCGGTCCGTTCACCGGAACGGGACGGGTGCCGGTCACCGGAACGGGACGGGTGCCGGCCCCGCGCGGGGTCCATCACCGCTGGGGATGGACGCCATTCAGGGGGCGAATGACGGCGGCGGGCCGCCGGCGCGCCATGGTGCCATGGCTCACAGCCCGGCGCGCTGACCGGGAGCGCGAGGAAGCGGAAGGCGGTTGGTGACGTGGCAGCCATCCGGCGGGTCGTCGTGGTCGGCGGCACCAGCGGCATCGGGGCCGCCGTGGCCGAACGGTTCGCGGCGGCGGGAGCCGAGGTCACGGTCGCCGGGCTGGACGCCCCGGCCCCCGGAGTCGAGTTGGACGTCACGCGTCCCGACCAGGTCACGGCGTTCTTCGACCGGTTCGACAGCCTGGACGTCCTGGTCAACGCGGCCGGGGTGCTCCAGCGGGACGACGAGCACCGGCCCGAGGTCTTCGAGCGGGTGCTGGCGGTCAACCTCACCGGCACCATGCGCGCCTGCGTCGCCGCCCGGCCCGCGCTGGTCGCGGCCGGCGGCTGCGTGGTCAACGTGGCCTCGATGCTGAGCTTCTTCGGCGGGCCCAGGGTGCCCGGCTACTCGGCCAGCAAGGGCGGCGTGGTCCAGCTGACCAAGGCCCTCGCCGTGGCCTGGGCCGCCGACGGGGTGCGCGTCAACGCCGTGGCGCCCGGCTGGATCAGGACCCGGCTGACCGAGGAACTCCAGGAACGGCCCGGGGCGGCGGAGCGGATCATCGACCGCACGCCCATGGGGCGTTGGGGCGAGGCCGCCGAGGTCGCCGGGGCCGTCGCCTTCCTCGCCGGACCCGACGCCGGCTTCGTCACCGGGGCCGTGCTGCCGGTGGACGGCGGCTATCTGGCTTCCTGAGCCCACGCCGCCCGGCGGGCCCGACGGGCCGCAGCCCCGAGCCGGCTCCCGACCGACCAGAGAGGCATCTCACGTGTCTGAGAAGTCAAGCCGCGACGGCCAGATCCGGTGAGGAGGAGGTGAATGCGTGTTGTTCGTCGAAGAGCTGCCGGGTGTGCGGGCAGTGGTAGAGCTGTCCGAGGAAGCGGTTGAACAGGTGTCGTTGGGCCTGGGCGTGCCAGTCCCCGGCCTGGCGTCGGCGGCGGCGGTGGTGTGCGTCGGCTTTCGGGGATGCCTTGAGGGCCGAGAAGGCCCAGAGGAATCCGGCGTTGATCAGGCGGTTGTTCTTGATGTAGCGGCGGCCGACGAACTTCTTCTTGCCCGAGGCGCGGGTGACGGGGGCGGAGCCGGCGTAGGCCTTCAGGGCGCGGGCGTCGGTGAAGCGGTCGGGGTCGTCTCCGATCTCGGCGAGCGCCCGGGCGTGGATGTCCGTGCGCAGGATGTTCGCCAGCACCAGCGCGTCGCCGGGGTCGGACTTGCCGCGCGAGACGCTGTGCCGGTCGCGGTAGCGGGCTGCCGCGAGCGGGTTGATCGCGTGGACGGGCCGCGCGGCGACCTGATCCCAGGACTCTTCGGTCCGCCATCTCACCAGCCGTTCGCGGCACCAGCGCACCGCGCGGGCCCCGGTCTGTCCCAGAGCTCGAAGGGCTCGCGGAGTTGGCTGGGGTCACCGCGCGGCGGGCTCACGCCACGACGATCAACGTCTCGCACAGGCCGGCTGGTTTCGCGGGGGCGCGAAGACATCGGGCGCCACCGGTCTCTCGGAAGGCCTCACGGGCCGGGAACCAACAGGGATCATCCCGATGCCCACGAACCACCACGAAACCAGCCAAGACAGTCCGGACAGCCCTCCAACGGGCCAACCGGAACCGCTTACTCAAGGATTAGGAACGCACATGATCCCCGTCTCCGCCGACTACCCCGAGGAGATCGCCGTCCCGGCCGTGCCCGAGGACGACCGGGTCTGGGTGCCACAGGCGCCCAACGTCTGGTTCCGACCGTTGATGTTTAACACCGTGACCGGACAGTGGTGCAACCTGCTCAAGGTCACCGCCTCCGGGATCGTCTCCCGCCATCGCCACCCGGGCGCGGTCTTCGGGTATGTGATCGAGGGACGCTGGCACTACCACGAGCACGAGTGGGTCGCCGAACGTGGAAGCTTCGTCTATGAACCTCCCGGCGAGATCCACACCCTTGCGGTGCCCCCTGATTGCGACTATATGATCACGCTGTTCAATATTTCGGGCGCAATGGTCTATGTCGACGAACAGGGACACCAGACCGGCTACGAGGACACGTTCACCAAGATCGACATGTGCCGCGCCCACTACGAAAGCGTGGGCCTCGGCCGGGACTTCGTGGAGCGGTTCATCCGCTGAGGCCGACACGGCTCCGGCGGCGGACCTCGCGGCCGGCCCGCGAGGTCCGGGCCGGCACGGCGGACAGGAGGCGGCGTGGATCTCTCCGGTGCCCACAACTACCGACTCGACTGGATCGCGAGCTTTGTCGCGGTCGCCCGCGAGGGCGGGTTCTCCGCCGCCGCCAAGGCGCTCTTCCGCTCCCAGCCAAGGGTCAGCTCCCACATCGGCGAGCTGGAACAGGTGCTGGGCGCCCGCCTCTTCGACCGCTCGGTGCAGCCGGTGGCGCTCACCCCCGAGGGGCGGGCGCTGCTGCCGCACGCCGAGGAGATCCTCTCCAGGATCGGCGTCTTCTCCGAGGTGGCGGACGGGGCGAACGGGGTGGTGCGCGGCGAGGTGCGGATCGGGATGTACCCCAGCGCCGCCGCGTTCCTCTACCCGACCCTGGTCCGCCGCCTGCGCCGCACCGCGCCCGGCGTCGCCACCGCGCTGGTCGAGGGGCCCACCCTCTCGCTGGAGGACCTGTTGATCGCCGGCGAGATCGACCTGGCCATCCGCCCGGTCCTCCCGCTGGTGCGCGACGACCGGCTGGTCAACCGCTGGCTGTGGAGCGAACCGCTGGTCGTGGTCGCGCCGTCGGGCCATCCGCTGGCCGGCACCGGCCCGGTCTCGCTGCGGCAGGTGGCCCACCACCCGCTGGTGACCATCGGGGAGCCGACGGAACGGGCGCCGCGCCAGTTCGAGACCAACCTCGCCTTCGCCGAGGCCGGCATCCGCCCCACCATCGCGTTCCAGAGCAACCAGCCGCAGACGCTGGCCGCGCTGGTGCGCGGCGGGCTCGGCATAGGCGTCACCAACGCGTTGGCCATGCTGACCGCCAACTGCGCCGGGCTGGAACTCGTTCCGGTGGCCGCCAGCCAGGTGCAGCGCCATGTCGCGGTGTGGTGGCGCGCCGACCGCGCGGACTCCCCCGTGGTCTGCCTGGTCCGCGACCTGGTGACGTCCCTGCCGGCGCCGCGCCTTCCCGACGGCGCCGGCGGGGACGGACTCCCCTGACGGACGGGACCTCGGCCGAGTCGAGGAACCCGCGTGCGACTACAGCCCGTTGGCGCGGGTGATCTCCGCGAACCAGCGACCCGAGTCCTTCAGGGTGCGGGCCTGGGTCTCGTAGTCCACGTGGACCAGGCCGAACCGCCTGCTGTAGCCGAAGGCCCACTCGAAGTTGTCCAGCAGGCTCCACACGAAGTAGCCGCGCAGGTCCACGCCCTCGGCCAACGCCCGCTGGGCGGCGGCGAAGTGCCGCTCCAGATAGGAGCGGCGGTCCTCGTCCCGCACCCGCCCGTCGGCGTCCAGCCTGTCGTCGAACGCCGCGCCGTTCTCGGTGACATAGAGCGGCAGCGGCCCGTACTCCCGCCAGACCCGGGTGAGCGTCTCGTACAGCCCGTCGGGGTCGATCTCCCAACCCATGGCGGTCTGCGGGATGCCGCGCCTGACGAACTCGACGTCCTCGGAGCCGACCCAGTTGGTCGGGCGCGGCTCGGCCGGCCGGGTCCCGGCGCGCACCACGTGGCGCGTGTAGTAGTTGACGCCGAGGAAGTCCAACGGCGCGTTGATGGTGGCCAGATCGCCGTCCCGCACATGGTCGAAGTCCACGACCGGGGCGAGGTCGGCGAGCAGGTCGTCGGGGTAGGAGCCGCGCAGCAGCGGCTCCAGGAAGACGCGGTTCATCAGGCCGTCGATCCGGCGGGCGGCGTCACGGTCGGCGGGGCTGTCGGTGACCGGGTCCACCGGGTAGAGGTTGACGGTGATCCCGACGTCGCGCGCGCCCTGTTCGCGCAGCGCGCGCACGGCCAGGCCGTGCCCCAGCAGCAGGTGGTGCGCGGCGCGCAGCGCGGCCGGCCCCTCGGTGCGCCCCGGGGCGTGCACGCCGCTGGCATAGCCGAGGAACGCCGAGCACCAGGGCTCGTTGAGCGTCGTCCAGTCCGGCACCCGGTCGCCAAGCCGGTCGTGGATCGCCGCCGCGTACTCGGCGAACCGCTCGGCGGTGTCCCGGGCCGGCCAGCCGCCGGCGTCCTCCAACGGCTGCGGCAGGTCCCAGTGGTAGAGGGTGACCCAGGGCTGGATGCCGCGCTCCAGCAGGCCGTCGACCAGCCGGCTGTAGAAGTCGACGCCGGCGGCGTTGAGTTGGCCCCGGCCCTCGGGCTGGATGCGGGGCCAGGCGAGGGAGAAGCGGTAGTGGGTGATCCCGAGGTCGGCCATCAGCGAGATGTCCTCGGGGTAGCGGTGGTAGTGGTCGTCGGCGATGTCACCGGTGTCGCCACCGAGAATCCTGCCCGGGGTGTGGGCGAAGGTGTCCCAGATGGACGGGCCCCGGCCGTCCTCGTGCACGGCCCCCTCCACCTGGTAGCTGGCGGTGGCGGTGCCCCAGACGAAGCCTTCGGGGAACCGTACCTGGGAGAGGTCCTGGGAGGTGGCGGTTGATGCGGATTGGTTGACAGAGGTCATGAGTTGACAGTCCTGGGGTCGTTCTGGGTGGTTCCTTGTCGTTCCGCCGTCGGTTCCGGCTGGTGGTTCCGCTGCTGGTCCCGCTGGTGGTTCCGTGTGCGGTGTGGCCGGGGCGCGCGGGCGGTCTCAGTGTTGCCAGTGGTCGGAGGGCGCCGCCAACGCGTCGAGCGTGGGCCACAGCCCCTCCGGTATGGACCAGCGGCTCAGCTCGATGGTCTCGGCCACCCGCTCCGGTCGCGTGACGCCCAGCACGGTCGCGGAGATCCTCGGGTCCCTGGTGGAGAACTGGATGGCCGCCGCCGGCAGCGGCACCCCGTGCTCCGCGCAGGCCGCCGCGATCTCCCGCACCCGGTCCAGCACCACCGCGTCGGCCTGGGTGTAGGCGTAGCGGGCGTGCCGGTCGGGCCCCTTGGCGAGCAGCCCGCCGCCGAACGGGGCCGCGTTCACGACCGCCAGCCCCGCGGCGTGCGCGGCGGTGATCAGCTGGTCGGCCGAACGGTCGATCAGCGTCCAGCGGTTGTGGGTCAGCAGCACGTCGAAGACGCCGGTCGCGACATAGCGCGCCATCAGCCCGACCGGGCCGCCGGCGACGCCGATGTGCTGGGCCAGGCCCTCCTCGTGGATGCGCACCAGCTCCTCGACCGGGCCGCCCGGCGCCATCCCGTCCTGGAAGGAGATG
Organism: Streptomyces triticirhizae; assembly: GCF_003696235.1. Taxonomy (GTDB): domain Bacteria; phylum Actinomycetota; class Actinomycetes; order Streptomycetales; family Streptomycetaceae; genus Streptomyces; species Streptomyces triticirhizae. The sequence continues at coordinate 16,819 of NZ_RFFJ01000012.1, forward strand.
TGCTCCGGATCGTGCAGATAGAGGAGTTGCACCCGGTCAAGACCGAGCCGCTCCAGGCTGCCCTCCAGCGAACGACGCACCTGCGCGGCCGAGTAGTCGCCGGTGACCGGGGAGCGGTCCACCTTGGTGGAGAGCACGAAGCCCGGCGGGGGGCCGCCGAGTTCGGCCAGCGCGGTGCCGATGATCCGTTCGCCGCGCCCGTCCCCGTAGCCGGCGGCCGTGTCCAGGAAGCCGACCGGGCCGCGCAGCACCGCCCGGACCGTCTCCAGCGCGCGCTCCTCGGGCACGTCGTAGCCGAACGCGGCCGGCATACTCGCCAACGCGCCGCCGCCGAAGCAGATCTCCGGCACCCACAGCCCGGTCCGGCCCAGCCGGCGCGGCGGGAACGCCTCGGTCGCCGCCGTCATCGTTCCCCCGCCCCCGAGCCCGACGCCGAGCCGGAGCCGTTCGACACCCGGCGCAGCGGGACCCCGTGCGGGTCGACCGCGCGGCCGGTCTCGGCGGCCAGGCCGATGGCCCGCAGGCCGAGCCGGTCGCGGGCCGGGTCGGGCGCCGGCACGGTCTCGGCGGCGGTGTAGGTGAAGACCTCCAACACCGCCCCGCCCGCCTGGAGATAGTCGATGACGAAGCCGCGCGGGTCCTGGTCGTGCACCAGCCGGCCGATCACCGGGTAGCCCAGTTCGTCGCGGTAGTAGGCCAGGGTGGCGTCCAGGTCGCCGGAGGTGACGGCCACATGGTCGAAGACCGGGTCGGCGTCCGGGGACCTGTTCTCGGCCAACCGTCGCTCGCGGTCGGCCAGTTCGGGCGTGGTCACCTCGTGGTAGGTGAGGTGGCCATCGATGATCTCCAGTAGCGCCCCGTCGGGGTCGGTGAAGAAGGCCAGGTTGACGTCGCCGACGGCGCGCACCGGCTCCACGGTGAAGGGGACGTCGGCGGAGCGGAGCCGTTCCGCCTGCCGGTACACGTCGCCGACCTTCAGCCCGAAGTGCCGCATCCCGCGCTGGAGATCGTCCCCGACCCAGCCGCCCAACGGACCTTCGGGGACCGCTCCGGGGTCCCTCACCACCAGCTTGACCAGCGCGCCCTCGGCGGTCAGCCAGTGGACGTCGGGCGCGGGCGGCTCGGGCGGCGCCTCGGCGGGGCGCAGGCCGAGCAGCCCCCGGTAGAAGTCGAGGGAGCGCTCGGCGTCGCTGACGCCGATCTCGACATAGGACATTCCGGACGGGTGGGAACCGGACGGGTGGGACATGGTCCGTCTTTCCTTTCTGGGGGCGTGCCTCGGGGCGTGCCTCGATGGCGGCTCAGCTCTTGACGGCGCCGAGCGTCATCCCGGCGACGAACCGCCGCTGCATCCGCATGTACACCATGATGATCGGCAGAATGGACATGGTCAGCGAGGCACAGAGCAGCGGCCAGTCGGTCGAGTGCTGGCCGACCGCCGCGTAGAGCACGGGTTGCAGGGGCAGTTGCTCGGGGGTCCTGAGGAAGGTCTGGGCGAAGAGGAACTCGTTCCAGGTGTTCATGAACTGGAAGATGACCACCGTGGCCGCCCCCGGCGCGGCCAGCGGCAGCATCACCCTGGCGAAGATCGCGAACTCGCCGGCCCCGTCCACCCGGGCCGCCTGGACGAGTTCGTGCGGCAGGGTCTCGAAGAAGACGCGCATCAGGAACATGGCGAACGGGACCGAGGTTCCGATGTAGACCAGCACCAGGCCGGTCTGGCCGCCCAGCAGCCCGAGCGCGTCCAGTTCGAGGAAGAGCGGGATCACGATCGCGGTGACGGGCAGCATGATGGTGCTCAGCAGCGTCACATAGATGAACTGCTTGCCCCGGAACTCCAGATGGGCGAAGGCGTAGCCGGCCAGCGTCGCCAGCGCCACCACCCCCAGCACCGTGATCACGGTGATCACCAGCGTGATCATGAAATGGCGCGGGAAGTTGAGATCGGTCCACGCCTGTCGATAGGCGTCGAAGGTGAACTCGTCCGGGAGGAAGCCGCCGCCGAAGACCGTGTTCCGTGGCCGCACCGAGGTGATCAGCATCCACAGCAGCGGATAGGCGGAGGCCGCCGAGATCACGATCAGCAGCAGATAGCCGAACAGCCGGGCGATCCGGACGCGCGGGGGCCTGGCGGTCCTGTTGAGCGTCTCAATGGACATCGCGTGCCTTCCGGTTGACACGAACCTGAACCAGGGTGGCCAGCAGGCAGAGCACGAAGACCACCATGCTGATGGCGGTGGCATAGCCGAACGACGGCACCGCGCCGGCGGAGGAGCCGAAGGCCAGGCCGTAGAGATAGGTGCCCAGCACCTCCGAGGCCCGGTTGGGGCCGCCGCCCGTCATCACATAGATCACGTCGAAGGTCTTGAACCCGTTCACGACGTTCAACAGCACCACCACGGCCGTCACCCGGCGCAGCATGGGCACCGTCACATGCCGGAACCGCTGGTAGGCCGTCGCCCCGTCGATCCTGGCCGCCTCGTAGAGCACCGGGTCGATGCCCTGGAGACCCGCCAGATAGATCAGCATGTAGAGCCCGGCGGCCTGCCAGAGCGAGACCACGACCAGCGCCGGCAGCACCGTGGTGGTGTCGGCCAGCCAGGGCTGGGCCAGGGAGCCGAGCCCGATCCCCTCCAGGAACTGGTTCAGCTGGCCGAAGTTGGGGTCATAGACCATCTGCCAGAGCGAACCGGTGACCACGAACGAGACCACCGCCGGAACGAAGATCACCGTGCGGAAGACGACGCCCAGCCGCCAACCACGGTTGAGCAGCACCGCCAACAGCAGCGGCACCGCCGTCTGGAGCACGGTGCAGGCCAGCGTGAAGACCAGCGTGGTGGTCAACGCGTCCCAGAAGACGGGGTCGGAGACCAGGTTGTCGAAGTTCTCCAGGCCCACGAAGTCCGGGGTGCCGAAGCCTGACCAGCGGGTCAGGCTCAGATACATCGAACGCAGGAACGGATAGGCGACGAAGACGGAGAAGAGCGCCACGGTCGGCAGCACGAAGAGGTAACCGGCGAGCGCCGCCGACCTGCCCCGCCCGCCGCGCGGTGGCGCCCCGCCGCGCCGTGGCGCCCTGGGTGCCGCGACCGCCATCAGCGGTTCGCCGCCCGCTCGACGCCGCTCTGGATCTCGGCGGCGGCCGCCTCGGGGGCTGACGAGCCGTCGATCACCGCGGAGACCGCGTTGGCCGCCGAGTCGGAGGAGCCGGGTCCCATCAGGATGTGCGGGGCGCCGTCGCCGTCCAGCAGCCAGGAGGTCATCTCGGCCAGCACGGGGTCGGCGACCTGCTCGGCGGCGGCCGAGGTCGCCGGCATCGAGTGGGAGTTGTTCATCACCTCGGCATAGCGCTCCGGCTCGTAGAGGAAGCGCAGGAAGTCCAGCGCCGCCTCCTTGTGCGGGCTGGTCTCGCTGACCGCGAAGGCCGCGCCCGCCTGGTTGGAGCACCAGTGCCGGGCGCCCGAGGTCAGCGCCGGCGTCTTCATCACCCGGTACTCCTCGACGAACTCCGGCGGCGCGTCCTGCACGAAGTCCTGCGGAACCCAGGAGCCCATGAAGAGCATCGCGGCCCGGTCGGTGTAGAGCATCTGCTCGCCCTGGGCCGTGGTGATCCCGTTCGGGTTCGGCGCGAACGCGCCCTCGTCCTGGAGCCGACGCACCAGCGTCAGCGCCTCGATCACCTCGGGCGAGTCCCAGGAGGCCCCGTTCCGCTGGAGGTCGAGGTCGAGCAACAGCCGTGGGTCGTCCGTGACCTGGGTGATCAACGGCAGGAAGAAGTCCAGGCCGTTGGTGCCGGGGTTGTTGGAGAGCACGCAGGGCTCGACGCCGGTCGCCCGGATCGCGGCGGCCGCCTCGATCAGGTCGTCCCAGGTCTCGGGGATGTCGACGCCGGCGTTCTCGAAGTGCCTCGGGTGGTAGAAGATCCCGAAGGTCTGGGCCATCCAGCCCAGGCCGAACTGCTTGCCGTCGTCCACGAAGAGGTCGTTGGCCGACTGGAAGAAGCCGCCGAGGAAGTCCTCACCCAGGTCGCTCCTCAGGTCGGCGGAGATGCCGGCCCTGCCGTACTCGATGGCCAGTACGTGCGGGGCGAAGATCTCCGGCGGATCGCCGGCGGCCACGGCCGACTGGAGCGCGGGGAGGTAGCTGTCCGGGTCGCCGAACTGCCGCTCCTCGACGGTGATGTTGGGGTTGGCCGCCTCGAACTCCTCCACCAGGCGCGGCCACTCGTCGCGCTGCTGGTCGTACCAGTGCCAGACCCGCACCGTCGCCTTGCCCGACGAACCCCCCGACCCGCCGCCGCACGCGCTGAGCACGGGCGCGGCGGCGAACGCCGCGGCCCCCAGCGCGGTTGTCCGCAGCAGCTGCCGCCGGCTCGGCCGCCGGGGCTGTGATTGCGACACCATTGACGCCTCCGACTGACTTCCCATGACCCTTGGTTGGCCCTTGATCGGCCCTGACCGGCCCCGACGGAACCTGGTCCTCGCCAGACCGGCCCGCGTGCCTTGACGAGCGACAGTCGGCCCCGGGGCACCGGTGTGTCATGGGTTATCGCGGCAGCGGATGACCCCTATTCGCAGCCCATCCGTCCGGTCCGCACCCCTTTTCGCCCGACCGTGGCGAACTAGTGTCTACGGGTGGGTTCCGGGAGGTCCGTGCCTGGGCAGGGCCAGGTGGGGAGCGCTCCCAGACGCTCCTGTCGCTCCGGCCGCCTCGGGTGCGCGCCCGCGCGACGGGGGCGCGACCGGGCGCCGTTTCGGGGAGCCCGCCGAGAGACCACCTGAGGAGATGGCCGATGCGCGCAGTGCGGTGGCACGGCCGGCGCGACGTCCGGTACGAGACCGTTCCGGACGCGCCGGCCCCGGGTCCCGAAGAGGTCAGGGTCGCGGTCGCCTGGTGCGGACTGTGCGGCACCGACCTGCTGGAGTACCGGGAGGGGCCGATCGAGATCCCGACCCGACCGCACCCGGTGACCGGCGGCCGGGCGCCGGTGGTGCTGGGGCACGAGGTGTCCGGCTTCGTCGACGCGGTCGGCGCCGGCGTGTCCGGGCTCGCGCCGGGGGCGCTCGTCGCCCTCAACGCGCTGATCCCCTGCGGCCGTTGCGCCCTCTGCGCGGGTGGGGCCTACCACCTGTGCCCCGACTTCGGGCACATCGGGATGTCGGCGGACGGCGGGCTCGCCGAACTGGTCACCGTGCCCGCCCGGATGGTGGTGGCCGCGCCCGGGGGGCTCGACCCGGCGGTGGCCGCGCTGGCCGAGCCGTTCGCCGTGGCCTGGCACCTGGTGCGCCGGCTGGGCCGGCCCGGCGGGCGCGAGGGGCTGATCGTCGGCGCCGGCTCCATCGGCCTGGCCACCGCGCTGATCCTGCGCGCCGAGGGGGACGCGGTCACGCTGGCCGACGTCGGCGAGGAGCGGCTGGCGGTCCCGCGCGCCCTGGGGCTGCCGACCCGGCGCGCCGACCTGGACCCGCCGGCCTCCGCCGCCGACCTCACCGTCGACTGCACCGGCACCGGGCCCGGCTTCGCCCTGGCCTGCGCGGCGGCCCGGCCGGGCGGAACGGTCGGGCTGGCCGGGCTGCCGGGGGCGCCGGTCCCGTTCGACGTGGCGGCGGCGGCCAAGCGGGAGTTGACGCTGGTCGGCTCGATGTCCCACCAGACCACGGCCGACCTGCGGCCCGCGCTCGCCTTCCTGGCCCAACACGCCGAGGCGGCCGCCGCGTTGGTCACCGGTCGGGTGCCGCTGTCGGACGCCGTGACCGGCGGGCTCGACGTGCTGACCGGCGCCGAGCGCGGCCGCCACATCAAGATCCTGGTGGCGGCGAACCCGACCGACAACGATCGAAACGGGTCCGAAAGTGGTTCAAAGGTTGGGCAGAAGCCGGGGAGCCCGAACAAGGAACGTCGGAGGTAGGGCATGAGCGAGCAACGGGACGGCACGCGGCGGAGCGCGGCATGGTTCGGCGCCGAGGGGCGCAACGGCATGATCCACCGTTCCTGGATGCGCAACCAGGGCCTGGGGCCCGAGGTGTTCGACGGCCGGCCGGTCATCGGCATCGCCAGCAGCTGGTCGGAACTGACGCCCTGCAACGCGCACCTGAGGGACGTCGCCGAGTACGTCAAGCGCGGCGTCTGGCAGGCCGGCGGGCTGCCGCTGGAGTTCCCCGTGATGTCGCTGGGCGAGACCCTGATGCGGCCGACCACCATGCTGTTCCGCAATCTGATGGCGATGGAGGTCGAGGAGACGATCCGGGCCAACCCGCTGGACGGCGTGGTCCTCCTCTCCGGCTGCGACAAGACCACCCCGGCGATGCTGATGGGCGCGGCCAGCGTGGACCTGCCGGCGCTGATGGTCACCGGCGGGCCGATGCTCAACGGCAGGTTCCAGGGCCGGGACATCGGTTCGGGCACCGACGTCTGGCGGCTCAGCGAGGAGGTGCGGGCCGGCCGGATGGACGCGGCCGACCTCGCGGAGGCCGAGGGCTGCATGTCCCGCAGCCGGGGCCACTGCATGACGATGGGCACCGCCTCCACCATGGCCTGTGTGGCGGAGGCGCTCGGGATGCAGCTGTCGGGATCGGCGGCCATCCCCGCCGTGGACGCCCGCCGTTACGCCCTGGCCCAGGCGGCGGGGCGGCGCGCGGTCGCGCTGGTCGAGGAGGACCTGCGGCCCTCGAAGGTGCTGACCAGGGACGCCTTCGAGAACGCCATCCGCGCCAACGCGGCGCTCGGCGGCTCGACCAACGCCGTGGTCCATCTGCTGGCGCTGGCCGGACGGGTCGGCGTGCCGCTGTCGCTGGCGGAGTTCGACGCGCTCACCACCGAGGTTCCGGTGCTCGTCGACCTGATGCCGTCCGGCCGCTTCCTGATGGAGGACTTCTACTACGCGGGCGGACTCCCGGTCGTCCTGCGGGAGTTGGACGGGATGGGGCTGCTGCACCGGGAGGCGATCACCGTCAGCGGGCGGGACATGGCCACCGAGACGGGCGGCGCGCGTTGCTGGAACCGCGAGGTGATCAGGACCGCCGAGGAGCCGTTCCGCCCGGCCGGCGAGGGCACGGTCGTGCTCCGGGGCAGCCTCGCGCCGGACGGCGCGGTGCTCAAGGTGTCGGCCGCCTCACCCGAGTTGCTCAAGCACCGGGGCCAGGCCCTGGTCTACGACCGGGTCGAGGACTACATCGCCGACGCCGACGACCCCGAGCTTCCGGTCACCGCCGGCACCGTGATCGTCGTGCGCAACGCGGGGCCGCGCGGCTACCCCGGCTTTCCCGAGGTGGGCAACGTGCCGGTGCCCAAGGTGCTGTTGGAGGCGGGGATCACCGACGTGCTGCGGATCAGCGACGCCCGCATGAGCGGGACCGGCTACGGCAGCTGCGTGCTGCACGTCGCCCCCGAGGCGGCCGTCGGCGGACCGCTGGCGCTGGTGCGCACGGGGGACTGGATCGAGATCGACGTGGCCGCCCGCCGGCTCGACCTGGACGTGGACCAGGAGGAACTGGCCGCCCGGGCGCGGGAGCCCAGGCCGGCCCCCGTGGACGCGCCGCCCACGCGGGGCTGGGCCAAGCTCTATGTGGAGCATGTCACCCAGGCCAACGAGGGCGCCGACCTCGACTTCCTGGTCGGTGGCAGCGGCGACGCGGTGCCCCGGCACTCGCACTGACGGGGCGCGTTCCCCTCGGAGCCACGGGCCTCGTTCACCGGCGGCCGGCCCGTTCACCGGCTGCCGGCCCGTTCACCGGCTGCCGAGGCGCGTTCCCGGGCCGGCCCGGCGCGTTCTCCGGCGGGACGGCTCGCTGCCCGGCCCCGGCTCAGTGGGGCGGACGGTAGTTCTCGGCCTTGTCGAGGATCGCCGTGAACCGCTCCCACTGGGCCGCCCCCTCGGCGGTGGGGCCCACGGTGAAGTCCTCAGGGTCCAGGAAGTCCAGCTTCGCCCTGGTGGCCGGGTCGAGATCCAGCCACGCCGCCTCATCCTGCGGTGACCGAGCCACAGTCTTCGCACACCCAGTTGCCGTTGTTGAGCCTGCGGCCCTCAGCCGAGCCGCAAGAAGGACATTCCACCGGCGCCCCCTCACACGTTCGCACGCTTCCCCAGCAGACGCGGGCTCCGACTGTAGCGTGCGGCACCCCCACCCGGCAGCCCCGCGCGGCGGGCTCGGCGCACACCGGAGCCGGCCAACGCCCCACGTGGCACGGCGAGTCGGGGTGCGGGGGCGGAGACCGGCCGAACGGTCGTCACCGGGGGCGGGCAGTTCCGATCACAATCGATCGGAACCGCCCGTCAACGCCCGTTCTGGATCAGGTGATCCGGGTCAACCGTGCACCGAACCCGGGTTCCGCCAGGTCCTCGCCCAGCGCCACCGGCACCTCCACGCTGCCGTCGCCCTCGCCGACCCGGAGCGTGCCGACCTCGGTGCCCGCCTCGGCCGAACCCGGCACCCCGTCGGCGTTCTCCTCCAGTTCCAGACGCACCTCAAGCCCGGGCCAGCCGACCACCGGCAGATCCTCGGTGACCACCAGCGGCACCCTGCCGCCCAGGCCGTCGTCCACCTCGCCGACCACATCGCCGGCGGAGAGCAGCGGCTCGGCCACCAACTCCCCCTGGGCGAACCGCATCAACTCGCGCCCCGCCGTCAACGCCCCGGTCAGGATCGAGTTGTCGGACGGGTGCGGCGGCTGGGCCAGCACGGCGCCGACGATCAACTGCGTGGTGTCGCCGACCTGTTGCTCGGCCGCGAACATCAGATTGCCGCCGGCGACGGTGGTGGTGCCGGGCTTGATGCCGATCACCCCGTCCATCGGGACCAGCTGGTTGTAGTTGTAGTGCAGCCGGCCCCGGCTGTCCTCGTAGGACGGCATCCGGACGATCTCGCGGAAGAAGGGGTCCTTCATGACCTCCTTGGCCAGCTTCACCTGGTCGGCGGCCGTGCTGACGGTCTCCTCGCGCAGCCCGCTCGGATCGGTGTAGACGGTGTCCGTCATGCCCAGCTCGGCGGCGGCCTCGTTCATCTTCTCGACGAACTCCTCCTCCGAGCCGGCGTCCCAACGGGCCAGCAGCCGGGCCACGTTGTTGGCGGAGGCGATCATGATCGCCTGGATCGCCTCCCGCTGGGTCATGTCGGTGCCGGCCTCCACGTCGACGGTCGACTCGCCGTCGGCGCTCAACCCCGCGTCGTCCTCGGCTTGTTGATCCACCGGGATGACCGCGCCGTCCGTTTCCGGGTCCATCGGGTGGTCGCGGAGGATCACATAGGCCGTCATCACCTTGGCGACCGAGGCGATCGGCACCGGCTCCTGCTCGCCGGACGAACCGAACGAACCCAGCCCCTGCACGTCCAGCTGCGCCTGCCCCTGCTCGGGCCAGGGCACGCCGGCCAACTCGCCCTCGAACGTGTAGGTCTCGGCGGCCGTCAGCTCAAGTCCCGGCTCGGGCAACGGGCGCAGCATCTGTGCCACGACGAAGACGATCAGCAGCAGAACCGCGAGCGGCGTCCAGATCTTGACCCGGCGCGCCAGGGTGCGCAGGGGGGTGGGCGGGGGCGCGGGCTTGTTGGTGAGCGCCGCCAGCAGCTCCAACGGGTCGCGGTCGGCGTCCGCCGGGGGCGGGGCGGCCTCCGGCTTGGGCGGCAGGGCGGGTGCCGGGGCGGCCTCGGGCTTCGGCGGGTCGCCGGCGGGCCTGGGCGGCGATGCCGCCGGCTTGGGCGGGACGGCGGGGGCGGGGGACTCGGCCACGGCCTCGTCCGCCTCGCGGGCGCCGCTCGAAGAGCCCTTCTCCCCCTCGGAGTCCTTCTCGCTCCCGGAGTCCTCTTCCCCCTCGGAGTCCTGCGGCCCGTCCGAGTCCTCGGGCTCGTCGGCGGGGCGGGCGGGCTCGGTGGACTCGGCGGACCGTGCCGGCTCGGGGGGCTCGGTTGGCCGGGCGGGCGCCTCCGGGGTGTTGGTTTCTGTCGACTTGGCGGCTTCGCCACCCTTGACGGGCGCCTCCGGGCCGGTCGGGGTCTCCTCCTCCCCCACGGGCAGCGTCGCGGTGACGTCCGGCGACCCGCCCCGCTCCGCCCGCTCCTCCGAGGCCGGCAGCCGCAGCATCGCCGTGGCGTCGCTGTCGGACCTGGTCCCGGACTCGCCGTCGGACTCGCCGTCCTCGTCCTCCGGGGCGTCGGCGTCCTCGGCCTCCTCGGGGCCGTCCACGTCGACGCCCGAGCCCTCCGACGGCACCCGCAGCTGCGTCGTCAACCGGTCGCCGGTCTCCTTCTCCGCCGGCGGCAGCCGCAGCATCCGCGTCGCATGGTCGTCCGCCTCGTCCTCGGACGCGGGCAGCCGCAGCATCGTCGTGGCATCGCCACCGGACTCGCCGTCCTCGGCGCCATCGCCGTCGCCTTGGCCCTCGCCGGACGACGAAGCGTCCGTGGCGGCCCGGCCGCCCTCGGGCTCCGACGGCTCCTCCCCCGCCGCGCCGCCGGACGCGGAGACCTTCTCCCGTTCCTGGTCCGTGCCGTCCCGGTCCGCACCGACCCGGTCCTTCTCGTCCTGGTCGCTCGCGAGTGAGCGCAGTGCGGTCGTTCCCCGGTCTCCGGCGTCGGCCGGCACCCGCAGCTCGGTCGTCAGGTGGTCCTCGGCGTCCGACGCCCCCTCGTCCTCCTCCGCCGCCGCCGCCGCACGGTCGGATGCGGGCAGCCGCAGCATCCGCGTCGCCTCGTCCGGGACATCGTCCGCACCGGCCTCGGACGCCTCGCCCGAGGCACGGTCCGCCTCCTCGTCCGCCGCCGGCTTCGCCCCGTCCGTCGCGGACTCCCCCTCGCCCGACGGCCCGTCGTCTGCGCCGGGCACGCCGGACTCCCCGGACGCGTCAGCCTCTTCGGACTCCTCCGCATCGCTCCCGGCTATCCCGGAACCTCCTCCGTCGCCCCCCTGAGCGTCGTTTCGAGCCGCCTCCCGGGCGGCCTTCCCGCTTTCGTCCCCGGGAACCTTGGCGTCCTGTGGAACCCTTCCGGGGTCCTCAGACGTCTTCTCCGATGACTCTCGCTCCCGATCCCGATCCGACCTGTCCGGGGACTCGCCCGACACCCATGCCTCCTCGCAACGACCCTTGAATGAACTGGCTGCTGGTCCCTACCAGTTTGCCGGTTCCTGTGCACCTCGGTACGCCATGCCGGCGGTGGCCCATTGACGCTCTTCTCCCCCAAGGACGTTAACGACATATCTACGGGTTCCCCACCAAAGCGACCACGCGCTCTCGACAGAACAATGTGAGAGGCGTCACCCTGTCTTTCATCCACGCGGGGAGGCATGGATGGGCAGGAGTCGTAGAACCATTCCGGAGGAGCTACTGCTTCTCGCTTTGGACCCGACCACGGGTACCACGGCGCAGCCGCAGTCGCTCGACCTCGGCCTGGCCGGGGCGCAGCTCGTCGAGCTGGCGCTGGCAGGTCGGATAGCCCCTGATGGGGACCGAATAGCCGTGGTGTTGCCACGGCCGACCGGAGATCCAACCCTGGACTCGGCGCTGGAACTGCTGCGCAGGCGCGGCTCTCCGGTGCGCGCCGTCCACTGGATCGGCGGGCCCAGGCTCGGGCTTCGCCAGACCTATCTCTCGCATCTGGAACGCTGCGGCATGGTGCACGCGGTGGAGAACCAGATGTGCGGAGTGCTGCCGACGACCCGGTATCAGGCGACGGATACGGCGGTCAGCAGGCAGATCCGGGCTCGGCTGGACACCGCGATCCGCACCGGGACCCCACCGGACGCCAGGACCGCCGCCCTTGCGGCACTGGCGCACGCGGTCGGGCTCGGCAAGCACCTGTATCCCGGGAACGAGGGGCGGTCGTCGCGCTCCAGGCTCCGGGATCTGATCCGGCACGATCCCATGGGTGGGCTCGTCGCTCACGCTGTCATGGACGTGCAGAACGGGGTGGCGGGACAGGCCGCCGCCGCACGGCGCTCACAGCCCACGAGCGCCGGCGCACGCGCAGGAGCGCGCACGCCGGCGACTGCGGCGATGAGCGTGGTCGGACAGTCACCACAGGTTTCCGAACAGGGCAGGCGGAGAGGAGTCACCCGAGCCGCGGTACGTCCTTCGCTGTCGCACTAGTTCTTCCACAGTGACCGCACCGGGAGCCGCATAGCGAGCACGGGGTGTGGTGGCGGGTGCTCCTTGGCCCGTCACCACACCCCGTGCTCGTGATCGCGCACCCTCTGTCGCGAAACGCCAGCGGACGCACCGCACGTGGTGGCAGGCTTCAGGGCAGTGGCGATCACGCGGTCGCCTGGAGATCGACGGAGGGGCCTGGAGTGTCGGGGAACGTCAATCCGACTGTTCGGAGACGTCGGTTGGGGCAGGAGTTAAGGAGGCTCCGGGAGGACCGGGGTATGACGGCCGAGGAGGTCGCCGACCGGCTGCTGGTGTCCCAGTCCAAGATCAGCCGACTGGAGAACGGGCGGCGCAGCATCAGCCCTCGGGACGTCCGCGACCTGTGCGGGGTCTATGAGGTCGAGGACGCGAAGCTGGTCGAGTCGCTGATGCAGATGGCGAAGGAGTCGCGCCAGCAGGGCTGGTGGCACGCGTTCGCCGAGTTGTCCCCGAGCTACAGCGTCTATATCGGCCTGGAGACGGACGCGTCCTCGCTGCGGGTGTATGAACCGCAGGTCGTGCCGGGGCTGTTGCAGACGCCGGCGTACGCCGGCGCGGTCATATCGGGTGCGCTTCCCGAGGTCGGTCAGGACGAGGTGGCCAGCAGGGTGCAGGTGCGGCTGAGGCGGCAGCAGCGCATCTGGGAGGACCGCACGCCGTTACGGCTGTGGGCGGTGGTGGACGAGTCGGCGCTGCGGCGGGCGGTCGGCGGCCCGGCGACCATGGCGGAGCAGCTGCGCCGGCTTGAGGAGTGCTCGCGGCTGCCGCATGTCACCCTCCAGGTGATGCCGTTCTCCGCCGGCGCGCACCCCGGCGTGAACGGCCAGTACACGATCATGGAGTTCTCCGAGGCGGCGGACACCACGGTGATCTACCTGGAGGGCGGCACCAACGACCTCTACCTGGAGAAGCCGCACGACGTGCAGCACTACAGCATCATGTACGAGCACCTCCGGGCGCAGGCCTACAGCCCGGAGCAGACCCGGCGCTTCGTGCTCCAACTGGCCGAGGAGTTCGACCGCCAACGTTCGTGACCCCCCTCGGCGGCACGCTCCGGGAGCGCGGGCGGCCGTGCACTCTACACCGCAACTCGCCTATGCCTGAGGCAAGTTGATAATTAATCACCCTCTCGGATGAAAGCACTCCGGTGATGGGCCTGCCGGCCAGTACGGTCACGGCGTTTCCTGTCGAACGTCACGACCCGGAGTTGGCATGGCAATTGAACACGGCAAGACGCGCGTCTGGACCCGGTCCTCGCACTCGGCCGGCCAGGGCGCCTGTGTGGAGGTGCGCTCCCCGGCACGTGACCTGCTGGCGGTGCGGGACTCCAAGGCTCCCGCCGGCCCGCGCCTGGGCTTTCCCGTAGGGGCCTGGTCGGCCTTCATGGCCGGGATGCGGCTGTCCCGGGACCTGACGCGCTGAAGCAGTCGACAACCACCCTGGGGTGGGGGCACATGCCCGTGGCCCGGCCAGCCGGCGGGGCACGGCACACACGGCACCCCACCGCCCGGGCGGTCCGCCGAGGGGGTGCACCCGGAACCACGGGGGCGTTCCGGGCGCACCCCCTCGGCACCGCCCAGCACCGACCACCACCGCCCGTCCCGTCTCGTCCAGCCCCGTCTCGTCCCGCCATCCCGCCCCGTCTCGTCCCGCCATCCCGCCCCGTCTCGTCCCGCCATCCCGCCCCGTCTCGTCTCGGCCGGCGCCGGTCCTGCCCGCTCGCCCGAACCGCGATGGCGGGGGCGGCGGGATGCGCCTACGCTGGCGGGAAGGGAGGTGTTATGCCCCAGTCACCCGAATCACCCGAGTCAGGTGCGTCAGACGAGCGGCGCCACACGGAACTCCCGACGCCCGACCGGCTGCTGCGCACCGGGGCCGAGGGGCCGGTCGACCCCGAGGATCTGGTGCGGCTCAGCGGCCGGGAGCCCACGCCCGAGCTGGTCGAGGAGGCCAGGCAACTGCTGGCGGAGGAGGGGCCCGCCGCGATCGAGCGGTATCTGCCCTGACGGCCGCTTCACGCCGTCGCACAACCGGGCCGCGACGTGCGATACCTCACGGTCCCGGCGCCCCGGGCGCGTGGCGGAATGAACCGCCACCGGCCCGGGTTGCCGCCTGGAGGGAACCGGACGTGTTCCCCACAGCGGGCAACGGACCAGGGAGGCGAGCGCGGTGACCGAGGGCGCCACAAGCACGGAACGGGACGAGATCCGAGGAGTGCGCCGAGGCGGCGCGCCGGTGCCGTTGTCCGTGCTGGACCTGGCCACGGTCGGCGCGGGGCACACCGCCGGGGACGCGCTACGCAACACGGTCCGGCTGGCACGCCTCGCCGAGGAGCGGGGCTATCACCGCTTCTGGGTCGCCGAGCACCACTCGATGCCCGGGGTCGCCAGCTCCTCGCCGGCGGTGATCCTCGCCCGTCTGACCGCGCACACGGAACACATCCGGCTCGGGTCGGGCGGAGTGATGCTGCCCAACCATCCGCCCCTGGTGATCGCCGAGCAGTTCGGCACCCTGGAGGCCTTGGCGCCGGGCCGGATCGACCTCGGGCTGGGCCGCGCGCCGGGCAGCGACAGCGCCACGGCCGCAGCGCTGCGGCGGGGGCGCGCCGACGGGGCCGAGGAGTTCCCGAGCCAGCTGGCGGAGTTGGTCCGCTTCCTGGACGACGACTTTCCGGACGGCCACCCGTACAGCCGCGTTCACTCCGTGCCGGGTCCGGTGCAGGGCAGCGCCCCGGGCGGGGTGCAGTCGCCCGCGCGACCGCCGGTGTGGCTGCTGGGCTCCTCGGGCTTCAGCGCCGAGTTGGCGGGGCGCATGGGGCTGCCCTTCGCCTTCGCTCACCACTTCTCGGCGGCCAACACCGTCCCCGCTCTCGACCTCTATCGCTCCTCCTTCCGACCGTCGGAAGTCCTGGACGAGCCCTATGCGTTGATCGGCGTCTCCGCCCTGGCGGCGGAGGACGCGTCGGCGGCCCACGCCCAGGTTCTGAGTGGGGCGTTGACCATGATCCGGCTCCGCACGGGTCGGCCTGGGCTGGTGCCGACGGCCGAGGAGGCCGCCGCCTATCCGTTCAGCCCGGTCGAACGGGACTTCGTCGACGGCTGGCTGGCCAATGTCGTCTATGGCACCCCGGAGACGGTGACCAAGGGGTTGGACGCGCTGGTGGAGCGTACGGGCGCGCAGGAGTTGATGATCACCGCCAACGCGCACAGCCCCGAGGCCAGGCTGCGCAGCTACGAACTGATCGCCGACGCCTACGCGTTGACCCGCTGACCTCGCTTCCCTGCGGCAGGCGAGGACCTGGTCACCCCCGCGCGCCGGGGGCGACCTGGGCCAGCGCCCGGGCCAGATCCTGGGCGTTCTGGGTGTAGCCGGTGACGCGCAACCGTCCGCCGTCGCGGAGCCGCACGCGAAGATCAACGTCATTACCGAGGGCATATGCCAGCGGCGGCCGTGGGCCCTTCTGCTGGACGGAGACGATGTCGGGCCAGCCGATCACCCGCCGCCGGCCGGGCCGTTGGTGGACGAGTCCGCCCTGGTACAGCACGAAGACCTCGCCCCTGCCCCGGACCAGCGCCACCAGCCGGGTGAGGCCGAACCCGAGCCCGAGCAGGCCGATGCCCAACACGGCACCGGGCAGGACGTTCGACCCGGTGCTGGTGTCGTCACGGTCGAAAGTGGCCAGCAGGATGGGAATCCCGGCGGCGACTCCGACCACCCCGACCAGGAGCGACCACACCACGGCGGTGCGCCGGCGGGCGTTGTCCGTGGGGTGCTCCCCGACGCGCGCCCCCAGCGCGTGCTCAGGTTGGGCGTTCACGTTGGCCCCTCGCTTCGTGGCGCCGGGCCACTCCCGGGCCTCGGCGCTATCCCTCCCCGAGAGCCCAACGGGAAAAACACGCTATGCCCCGCGTCCACCCCGGATAGCGGGAAGGCGAGCCCCGGGTACCTCCTCCCGGCATATGCCACTGTGTTGAAAGTGTGAGACGCAATTGCATCCGGCATCAGGCTGCTTGGATGGTGGTCGTACAAGGGGATTTCTTCCCTCGCTCAACTCCCACCCTCAGGAGCCCCGATGAGCAGCAGCAGTGCCGAACCGCCGGCGGGACCGCAGGAGTCGGCCCCTGCCACCGAGTCCCAGGACTCCCGCCCCTCGCTCAGCGAGCGGCTGGAGGAGGTCAACCGGCTGTCGGATCTCGACCGACGGATGAAGGGCCTGGGCCAGAACCACTGAGACGCGGGCCTCGGCGCCCACCCAGATCGGCGCCACCCCGAATCGGCGCCCGCCCCGCCGAGGAGCCGCACCGGCCGGGCCGCCCGCCACCCGTCGAGCGCCGTCACCGGCGACCCCGTCCCGGTCAGGGCGGGACGGGGAACGACGGCCCGGCGAGGAGACGCCGTCAGTCGAAGACCACCGTCACCGGTGCGTGGTCGGACCAGCGCTCGGCGTGGCTGGCGGCTCGCTCGACCTGGGCTTTCAGGCAACGCTCGGCCAGCCCGGGCGTCGCCATCTGGTAGTCGATCCGCCAGCCGGCGTCGTTGTCGAACGCACGGCCCCGGTAGGACCACCAGGTGTAGGGGCCGTCCTGGTCCGGGTGCAGCGCGCGCACCACATCCGTGTAGCCGCCCTCCTCCCCCAACACCCGGGAGAGCCAGGCCCGTTCCTCGGGAAGGAAACCGGAGTTCCCCCGGTTGGCACGCCAGTTCTTCAGGTCGGCCTCCCGGTGCGCGATGTTCCAGTCGCCGCAGATGAGGGCCTCCCTACCGCCGCCGGCCGCCGTCGTGCGCAGCTTCACCAGGTAGGGGAGGAAGGCCTCCATGAAGCGCTCCTTCTCGTCCTGGCGCGGAGTCCCCACCTCGCCGGAGGGCAGATAGAGACTGGCCACGGTGGTCCCCGGCAGGTCCACCTCCAGATAGCGCCCCGCGTCCTCGAACTCGGGTGCCCCGAAGCCCACCCGCACCGCGTCGGGCTCGCGCCGGGTCAGCACCGCGACACCGGCCCGGCCCCGGGCCGCCGCCGGGGCGTAGAAGGCGTGCCAACCGGCCGGCCGCCGCACCTCCTCGGCGAGTTGGGCCTCCTCCGCCCTGACCTCCTGGAGGCACACCACATCGGCGGCGCACCCGGCCAGCCACTCCAGGTACCCCTTCTTGGCGGCCGCCCGAAGGCCGTTGACGTTGACGCTTGTCACGGTGAGCACGGATCTCTCGCTTTCTGTGCCCGAGCTGTCGTGTGCCCGAGGAAACCTGCCCGAGCACCGCCCGGGCCGGGGCACCGTAACAAACGTTCACGCTGGTCACGTAGGACGATCTTGCGTCCCAAGGCCCGGCACCCCCTCCGTGGGCACCGCCGGGTCGAACGTCACCGTCGGGTCAGCCACAGGTGTCGAGCAACTCCGCGAGAGTGTCCCGCTCGGCTTCGGTGACCGTCAGCTCGTAGTGATGCTTGACGGCCGTCCAGGCCCGACCGTAGACGCAGTGGAACGCCTCGGCCTCGGGAAGCCAGGTGTCAGGGCCCTGGTCGCCCTTCTCTCGGTTGCTGCGCGCGGTGACCGCCAGCAGCTGCGGGCGGGTGAGGTCGTTGGCGAACACCTCCCGTTCGTCGTCGTTCCATTCGTCAGCACCCGAGCGCCAGGCGTTGGCCAGGGGGACCATGTGGTCGATGTCCACCTCGCCGGCCTCGGTGACCGTCACGTTGTCGTAGGGGCTGAGCCAGGTGCCGGACGTGGGCTGGCAGTCGTCGCCGACCCGCACCTCCTCGCCGTCCCGCTGTAGCACCTGCTGGCGGACGGTGCAGCCGCTCTCGGTGTTCCAGTGAGGGAAGCGGTCGCGGGAGTAACCCTCCATGGAGGCGGGCTCGGCCACGGTGAGCGCGGCCAGCTGCTCCCGGGCCGAGTCCGCGTCCGGCAGGCCGGGCAGCTCCAGGGGGGCCTCGGACGGAAGGACCTCCGCGTCGTCGTGCGGCTCGGGCTCCGCCCCCAGACCGCATCCGGCCGTCAGGGCCAGCGGAACCACGGCCAGCGCCGCCACCCTTGTCGCCCACGATCGCCGTACCATGCCCCACGCCTCCCAGCCGTCGCCCCCGGGGAGCCTTCCCCGCCTGTGGCAAGGTACCGCCCCCGGCCGAACGGGCAGGTGGTGGAGTGGTGTTCAGACCGGCTCGCGATCGATCTCGGGGGCGTGTTCGCCGGTCACGCGCCTCCCCAGCGGAGGTGTTCCGCGCCCCGGCGCCATCCGGCGATCGCGGCCGGCGAGGCGGCGATACCCCAGCGCCGCGACCGCGACGACCGCCGGCCACAGCAGGTAGGGACCGGTCATCAGGGCCAGGGCGAGCACCGCGACCAGCGACACCAGCGCCGACCACCAGCCCGCGCTCCGCCGTGGCAGCAGGCGGAGGGCCGCCGCCACACCGACGGCGTACACCGTCACAAACATGCCGGTGGTCATCAACACCAGGGGCTTCGGGCCGATGCCGACGCCCAGCACGACTCCGAGCAGGAGGAGCGCCAGCGTCGCGACCACCGCGAGGCTTCGGCGCGGCACCTCGCCCGCCGCCCCGCCCCGGCTCAGCGCGGCTGGCAGCGCTCCGTCCCTCGCGAGTGCCGCACCCAGATTGGCCGCGCTGGCGAGGTAGGTGTTGACGACTCCGAAGGTCAGCAGCAGGGCCGCCAACGCGGCCAGCGTCTGGGCCGGTCCTCCCAGGCCGCGCGCCATCAGGTCGCCCAGTGGGGCGTCGGACCGGGCGGCGCCCGCGCCGAGTACCGTCACCACCGCGAAGGCCACGGACAGATACAGCAGGCCGACGATCAGCACGGCGGCGGCCGCCGCCCGGGGCAGGTCCCGCGACGGGTGTCGGAACTCCCCGGCGAGATGGGTGATCGCCTCCCAGCCGGCGAAGCTCCACACCAGCAGCGTGGCCGCCGAACCGACGGCCGCCCACCCGTGGGGCGCGAACGGTTGGAGGTTCTCCCAGCGCACGTCGGGGAGGGAGAGCAGCACGGAGCAGAGCAACAACACAGCCAGCAGCGCGGCGAGCACCAGCTGGAGTCGGCCGGTGAGCCGCAGCCCCACGGTGTTGGCCGCGACCACGGCCACCATCAGGACCACGGCGGCTCCTGCGGAGTGCGCGGCCCCACCGTTCAACGCGGCCGACCCGTAGTCCCCGAAGAAGAGCGCGGCGGCCGTGGCTCCGGGCGGTATCGCGAAGAAGAAGCACCAGCCGACCACGACCGCGGCGCGTTCGCCGAAGGCGATCCTGGCGTAGGTGGAGACGCCGCCCGCGTCCGGATGCCGGGCGCCGAGGGCCGCGAAGGCGCCGGCCAACGGCGCGGAGAGCAGCACCAGCGCGAGCCAGGCCAGCAGCGAGGCGGGGCCAGCGGCCTCGGCCGCCAGCGCGGGCAGGGCGATGACTCCGGTGCCCAGGACGGCGCCCACATAGAGGGCCGTCCCCTGGAGGACCCCCAACCGGCCCCCGGACGCCCTGACTTCGCTCGATTCTTCCGTCATGGCCCAAGCCTTCGCCGCCGGATCGCTCCGGGCCAGTGGCAGAAACGGCGGAGGGCGCTAAATTCCTGCCATGACCTCCCTCACCACGCACGGAGCGTCCGGGGCCCCCTCGGGCCTCCCGGGCGGCGCCACGCCGACGGCCGCCCGTCCCCCCGGTCCGGGGACGACCGGGCCTGCGGGGCGCCGCCATGTGGTCGCGCTGGCCGTCACCGACCGCACGCCGGACTTCGAACTGGCCGTCCCCTGCGAGGTCTTCGGGCTGGACCGCAGCGATCTCGTCGACCCCTGGTACGAACTGCTGCTCTGCGCCGGCGAACCCGGTGAGCTGCGGACCGCGAGCGGCCTGATCGTCCCCACGACGCACGGCCTCGAAGCGCTCCCCGAGGCCGACACCGTCGTCGTGGCCGCCTGCGCGCGAAGCCGTCAGCTGGTCCCGCCCCCGGAGCTGGTCGCCGCCGTGCGCGAGGCGCACCGGCGGGGGCGCCGGGTGGTCTCCCTCTGCGCCGGCGCGTACGTCCTCGCGGAGGCCGGACTCCTGGACGGGATCAGGGCCACCACGCACTGGATGAACGCCACCGACTTCGCCCATCGCTACCCGGCCGTGGACTTCGACCCCGAGCCGCTCTACATCGACAACGGCGCCATCCTGACCTCCGCCGGCACCGGCTCCGTGATCGACCTCTGCCTGCATCTGGTGCGGCGCGACCACGGCGCCGCCGTCGCCAACGAGGTGGCCCGGCGGATGGTGGTTCCTCCGCACCGCGAGGGCGGCCAGACCCAGTTCGCCAAGCCGCTGGCCCGGCCCTCCGGCCGAGCCGGAGGCGGCGGCGGACTCGCCACCACCCTGGACTGGGCCAGGGCGCGGCTGGACCGGCCGCTGACCGTGCGCCAGCTGGCCCGGGTGGCGGGGCTGAGCGAGCGCACGTTCGCGCGGCGCTTCCGTGACACGCTGGGGATCACCCCGCTGCGCTGGCTGGTGCAGGAACGGGTGCGGCTGGCCCAGGAGTTGCTGGAGACGACGGACGAGCCGGTGGAGGCCGTCGCGCACCGAGCGGGCTTCGGCACGGCGGCCAACCTGAGGCACCACTTCCGCCGCATCACCACCGTCTCGCCCGCCACCTACCGCCACGTCTTCCGCCATCGGGCCGCCGACCCCCTCAGTGACCGGCACCGACGCCCACACGCGCCGGATGCGCACCCACCATCCCCGACAACCGCGGGCGACCTCACCCGCCCAACGGCGCACCAGCCCCACCGCATGACCCCTCTCCCCCCACACGCCGCGACTCCTCTCGGTAGGTCATCGATTGACGCTGAGTAGCAAACCACACCCCACTGACAATCATCGACCACGCTGCGTGATGAGACGGTTGCGCTGAACGGCCCACCCGGCTGGCGTGGTGCGGAGGACCCGAGAACGCTGGCCCGGGAGGAGGTGCGCCGTGGTCAGCGAGACGGACCAGCTCGCGCTGGTGGCACTCGACTCCGCCCCCGCCAGCGACTCGTCGGTGGTCGGCGGAAAGGCCGCCCACCTGGCCAGAGCCCTGGCGGCGGGGCTGCCGGTGCTGCCCGGCTTCGCGCTGGTTCCGACCGACCACGCGCCAAGAGGCGCGCTCAGCGGCGCGCGACATATCAGGCGCGCCCAGGAAGCACTCAACGCGCCGGCGCTCGTGGTGCGTTCGTCGGCCCGGGATGAGGACTCCACCGACTCCTCGATGGCGGGGCGGTTCGTCTCCGTGCTCGACGTACGGGGCTGGGCGTCCTTTGTCGAGGCGGTGGGCCAGGTGTTGCGTTCGTCCGCTGCGGATGCCGAGTTCATGGCCGTTCTCGTGCAGCCCATGCTGCGTTCCGAGGTCGGCGGTGTGCTCTTCGGAGCCGACCCGGTGTCCGGGCGGCCCGACCGCGTCGTGGTCAGCGCGGTGCCCGGCGGCCCCGAGCGGCTCGTGGACGGCTCGCGCCAGGGCGTGCGGTACCAACTGACCCGGCGCGGACGGGTCGTCGAGCGCCGAGCGGCCGAGGAGGACGAGGAGCCGCCGCTCGACGGCCGGCGACTGCGCCGGCTCGCGCGGCTGGCCCGCGACACGGAGCGAGCGTTCGGCCGTCCACAGGATGTGGAGTTCGCGTTCGACGGAGACGACCGGCTCTGGCTCCTCCAGGCGCGCCCGATCACGGCGATGTCGGCCCGGGCCGCGCCCAGGGCCCGACTGTTGGGCCCCGGGCCGGTGGCAGAAACCTTCCCCCGGGTGCTCCAACCGTTGGAGGAGGACCTCTGGGTCGAGCCCATGGCTCAGGGACTAAGCCTGGCACTGGACATCACCGGGGCTGCCTCGCGACGGGCGCTGCGCGACTGTCCCACGGTGCTGACCGTGCGCGGACGCGCGGTCGCCGACCTGAGGTTGCTCGGCACGGTGGGGTCGAGCCATCCATGGCTCCAGTTTCTGAACCCGCTCCCCGGGGCAAGACGAGCACTGGCGGCCTGGCGCACAGGAAGGCTGCGTACGGCGCTTCCGCTGTTGGCACTGGACCTGATGGCCGACATCGACCGCGAGTTGGCCGGTCTCCCCGAACCCGGAAAGCTCCTCACCGGCCAGTTGATGAACACTCTCTACTGGACGCGCAGCGTCCTGGTATCCCTCCACGCCCAGGAGTCCCTGGCGGGTGCGCTGCTGGACGGAAGGACCGGCGACGAGGGCGGTCGGCGAAGGGGGGCGACGGCCACCGGGGAGGCCCTGGCGCTGCTGGCCGAACGCCGCGCGCGTCAACCGACAGAGGCATCCGACGTCGACCGCCTGATCAGGGAGAATCCGGTGCTGTTGGCCCTCTCGCCGCCCGCGCTGAGCACGAAGCCGACCCTGCCCGAGGTGACCGGACTGAGCGCGGCACCGCGCGGAGTGGGCGCGCTGCCGCCCAGGGAGGGCCTGCGGTTGCGCATCCGTTGGGTGCAGGAGTTGCAGGCGCGGGTGGTGCGGGAGTGCGCGGCGCGTTGGGCGGCGGCCGGTATGGAGAACGCGCTGGGGCGCGCGGCCGTGCTCCGCTGGCCCGAACTGGTCGCCGCGCTCGACGCGGGCGGCCCGCCGGCGGAGACCGCGGACCGCCAACCGCGCCCCTGGTCACCGGAGTTGCCCTCCGCCTTCCGGCTCTCCGCCGACGGCGAGCCGGTGCCGGAACGGCCGGCGGCGGGCTCGGCGGAGGGCCTGAGCGGCCAGGGCGCCAGCGGCGGCTTCGGAACCGGGGTGTCCTGGGACGGGACCGGCGAACGCCCAGCGAGGGCGATCCTGGTGGTCCGCACCCTGGCCCCCGATCTCGCGCCCCGCCTGCCGGGGCTGTGCGGCCTGGTCGCGGAGACCGGGAGCGTACTGTCCCACCTCGCCGTGCTGGCCCGGGAGTACCGCGTGCCCGCCGCGGTGGGCGTCCCCGATGCGGTGGAACGTTTTCCGCCGGGGACCGAGCTTTCGGTCGATGGCACCACCGGAACGGTGAGGGCATGAGGCCACTGCGTTATGCCGGTTATCTGCTCGGTGGGCTCGCTGCCGGAGGAGCGGCCGTCTATCTGGTGGTCTACCTCTACCGCTGGGAGTGGCAACGCGCCCTGCTGTGCGGGGTCTTGCTGCTGGTGATCGAGACGTTTCTGGTGGGGACCGTGTTGCTGGCCCGCATGGGCAGGCTTGATCGACGACTGACCGAGTCGGATGCCCGCGCGGAGACCGTGCTGCGGCGGCTGGAACAGTCCCGCACGGAGGGCCGGACGCGGTTCAGATGGCTGGACGGTGGCGACGGCGACCGGCTGACGGTCTTTGTTCCGGTGCTGATGGCGACCGGTGCGGCGCTCTCCGGCCTGGCCCTCATCGTTCAGAAAGTGGCCTCGGCCAGTGCACGCCCCAGCGCGGAACGACGGCTGGCCGGCCGACTGGCACGGCTGACGGCACCACCGGGCGGGGTGCGGGGGCACGGGCCCTGGCTCGCCGAGGAACCCGTGGCGCGGCCGCCCGGGCCACGGCGACGCCTCCTTGTGACAGCGGGACTGGTAACCGCGGTTCTGGGGGCGATCCTCCTGGTCAACCTGATCTCGGACGCCACCCAGACCCGGCGGTCAACCGCCCCTCCGTCGGCCGCGACCTCGGTGGTCTTCGAGATCGAGGTGCGGAACAACGAGGACCCGCTGGCGTCCGCACAGGCGGCCGACGCCCTCTGGGAAACCTGCCGCCGGGCCACCTCCGCCCCTCGACAGGACGGCCTGCTCGGCCGGCTCGACCGCGACGTCTTCGTCGGCGTGCTGCGCCCCGCGATCTCGGAACACGATCTGCGCCGCCTGCGCGGCTGCCTTGTCGACGCCCGAACGGACCGCGCGGTGGCCAGGGTGTTGGGCGAGGGACAACTCGGCCAGAGCGACTCCGACGGACGGTGAATTCACCCCTGCGTCGGGAGAGAAACCTGGGGAGAACGTGACGTCGCCCTCTTTCTCGGATCACATGCCCCGGGCGTTCTGCGGAGAGCCGACGATCACCGCTGAAGGCCCATCGATCACGCTCTGACCTGGACTGTTGGACAGCGACGCCATTCCGTGGTGGGCTTCCCGGAACTCGCGCTCCGAATGTCGCGAACGATCTCGCCGGAACGATCTCCCGGATCGCCCGATGACTTCGGAACGCTCCCCGTCCCCCTGTGATCTTTCCGCTCTCCTGGAATTCCAGAACTCTCTCCCATGAACCTGCGCTTTCCTGGCTCATTCCGCCCCCCGTCGCTTCCCCCCGGCGACGATCTCGCGACGAACACCCCCGAGGGAACGACCACTCCCGAGGGAACACCCCTCGCCGTGTCGACACCCGAGGCGGTCCGGCGATCGCCGCTGCGCCTGACGGTGCGGATACTGGGCATGGTGGCGCTGGGTTACCTGACCCTGTGGCTGGCCTCCGTGCTCGGCATGTTGGGCGCGCACGCCTGGGCGGGCCAACATCACGCGGGCGGCGAGAGGGTCGCGGGCATCAACAACTTCCTGGCCGTCGACGACCGGCTCTGGCGGGGCTCGGCTCCCCGTGAGGAGGGCTACGCGGAGCTGGCGGACCAGGGCGTGCACACCGTGGTGGACCTGCGGGCGGAGGACCTCTCCGAGGAGGAGCTGGCCCTTCCGCACGAGGCCGGCCTCGCGGTGGAACGGCTTCCCATCCGGGACGGCCAGACGCCCACCGACGAACAGGTGGAACGCTTTCTGAGCATCGTGGAGGATTCCTCGGGACCGGTGTATGTGCACTGCGGTGCGGGAGTCGGCCGGACCGGCTCGTTGACCTCCGCCTATCTGGTGCACACCGGGCAGGCCTCCTCGCGGGAGGCCGTGGTGCGGACGCTCGCCGTGGGGCCGCCGTCCATCGAGCAGGTCTACTACATCCTGACCTCGGGCGACCTGGACGCCGATCAGCCGCCGACGGCCGTCGAGGGCATCAGCCGCCTGCTCGACGCACCGCGCCGCATCAACGCCTCGCTGTCGATCTTCTGAGCCGCCCCGCCCCTCTCGTGCTCCCGCTCGCCGGCCCCAGATCGCAGTTTCGATAACTCAGGGTAGCCAAGTGCCGGATCTCTGTGGCACACTACTACGCGTGGTGACGAAAGAGCACGGAGCGTCCCTCCCAAGCGGCCATGGGAAGGACGCGCTGTCGCTCACCGTGAGGGTTCACGGACCAGCCCCGGGTCGGGGTCGGCTGTGACCTGGCTCGGGTCCACCCCGGCGTAGCGGGCCAGGGCCCGCACGTCGTGTCCCTGGAGCAGGGGCAGGGCCTCGGCGATCCGCTCGTCGGGCCACTCCCACCACGCGATCCGCCACAGGAGTTTGCGGGTGTGGGAGTCGAAGCGGTGGCGCACCACCCGGTTGTCGCCAACGACCACGGCGTAGGGAGGGACATCCTTGGTGATCACGGCGCGGGCGCCGATGATCGCGCCGGTGCCTATGCGGACACCGGGCATCACCACGGCCTCGTAGCCGATCAGCACCTCGTGCCCGATGACGGTGTCCCCGGCGGGGGCCCAGGCGTTGGCGGCTCCCTCGAAGAAGTTGAAGCCGTAGGGGGTGACGGCGGTCAGGTCATGGCCGTGGTTGCCCCCGAGTAGAAAGGAGACCCCGGAGGCGAACTGACAGAAGTTCCCGAGCACCAGGCGGTCCAGGCGCTGTCCGTCGAGTTGGAGCCGGTCGGGGAACGCGTAGCGGACCCGGCGGGCGAAGCTCTCCCCGTGATGGTGTCCGCTGTACCAGGAGTGACGGCCGTCGGCCAGGGTGATCAGGGCGTGCTCGGCCACCTCGGAGTCGGTGTCCAGGCGCTGGACCTCGGTGAAGTCAGCGAAGGGAGAGGAATCGGCGATCATCCGAGTGACGTTAACAAGCCAACTCCCTTCCTGAGCAGAGTTGGTGCGAGCCTTGTGCTGCCCTCGAGCGGCGGCCGGTCCGGCGCCACGGCCTAGGTGTATTGCCCTGTGAGGTTGGGGACGCGGGTGGCGGGTGGTTGGCCTTTGAGTGCGGTGTGTCCGCGGTGGTGATTGTAGGTGTGGAGCCGGGCGGGGAACGCGTCGCGTCGTTCCTGTTCTGATCGGTAGGGGCGGGCATAGGCCCACTCGTCCAGCAAGGTCCGGTTCAGCCGCTCGACCTTGCCGTTGGTCTGGGGCCGGTAGGGCCGGGTGCGCTTGTGGACGATCCCGGCCGCGGCCAAGGCGTCGCGCCAGGTATGGGACTTGTAGCAGGCGCCGTTGTCGGTCAGGACGCGTTCGACGGTGATCCCGGCGTGGGTGAAGAACGCCTGGGCGCGTTGCCAGAAGGCGGTGGCGGTTTCCTTCTTCTCGTCCGCGTGGATCTCGCTGTAGGCCAGGCGGGAGTGGTCGTCGACGGCGGTGTGGATGTACTGGTAGCCGGCGCTGGTGCGGTTCTTGCGGCCTGCGGCGCGGCCGAGGACCTTTGTGGCCGCCGCCGTCGGGGATGTTGCCGAGTTTCTTGATG
This sequence comes from Streptomyces triticirhizae, assembly GCF_003696235.1. Classification (GTDB taxonomy): domain Bacteria; phylum Actinomycetota; class Actinomycetes; order Streptomycetales; family Streptomycetaceae; genus Streptomyces; species Streptomyces triticirhizae. The sequence goes on from NZ_RFFJ01000012.1 coordinate 43,410, forward strand.
TCCACGTGCATCAGTTCGCCGGGGCGTTCGCGTTCGTAGCGGCGTATGACACGGCCGGTGGCCCGGTCCAGATGTGTGAGTCGTGCCAGGTGGTAGCGGGTCAGGACGCGATGCACGGTGGACGGGTTCAGGCCGAGTAGGTGGGCGATGCGGGCCGGGCCCCACCGCCGCGGCACGCGGAACCTTGATGATCCGGCGTCCGGTCCGGGTCGGCGTGCGGCGGGGGCTGTGGTGCGGGCGGGAGGACCGGTCGGCCATGCCGGCCTCGCCGAGTTCGCGGTAGCGTCTGGCCCACCGCGCGGCGGTGGTGGGTGAGACCTGGAAGCGTTCGGCCGCACGGCGAAGCGGCCAGCCGTCCTCCACGACGCAGCGGGCCAGACGCAGGCGTCCGGTCTCGGTCAGCGGGGCGTTACGGTGGTACATGAGGGCCTTCTGATCGTTCGGGTAGATCTCGCAATCCACACCGAACCCGGAAGGCCCTCCCCCATTCAAGATCCCTCAGCCGAGACCTACATCACCGTCCACAACCTCCCGAGACAGAACACCTAGGACCCGCGCCCGATGCGTGTCCGGCGTGCCTCCACGAAGCTGACGGCATGTCTGAGCACCTTGCTGCCAACGAGGCCGAGTCCGTGGCGACGTCGGAGGCAGGCTCCGCCGGTTTCTCCGTGGACGCCTTCCTCGCCCGACCGCTGACGGCGCGGATCGCCACGGTGGGCCCGACGGTTCGCCCCGTCTGGTTCCTCTGGGAGGAGGGCGCGTTCTGGACCCTCACCGGCCCCTGGTCCCGCCTCCAGCGGCATGTCCTCGCCGATCCCCGGGTGGCGCTGGTGGTGGACGAGTGCGACCTGACCAGCGGGCTGGTGCGGCAGGTGATCGCGCGGGGCCGCGCGGAACTGCTGCCGTTCGACGTGCCGCGCGGACGGCGGAAGTTGAGCCGCTACCTGGGTCCCGACGAGGGGCGATGGGACGCGCGCTTCATCCGCTACCTGCACGAGGACCCCGAGCGCAGCGGCGCTCGGTGGCTGCGCCTGCGCCCCGAGCGGCTGACCGCGCAGGACCTCTCGTTCCAGGCGGAGCCCGGCCCCGAAGTCGAGGGCTCTCCGGCCTGAGCCCGGCGGGCGACGGCCGATTGACACCCCGGCATCGGCTGCCTAGCGTGACCGCGTTCGCGCGCCGGCCGGGCGTCCCCGCCCGGGGCACCACCTCACCTGCGGCATTCGCCTGGGGGCACCATGGAACCGACCGATCCCCTGCTCACCGCGCTGGCCGCACAGCGCCTGCTGCCCGTTCTGCGTTCCCCCAGCGCCGACGCCGCCGTCGACCGCACGAGGCAACTCCTGGACGCCGGTTGCCGGGTGGTGGAGCTGACCACCTCGACCCCGGACTGGGATCGGGCGCTGGCCAGGCTTGTCGCCGAGGGGCGCGGTCTGATCGGCGTGGGCACGCTGAGCACCGGCGAGCAGGCGGCGCGTGCGGTGGAGGCGGGGGCGGCGTTCCTCGTCACGCCGTTCCCAGCGCCGCAGGTGCGGGAGGTGGCCACGGCCTCCGGCGTGACGCTGGTCGAGGGCGGATACACGCCGGGCGAGATCGCCGAGGCGGCCGGGCGGGGCCCGGCCAAGGTCTTCCCCGCCCATGTGGGTGGGCCGAGGTTCCTCTCCTCGCTGCGTGCCGTGCTGCCCGGGGCTGTGCTGATTCCGACGGGCGGCATCTCCGTGGACGAGGCCTCCGCCTATCTGGAGGCCGGTGCCTGGGCCGTGGGGATCGGCTCCGGCCTGCCGGACGAACCGGCCGCGCTCGCGCGTCTGTTCACCGCGACAGGCTGACGCGCCAAGCCCCGTGGGCCCCGGCCGAGCGCGGTCCGAGGCCGGGTCGGGGCAGCGGTCGGCGCTACGGCTGGGCGCGCTGCGCCGCCGCGTGTACCTCCCGCCGGCGCAGGGTGCGTATCGGCGAAGCGGCCAGCAGCAAGGCGCAGACCAGCAGCGTGGTGGCGCCCCCCGCCAGCAGCACCTCGCCCGGGCCGAAGAGCCCGGCCGCTGGTCCGGCGAGGGCCTGGCCCACCGGCAGCATCACGAGTGAGCCGGCCACCTCGTAGGCGTGAATCCGGTTGAGCACCGCCCCGGGCACCTGGGTCTGGACCGTGGTCGCCCACATCACCCCCCAGAACGCCAGCGCGGCGCCCGCCACGACCGACGCCCCGACGATCAGCGGCACCGACAGCCCCAGACCGACGGCCACGGGGTGGGGCGCGAACCCGAAGAGCGCGATCGCGCCGGCCCGCAGCGGCCGCGCCGGGCGGAAGCGCAGCGCCGCGAGTCCGCCGAGGACCATGCCCACGCCCAGCGCCGAGTTGACGAGCCCGTAGGCGCGCTCCCCGTGGCCGGTGATGATCTCCGTGGCAGCCAAGGGCACCGAGGGTCCCCAGGCGGCGCACATGAACAGCATCCAGATCAGGATCACCCCCCACATCCACGGCCTGGCCAGGAACTCCCGCCAGCCCTCGGCGAGATCGGCCCGGAAGGCGGCCCGCGCCTCGCGGGAGCCCGGCCGTTCCGGGAGCCGGAGCGCCAGCAGGCACAGGGCGCTCACCAGATAGGTCGCTGCGTGGACCGCGAACACCCCGCCCTCCGAGGTCAGCCCGATCAGCACCCCGGCGGCCGCCGGGCCGAGCACCGCCATCCCGGACTCCGAGGTGCGCACCGTCGCGTTGGCCGCCTGCACATCGCGGGCGATCAGTGGGACGGTGCTGGCCACGCCGGGTTGGAAGGCTGCCGCGCACACCCCGTTCACGACGCCCAGCAGGCAGATCGCCCACAGCGCCGCGTGTCCGGTGGCGAAGAGCAGGGCGAGGCCCGACTGGGTGACCACGCGGACGAGGTCGGCGCCGATCATCAGCCGCCGGGTGTCGAACCGGTCGGCGAAGACGCCACCGAAGATCACCAGCCCGGCGAAGCTTGCGGTGAACGAGGCCATCGCGGCCCCCACCGCTCCCGCGCCGCCGCCCTGGGCCACCAGGCCGGCCGCCAGGGCGACCGGAAGCATCAGGTCGCCGAGCTTGGCCACGGTTCTCGCGGCGAAGAAGAGCGCGAAGTTCCGGGACCACAGCGCCGGTTCCGGCGACCCCGCCCCGCCCTGCGAGGCCACCCCGCTCGCCGGCGGGCCCTCGCCCGGGTGCGCCGACGCCGGAAGCGGTTTCGTTTCGCGCGCTTCGGGGCGCCCGGGAGATGGTGTGCTCATGCTCTGAACTATCGCGTCCCTGGCACCGCTCCCGCCCCCGGGTTTCGCCCCGCACCTCCTCGCCCGGCCTGCACTCGCCGGCCCCGCGACGCCCGTCTGCCCGCTCATCCGTCCTCGTCCCCCGGAGCACCCGCACCCGGCCCACCCCTCCCCGCCCGCCCCGCGTCTCCCGCGCGATGCGGGTGGTGGTCACGGTCCCGGCCCGGTTCCAGCGGTGGCGCGGTCACCTGGCAGTGACGGCGGCAGCTCGGCCGGACCCGCCCCTCGCGCGGCAGACCGCTCGGCACCACCCACCAGGCCAGCGCGGCGCCCAGCACCATCAGCCCGGCGCAGATCAGCACCGCGCGGCCGAAGGCCGCGTTGAGCCGGTCCGCCGAGCGGTAGTCGTCCGTGGTCAGCCCCACCAGCAGCGGCAGCGCGGCGACGGCCAGCAGTTGGGCGATCCGCGCCGCCGCGTTGTTCACCCCGCTCGCGATGCCGGCCCGGCGGTCGTCCACGGAGGCCAGCACGGTGGCGGTGAGCGGCGCCACGAAGAGGCTGATGCCCAGCCCCTGCACGACCACGGCGGGGAAGACGTCCGGCCAGTACGAGCTGCCCGGGCTCACCCGGTGCAGCAGCACCAGCCCCACCGCCGCCACCAGCGGCCCCAGCGTCAACGGAAGTCGGGGACCGATCCGTTGGGCCAACTCCCCGGCCGGCCCGGAGAGCGCGATCAGCAGCAGGGTCGTCGGCAGCGAGGCGACGCCGGCGGTGAGCGCGTCATAGCCGAGGCCGTTCTGGAGTTGCGTCGGCAGCAGGAAGAACACCCCGCCGAGCGCGGCGTAGAGGCAGAGGGTGACCAGGTTGGTGGCGCTGAACAGCCGGGAGCGGAAGATCGTCAACGGCAGCATCGGCCGCGCGGTGCCCCACTCCCGCCAGACGAAGACGGCCGCCAGGACCGCCCCGACCAGCGCCGGCCAGAGCAGCCCGTCGATCAACGCGAAGGTCAACGCGCCCAGTGCCAGCGCGCCGAGCAGCGCGCCCGACACGTCGAACCGGCCGGTGGCCTCCCAGTCCCTGCTCTCCGGAACGTGACGTGCCAGCAGGGCGACCAGCAGTGCCAACGGAGCGTTGACCAGGAAGATCCACCGCCAGCCCGGACCGTCCACCAGCCAGCCGCCGAGGAAGGGTCCGCCGGCCGTGGCGACACCGCCGAGGCCCGACCAGAGACCCACCGCCCTGGCTCGGTCGCGTTGCCGGAACGAGGACTGGATCAGCGCCAGCGAACCCGGTGTCAGCAGCGCCCCGCCCACCCCCTGGAGCGCCCGGGCGGCGATCAGCACGGTCCCGTTGGGCGCGATCCCGCAGAGCAGCGAGGCGAGGGCGAACCAGGCGACGCCCCACAGGAAGACTCTCCGCCGGCCGAACCGGTCGCCGAGGCCGCCGCCGAGCAGGATCAGCGAGGAGAGGGTCAACATGTAGGCGTTGAGCGTCCACTGCAACGAGGACAGCGGCACGTCAAGGTCGGCGCCGATGTGCGGCAGCGCGACGGTCACGATCGTGCCGTCCAGCATGGCCAGGCCCGAGCCCAGTACCGCGCTGGCCAACACCCAACGGCCGGCCGGGCTGGCGACCGCCAGCTCGCCGGCCTGCGGCCTTTCGGTCATGGGGGCGCCTTCCGCGTAGCCCCCCGTCCGAGCCTCGGGCCCCGCCGGGGCGGCGTCACGGGCCCGGCGCCAGGCCGTCCCGTGGCCGCCGCCGGCGGCGGCCGGTTCTCCCCGGAGTCCCGCTCCCCTCGTTCAGGACGTCGGGCCGTCGGGCCGTCGGGCCGTCAGGCCGTCAGGAGGACCAGCGGCCCGCCCAGCCGGGGAAGGTGGCCGGAGTGGCGCCGGCCGGCTGCCCGTTGGGGCCGGATGACTCGCGCGCCGAGGCGCTCAGGTCCTCGGCGAGCTGACGCAGCGAGGGGCCGTAGGTCGGGTCGGTCAACGCGGCCGCGAACTGGGCCTTGAGATACGCCTCGGGCGTGCCGGTGTCGTACCAGGTCCCGTCGATGACCTGACCGTAGACCGGGTGGTGGGCGGCGTGGGCGTTGAACGCGTCGGTGAGGTAGATCTCGCCGTCGGGACGGTCGTACCAGCGGCGGGTCTGTTCCTCCAGTTCGGCGATCACGCCCGGCGTCACCACATAGCCGCCGATGGCGGCGAACGGCGAGGGAGCGTTGCGGGGTTCGGGTTTCTCGACGAGTCCACCGATGGCCAGGCAGCCATTGCCGAGGTCCTCCTTGACGATGGGGACGCCATAGCGGCTCGATTCGGCGGGGTCCATCGGCATCAGGGCCAACACGGGGGCGTCGGTCGTCTCATAGGCGGCCATCAGCTGTTGGGCCCGCGGCACCTCGGAGACGAAGACGTCATCCGGCCAGAGCACCAGGATCGGCTCGTCACCCAGAATGCGATAGGCGTTCAGCACCGGAGTTCCGTTGCCATAGGGGCCGTTCTGGTACATGTAGGTGATATGCGCGAGTTCCGAGACCTCGCGCACGCTCTCCGCGTACTCGTGTTTCCCGGCCTCGCGCAACTGGGCCACCAGGCCCGGGTTGGGCCGGAAGTGCTCCTGGATCAGGTCCTTGCTGCCGCTGGTCACGATGATGATCTCCTCGATGTCCGAGGCGACCAACTCCCTTACCGTGTGCTCGATCACCGGCTTGTCGCCGATCGGCAGCATCTCCTTGGGCAGGGCACGCGTCAGCGGCAGGAGCCGAGTGCCGAGGCCGGCGGCCGGAATGACGGCCTTGCGAATTCTGGTCATGACGAGAAACCCTTCGGAGCCGATGTCGGGCACCGCAACGACGGCGGGCATCATCGACGCTACCAAGGCGTGTCAGAACGGCATCTCGGGAAACCTGCTGTTCACCTTCCGTTTCCGAGGGAGCGGTCCCCGTGTTTCCCGGAACGGTCCCCGGAATGCGAGGACTGCCCTGCTCTGTCAGCATGGACGGGTGGATGGTGGAAAGGTGAACGACCGGCGCCGTCGGGGTCGGTCCGGGCGACGTCCGACGCGCGGACCGTCCGACGCCGGCGCGTCGGGCGGCGAACACCTCACCGAGTACCGCCGACGACGTGACTTCTCCCGAACGGCCGAACCGAAAGGTCGGGAGCCGGCGGATGATTCCGCGCCCCGATTCGTGGTGCAGATTCACGACGCCAGTTCCCTGCATTTCGACTTCCGGTTGGAGTCGGACGGCGTGCTGAAATCCTGGGCCGTTCCCCGGGGCCCGTCCACCGATCCCGGGGACAAACGCCTGGCCGTGCCGACGGAGGACCATCCGCTGGACTACCGGAACTTCGAGGGCGTCATCGCGGAGGGTGAGTACGGCGCCGGAACGGTGATCATCTGGGACGAGGGGCGCTGGGCCTTCGAGGGCCGGGGCTCGGCGGCCGACGCGCTGGCCGGCGGCCATCTCTCGTTCCGCCTCGACGGCCACAAGCTGCACGGCGGCTGGGCCCTGACCCGGTTCCGGCAGAACGCCTGGCTGCTGGTCAAACGGGACGACCGGCACGCGAACGACCACGGCACCCCCGACCCGGCCCGGGCCCGGTCCGCCCGCACGGACCGGACCCTGCGCCAGACGGCGGCCGACGCGGCGCACGCGTCCGCGGTCGGCGACGACGACGAGGCCGACGCCGATCCGTCCTGAGCGCCGGCGGGCGGACGGGGACCGGCGGACAGGGACCGGCCGGCCGGCGGGACCGGCGGACCGCTCAGTCGACGTTGATGGCGGCCCCGGTGGCCAGGTGCTCGACGGCGTCCAACTCGGCACCGACCGTGGCGAGTTTGGCGCGGATCGCGGCGAAGGCGTCGTCGCCCAGCGCCAGTCGAAGCGGCGGCTCGGGCAGGTCCAGCACGGCCAGCAGCGCCCTGGCCGCCTTGTCGGGGTCGCCGGACTGCCTGCCGTCCCCCTCGACCATGCCGTCCCGCACCGCGCCCACCGTCGCCTCGTAGTCGGCGATCGGGCGGGAGTTCAGCAGGGCGCCGTTGAACCCGGTGCGGAAGGCGCCCGGTTCGACGATCAACACGCGAATGCCCAGCGGGCGCACCTCCTCGCACAGCGCCTCGCTCGCCAACTCCAGCGCGCCCTTGGCCGCGCAGTAGGCGCCAACGCCGCCGAAGGCCAGCAGGCCGCCCATGCTGGTGACCTGCACGATCGTGCCCGACCTGCGGCGGCGCATCCCCGGCAGCGCCAGGCGGGTCAGCCGCAGCGGGCCGTGGAACATCACCTCCATCGCCTGCCGCAGCTCGTCCTCGCCGGTCTCCTCGACCGCGCCAACGGTGCCGAAGCCCGCGTTGTTGACCAGCACGTCCAGGGGCCCGTGGGCGGCCTCGGCCTCGGCGAGTGCCGCGACGCACCGATCCGGATCGGTCACGTCCAGCCGCACCACGGACAGTCGTTCGGGGTGGGCGGCGAGCGTCGCGTCCATGGTCTCGGGGCGACGCACCGCCGACGTGACCCGGTCGCCCGCCGCCAGCGCGGCGCGCGTGACGGCGGCGCCCAGCCCGCTGTTGGCGCCGGTGACCAGCCAGTGGCGCCCCTCGTCCCCGGCGGACGGGGCGGCGTCGCGCGGGGAGTTCGCCGGGGTCGCGTCGGGGCCGGGCGCGCGGGACAGGTCCATGGTTGCTCCTACGAGAGTCGTTCAGAAGCCGATCAGAAGCCGCTCGGAGTGGCCACGAATCGACCTTGCCTGCCGCCCCCGGGGCGCCGGCATGGGCCAAAGGTGGAACCACACCGCCTTGTTCGGTCGGGCTCGCCCGCATACAACGACCTCATGAACAGGGACACCGCACCGCGCGTCGCGGGCCACGCCGTGGTCACGACGGCCTCCACACCGCGCCGGCTGCCCGCCGGGGAGGCCCTCCCTCCGGAGGACTACCGCCGCCTCTTCGCCGTGTGGGAGGCGGTCGAGCGGACGCCGGACCTGGCCACGTTCCGGGAGTCCCTGCTGCGCGCCCTTGAGGAGTGGTTCGGCTACTCCACCGTGGTGGTCCTGCACGGGCCGACCGTCGGCGAGGCGATCAGGGGCGGGCAGGGCATCAAGAGCGGCTACTCGCGGGAGTTCCTCGACGCCTACGCGAGGCGTTGGATCACCCACGACCCGTACATGGCCCCGCACGCGCACCGGCTGCTGCGGGAGCGCGGCGTCGTCACCCTCCGCGAGCTGCACCCCGAGCGGGACCCGGAACAGGCCGCGTTCGTCACCGAGTTCCTGGCCGCGCACGACATCCACGACAAGGTGGGGATGGTCATCGACGCGGGCGCCGAGGGCTGGTGCTACGTCGGCGCCATCCAGCGCGGGGTGCGCCGGATGCCCGCGCGTGACGTGGCCGTGATGCGGGTGCTCAGCCGCCAGTTGGCGGGTCTGACGACCGAACGGCTCGCCGGCGAGCGGCTGGCGGCCAAGGCGGGCGCGGCCCTGACGCCCAGGGAACGCGAGGTCGCCAGCCTCGCCGCGCGGGGCCTCACCAACGAGCAGATCGCCCGCCGGCTGTTCGTCGGCGTGACCACGGTCAAGAAGCACCTGGGCCGTGTCCTGGCCAAGACCGGCGCGCACAGCCGGACCCAACTGGCTGCCCGCTGGGGAGAGTTCTCGACGCGCTGACCGCCGGTCCGGCCCCGCCCACACCGCACCGCCCCCGCTCCCGCCCTCGCCCCCGACGGCGCGGAAAAGACGCTGGTCATGGAGTCCGCTCCAGCTGGCAGACTGCGCCGCATGAGCGACCAGAGAAACACCCGGAAACTCGGACGAAGTGGCATAGAGGTCAGCGCGCTCGGCTTCGGCTGCTGGGCGATCGGCGGCGAGTGGTGGAACGAGCAGGGCCAGCCGCTCGGTTGGGGGGCCGTCGACGACGAGGAGTCGGTGCGCGCCATCCACCGGGCGCTGGACCTCGGCGTGACGTTCTTCGACACGGCCAACGTCTACGGAGCCGGGCACAGCGAGGAGGTGCTCGGGCGGGCCGTCGCCGGCCGGCGGGACGATGTGGTGCTGGCCTCCAAGTGGGGCAACGTCTTCGACCCGACGACCAGGCGGGCGGCCGCCGAGCCCGACCTGCGGCCCGAGCATGTGCGCGAGGCGCTCACCGCGACCCTGCGGCGGCTGGGCACCGACCACCTCGACCTGTACCAGTTCCATGTCAACCACGCGCCGCTCGACGTGGGCGCCGAACTGCGTGACGCCTGCGAGGCGTTGGTGGCCGAGGGGCTGATCAGCGCCTACGGCTGGTCGACCGACGACCCCGAGCGCGCCCGGCTCTTCGCCGAGGGGCCGCACTGCGCCAGCGTGCAGGTGAACTGCAACGTGCTCCAGGACGCGCCCGCGATGCTGGCGCTCTGCGCCGAGCGGGACCTCGCGGCGATCAACCGGGGCCCGCTCGCCATGGGCGTCCTCACCGGCAAGTACAGCCGGGGCGCGACGCTCGGCCCCGGCGACATCCGGGCGACGCCGCCCGAGTGGCTGACCTTCTTCCGGGACGGCCGGGTGGCCCCCGAGTGGCAGGAACGGTTCGACGCGGTTCGCTCGGTCCTCACCAGCGAGGGGCGCACGCCCGCGCAGGGAGCGCTCGCCTGGCTGTGGGCGCGCAGCCCGCACACCGTTCCCATCCCGGGCATCCGCACGGTGGCGCAGGCCGAGGAGAACGCCGGCGCCCTGGCGTTCGGCCCGCTCTCGCAGGAGCAACTCCAGGAGGTGGACGTCCTGTTGGGCCGCTGAACGCCCGGTGGGGACACATGAGACACTTCCGGGAACGCTGACTCGAACGTGGAGATGAGTGGGCCATCATGACGGAGCAGACCAACGACCGTTCCGGAAGCGGCGACATAGCGCCCGGCGGTGCCGCCGAGCCCTCCTCGTCCACCGACTGGAGCTGGACCACCCCCCGTTCCGACGAGCCGCCGGCGGAGATCGACACCACCAAGCCGAGCATCGCCCGGGTCTATGACGCGGCGATCGGCGGCAAGGACCACTACGAGGTGGACGCCAAGGTCATCCAGGAGGGCCGGCGGATCTCGCCGGCGGCCGTGGACAGCGCCCGGGTCAACCGGGACCTGCTGATCCGGGGCGTGCGCTTCCTCGCCGAGCAGGGCATCGACCAGTTCCTCGACCTGGGGTCCGGGCTGCCGTCCGCGCAGAACACCCATCAGGTGGCGCAGGCGATCATTCCTCATGCGCGGGTGGTCTATGTCGATAACGACCCGATCGTTCTCTCCCACGGCCGGGCGTTGTTGGCTAAGAACAACAACACCCGGGTGCTGACCGCCAACCTTCTCGATGTCGACGAGATCCTGAACAGCCCGGAGGTCGAGGGCTTTCTGGACTTCTCGCGGCCGATCGGGCTGCTGATGATGGCGGTGGTCCACCATCTGCTGGACGAAGAGGACCCCGTCGGGGTCGTCGAGCGGTACAAGTCGCGGCTGGTGCCGGGCAGTTACCTGTTCCTCACGCACTTCTGCAACACCTTCCCCGAGGCGAAGGCGATGGAGGACGTGCTGGTCAAGTCGCTGGGCCGGGGGCAGTTGCGCAGCCGGGAGGCGATCACGGGTCTCTTCGACGGGATGGAGATCCTGGAGCCCGGGGTCGTGCCGCTGCCGCTGTGGCGGCCGGACGAGCCGGTCAGCGAACCGCTCGACCACAGCGGCCTGATGATGGTCGGCGGGATGGCCGTCAAGCGCTGAACCCTGACGTTCGGGCCGGTGGCCCCGCTCCCGAGTCGATCGGGAACGGGGCCACGGCGCGTTCCGCCCCCGGTCCGGTCCCCGGCGGGCCCGGGAACGGCTCAGTCTCCCGTTCGGGGAACGGCTCAGCCGGCGTGCACGGCGATGGCCGACTTCGCCGGCAGCTCGACCGTCAACTGTCCACCGGAGACGGTCGCCTGGGGGCCGCCCTCGCTGAGGAAGTCGTCGTAGCTGCCGTCGGGGAGCTGGGTGGCGAACTGGACACTCGCCGCCTCGGGCGCGTTGTTGATGGCGACGAAGCCGCTGCCCCGGTCGAAGCCGATCACGTTGCCGCGCGGCGACTGGATCTCGCCGACCCCGCCGTCGCCGGCGGTGGCGTTGCGCCAGGCGACCATGCCGGTGATCCGGGGGTCACGGTTGAGGCAGTACCAGCCGGCGGAGCAGTCGGTGTCGGTGACGAAGCCGCCCTCGCCGGCGGGCGGCGAGTCGTCGCGGTCGGCGTACTCGAATCCGGCGTAGACCGTGGGCGGCGCCTCGGACCAGGCGAGTTGGAAGACGTTGGCCAGCACGGCGGTGTCCCCGTCGCGGTAGCTGAGGTGGCGTCCGTCCCGCTCGGTGTCGTGGTTGGTGACGAAGGCGACCGCGTTCTCGGCGGGCAACAGGCCGGGGCCGAAGCCGGTCAGCTGGGCGATGTCACCCTGGAACGCGCCCTTGAGCTGGTCGCCCATCGCGAAGTCCAGCACCCGGCCGCTGCCGAAGTACGCGTCGGGCTGCGGGGTCGTGCCGGGGAACACCTCGTGGAAGACGAACGGCGGCGAGCCGTCGGCCGTGGTGTCCAGGGCGCCGACGATCGCCTCCAGATCGGCGGCCGGCATGTGCTTGGCGGCGTCCACCCGGAAGCCGGAGACGCCCAGCGCGATCTGGGAGTTGAGGTAGTCGACGATCTCGGCGCGGACCCCGGGGTCGTCGGTGCTCAGGTCGGGCAGGCCCAGCAGTTCGCAGTTCTGCACCTCCCAGAGGTCGTCGTAGTCGCTGATCTCGCGGTCGCAGATGTCGACGTTGTAGTCGGCCCGTTCGTACATCGGCGGGTGGTACTTGTCGCTGATCTGGGTGCCGGCGTAGCCGGTGCCGCCGATGGCGGCCGTGTGGTTGATGACCGCGTCCGTGTACACCTCCACGCCGGCGGCGTCGCAGGCCGAGGTCATGGCAGCGAACTCGCTCTCGGTGCCGAGTCGGCCGCTCAACTGGTAGCTGAAGGGCTGGTACAGGTCCCACCAGGCGCCGCTCGGCTCGGCCAGCGACTCGTGGGGCGGGGCGACCCAGACCGCCGCGTAGCCGGCCGGGCCGAGCACATCGGTGCACTCGGCGGCGACGGAACTCCAGTTCCACGACCAGAGGTTGGCGATCACGTCGCCGCCCGAGGCGAGCGGCGCCACCCCGGCGGCGGGCTCGGCGGCGGCAGCGGCGGGCTCGGCGGCGCCCGTCGCGGATGCCGGCTCGGC
>NZ_RFFJ01000120.1 GCF_003696235.1 Streptomyces triticirhizae
GGTCGGCGCGGCGCAGCCAGCCGCGCTCGGCGGCCAGCCCGGCCGCCGGCGCCCCGACGGCCGTCGCCAGCCGGTCGTCGAACTCCTCCCGCACCTCGTCCGTCAGCCCCGCCGGCGCCTGCGCGCCGTCCGCCACATACACCGGCTCAAGGCGCCGCGCGACGCTGTCCACGTCGGCCGCGAGCCGTCGGGCCGCGGCCGTCCTGGCCGCCACCAACTCGCCGATCAGCTTGCGCAGTTCGCCCACCCCGTCGCCGGTGAGCGCCGAACCGGCCAGCACCCAGGCGCCCGGCTCGCCGTGCTCCCCCAGCGCCACGCCGCGCTCGTCCAGCAGCCGCCGCAAATCGTCCAGGACCGCGTCCACCGCCTCGGGCGGCAGCCGGTCCGCCTGGTTGAGAACGATCAACGACACGTCGGCGTGCCCGGCGAACGCCCCCAGATAGCGCTCGTGCAGCAGCGCGTCCGCGTACTTCTCCGGGTCGACCACCCACACCACCGCGTCCACCAGGCCCAACAGCCGGTCCACCTGCTCGCGATGGGCCGGGTCGACCGAGTCGTAGTCCGGCAGGTCCAGCAGGATCAACCCGCGCAGCCCGGGGTCCAGCACATGTGCCCGCCGCCGCGCCCTGGCCGGCACCCCGAGGCGCTCCAGCAGCCCGTCCGGGCTCTGCCCCCGGCCCGCCTCCCAGGTGCAGGAGACGGGCGAGGCGGTGGTCGGGCGGCGCACCCCCGCCTCCGAAAGCTGCGCCCCGGCCAGCGCGTTGAAGAGCGTGGACTTGCCGCTGCCGGTCGCGCCGGCGATGGCCACCGTGGTGTACGCGCGGGGCAGCCGGTCCCTGGCGGCCGCCTCGTCCAGCACCCGGCCCGCCTCGGCCAGCACCCGCTCGTCGAGCCGGGTGCGGGACAGCCCGACCAACTCGCGCAGCGCGCCCAGCCGCACCCGCAGCGTGCCGTCCTCCACGGTGCCCGTCGTCCCGGTGGCGCCGGCCGGCCCGGGTGTTCCCGTGGGGCCGGGCGCTCCCATGGCGCCGGCGGCGGGATCGCGTGGCTCGGGACCCTCCCCGGGCCGGGGATGGCGGCCGGCGGTCTGGTGCTCGCTCACGTGACGCTCCTCAGGTCCTCGCGGTCTCAGACGGTGGTGTGGCGGGGCTCGGCCCGCACGGCGGAGAGGGCGGAGACCAACGCGACCTGGGTGTCCACCGCGATCCCCAGGCGGTGCAGCGGTGCTCCCCTGCGCTGCTTCTCCGCGCCCAACGCCCGGGTGACACAGGCGTTCAGCTGCTGGTTGCCCTTCTCCCGCAGCCGGGCCGCGCCCCTCGGCCCCAGCGCCCCGGCCAGCGTCTGCTGGGCGACCGTGGCGGCCCGGCCGCCGAGCAGCGCGGTGGCCAGCAGGGCGGCGGTCTCGCCGTCCTCGCTCGGGCTGGAGCGCGCCGGCGCCGGCTGGCCGAGCATGACGGGCGCGTGCCGCACCTCCTCGACCAACTCCTCCAGGCAGCGCCGCAGTCGGCGCACCACCACACCGACCCGGTCGGCCACCGCGCCCGGCTCCTCCGGGTCCGGCGGCGGGGCGCCGCCGACCGCCCGCCAGGCGGCGTCGGTCCGCTCGTCGGCGGTGGCCACCGCCTCGACCAGCAGCCCGGTCAGCGCGGACGTCAACGCGTCCAGGAGTTCGTCGGCGCTGGAGTCGTCGGGGAACGCCAGCCAGTGCGCCCGCGCCTCGCCGGCGAGCAGGCCGCCCTCGGCGAGCGTGGCCCGCACCCGCCGGTCGGCCTCGGCGTAGGCCGCGTCGAGCCGCTGGTCGAGACGGACGGCGGTGGCGTGCTGAAGCGCGGCGGCACCTGCGAGCGCCATCACGCGCCCGCGCAGCGACGCCAGGGCGCCGCGCGCGGTGCGCAACGCGGCCAGCGCGCGCGCCTCCCGATCCCGCGCGCGGTGCGCCAGCCACTCCCGCAACCCTGCTACGGCCGTCGCGGGCAGCACTCCGGAGCCACCCCGCGCGGACTCCGGCAGTTCGGGAACGGTGAACCGGGGGATCGCGCCAAGTCCCGCCCGTTCCAGCAGCGCGCCGTAGTGCCGCGACACCTCGGCGGCCAACTGGTGCGGCACCCGGTCGAGAACGGTCACCACCGTCACGTCGTACTCCCGCGCGCTGCGCAGCAGATGCCAGGGAACGGCGTCCGCGTACCGGGCCGCCGTGGTGACCAGCACCCAGATGTCGGCGGCGCCCAGCAGGTCGGCGGCCAGGTCGCGGTTGCCGGCGACGAGGGAGTCGATGTCGGGTGCGTCCAGCAGGGCCAGCCCGGCCGGCAGCGCCCTGGTCGTCTCGACCGCGAGCGTCGGCTGGCCGTCGCGCCGCACCGGCGGCGGCTGTTCGGCCTCCTGCCGGGGCATCCAGACCCGGCCGAACTGGGGCAGCACCCGCTTTCCCGAGAACCAGTGGTGGTCGTCGGGGTGACAGACCAACACCGGAGTGCGGGTGGTCGGCCGCAGCACCCCGGCCTCGGTGACCCGCCGGCCCACCAGCGAGTTCACCAGCGTGGACTTCCCGGCCCCGGTGGAGCCGCCGACCACCGCGAGCAGCGGGGCGTCCGGCTGCCGCAGCCGGGGCAACAGGTACCCGTCGAGCTGGGACAGCAGCTCCGCGCACGACCGCCGAGCGCGCTCCGCCCCGGGCAGTTCGAGGGGGAAGCGCGCGGCAGCGAGACGCTCCCGCAGGAGGGTCAGAGCGTCCAGCAGTTCGGGCCGTGCGTCCAAGATCGCCACATGCGCAGAATGCCCAACTTCAAGCGGTTTCCAAAGCATATTCCGCCGAACGACGCCCCAAGCCGAGCCCGGGCCAGCGCGGCGCGGCATAACGAGTGCGCAACACCCCTCCCCGGAGCGTTCAAAACCGCTGCGCACTTCGCACTCGCCTGCGATTATCGGGGCTGCTTCACCGGATCTCCACACGTGGGGGCTGCCGTGAAGCAACCGGGGCGAACCCCTCGACGCTCTATCCTGTGCGCGGCGAGGTCACCGAGGGGGCACCGTCCCACGCCATGACCATGACCGGCCCCCGTAGCTCAGCGGATAGAGCAGGTGCCTTCTAAGCACTTGGCCGCAGGTTCGAGTCCTGCCGGGGGCGCACCATCTCTCACCGATGTTTTTGCAGGTCAGCGGCGTGTCGTCGGTTGCTGGGCGGTGCTGCGGGAGGTGACGGCGGGAGGGCTTGATGTCCGGTTTGGGCCGGCTCTGATCGTCCTTCTACGGGTGCCCGTGTCAAATACGTGTCCAAGTTTTCCGTCGATGTGACCGGGGGACAGCCCGTCCGGTGAGGTCCTGGGCGGCTTCGATCCGTCGCCGCGGGTCCTTCCTCTGCCCATCAAGGCAGCGCGCGTAGGTGCTGAGGAGGGCGGGGACACTGTTGCCGGCCCAGTCGACCACCCCGCTCTCCTTGGAACAGCAGGGCCGCAGCCTGGAGTGCTTCGCGAGTGATGTGCTCGCGCAAGAACTTCACCAGCGCCGGGTGGACAGAAACCACCCTGACCTTCCCCGCTGCGCGCCCCTTCAGATGCCGCTCGTCGTGGACCCTGCCGGAGTTCATCCAGTCCTTGCCCACTTCCGTGTGGCGGTGTGGACGATAATTTCACCCCATTGAGTGGTGTCATCCTCGTCAGACGGTCGGAGATCCATTTCGCCACCACCGCAGCGCGCGGGCTCCTCGCCGCGCACAACCGCTCGGCCCGGCGCCTCACACCGCACCTACCCAGGCGATGGTGCTGGCAGCACGCCTGGGCCCGACTGTTCACCACCGTCCACGTCCCACCCGAACCAGCCCGACCTCCCTGACCACCTCGCCCACCCAGGCCCGACCGGAACCGAATCAGTGAAAAAGCTGGGCAGACCAGCGGATACTCCCCACCCACCACCACCCAACAGCTGAAGAACCCGTCCCTCGAACTTGAAGATCACTCCAGAATCGCGTCGGTGAATCGAGGCCAGGCCTGCTCGGTGCGCGTGGTCGAGGGCCTCGGCTCAGGCCGTGGTTTCGCTCAGCGCGGTGTAGGCCGCTTCCGCGCGGCGGCCGGCGACGGCGTCGGCGGGGGCGTGGGACAGGAAGCCCTCGGTGCTCCCGGTGTAACGGATGCGTCCCGCTTCCAGGACCGTGACGTGGTCGGATTCTTCAGCGAGGTCAGCGACGTCGTGGGTGGAGAGCAGCACCGTCACCTCGTCGGTCAGTGTGGCCAGCACGTCGCGGAAGACCCGTCGCTGCCGTGGGTCCATGCCGGCGGTCGGTTCGTCGAGGAGCAGTACGCGCGCCCCGTGGACCAGCGCGGCGGCGACACCCACCCGGCGCAGTTGCCCGCCGGACAGGCGGCGCGCCCGGGTGTCCGCTTCGTCGGCGAGGTCGACTCTGGCCAGGGCCGTGGCGGACGCGGTCCAGGCGTCGGCGCGGTTCATGCCCTTCAACCAGCCGGTATAGGCGACCTGTTCGCGGGCGGTCAGGGCGGTCATGGCGGTGATGTGCTGCGGCATCCAAGCGACGGCGCCGCGGTAGGCGCGGGCCTGTGAGGGGAGGTCGTCGAGGCTGACGCTGCCCGCGCGTGGGCGGGTGACGCCGGCTGCCAGCCGTAGCAGGGTGGATTTGCCGGCGCCGTTCGGGCCCAGCAGCACGGTCACCCCCGGCGGCAGCCGGTAGTCGAGGCCGCTGAGTACCGGGCGTGCCCAAGGCCGGTATGCGTAGGTGCAGGCGCGGAGTTGGAGAGTCATGGGTCCTCAGGTGATGGACGGGGCCACGGTCCGGCGGACCGTGCCGTGGAGCAGGAGGCCGATGGTGAGGGCGAGCATGGCGGCGAGCGCCGCCGGGGCGTCGCCACTGGGCTTGGGCAGGACGGTCCAGAACGCCCAGTGCCCGCCCCCGGAGTAGCCGACGAAGATCACGGCGAAGACCCAGAGCACCGGCGCGGCGATCGCCGGCTGGCCGACGAAGACCCGTACGCACAGCAGCAGTCCGGTCAGGAAGACGACGTTACGGCCGGAGGCCACGGCGTGCTCGTTGCCCGTCAGCAGGTGGATCGCACCGCCGACGGCGAGGGCGGTCGCGCAGACGCCGATGACCAGCCCGGAGTCCAGCGCGCGCACGCGTCGGGTCGCGGTCTCCTCCGCCTCAACCAGCCGCGAACCGAGGCTGAGTTCGAGCGCGGCGACGACCGGGATCGGGGCCATCAGCACGAAGAGCACCGGATTGGCCGAGCCACTCAGGAGCGAGGGCAGTTCGACCGTGGCGTCCCCCAGCACCATCACGGCGGCCGTGAACACGCCGAGCGCCACCAGCAGGACGGAGAGTGCTCGCCGCGCTCTGAGCCACCACCGCATCAGGCCCCACCCGCGCTCTCGCCGGGGGCGCAGGCCGCGGCCAGCGTGTTCCGGTACCAGTCGGCCTGCTCCGCTGGCGACAGCTCAGTCACGGCCACCGCTTGTTCCACTATCTCGTCGAGTATCTGGGCGCCGTCCTGGTACACCAACAATTCCTCGCGCTGGCGCTGCAGGTAGTCGTCGGCCACGCCCGCCACGCCTGCCGCCCACAGCATGACGGTGCGCGCGGTGGTGCCGTCCGGTTCAGCGCAGGGGAAGACGACGACGGTGTCGACGACGGCCAGCTGGGTCGTGTCGGCGGAGTGCAGACTGGTGAGGGGGAGGCGCCAGGTGTCGGGGGGCCTCTCGCCCTCAGCGATCAATCGGTCCTCGACCCGTGCCGGCGGCTCGACCGGCACACCCGCGTCCGTCAGCAGTCGCAGCGTCTCGCCGATGTCGGCGCGGACGGCGGGCAGGTCGCCGGCGGTCGCTGCCGGCACGCACACGGGCAGCTCGTCACCGGCGCAGCGCACCTGCGCGTGACCGGTCGAGGCCGAGGGCGAGTGCCCCCAGTCCCGCACCATGGCATAAGCGCCGACCGTGCCCCCCAACATCGCCAAACAACCGGCCACCGCGCACCCCACTCGCCAAACCGGCCGCCAGACGGGCGTGGTCAGCAGGGTGAGGCCGAGCGCGATGGCGCCGGCGAACAGCACGGGCGCCCCGACGGACGCCGCCGTCGGCAGCTGGCCGAAACCCAACTCCCCAGGGTACTGGCCTGATATGTGCCGGAGCCAGAACGGTTCATAGGACCAGGCGGCTGCCACCGCGTAGAAAACGGCCAGCGCGAGCACGGGCGCCACCACTATTCGGGGCAGCACCAGCCCGGCCGCGAAGCCGATGAGCGAGTGGGCGATGGCGAGGGCCCACGCCATCCCGGGCAGCACCAGGCTCGCCACGGTAGGCGCCTGCCCTTCGTGCACCAGCGCGAGACCAATGGCGAGGCCGATCATCAGGCCGGCCAACAGCCACACCGGGGCCAATGCCTGTGCGATGAGGCCGGCTCGGGAGCGGGCAGGGCCCAACGCCCAGACGCCGTCTCGCCGCAGTCGTCCGCTCTCCCACGCACCGAGCGCCACCGCCGTCGCGTAGATCAGTGGATAGACACTGAGCAGCACGGCCGAGACGGTACGCGGCGCATAGCCCAGGCGAGGGTCCCCTGGGCGGTAGTCGGCGAGGTGACCGCCGTAGAAGTAGAGCACGATCAGCGCCAGCGCCAGCGGCGCGAGCCATAGTGCGGCCGACGCGCGCAACCAGGTTCGAAATCTCATCAATTTCCGGTCGTGATAACAGGTGAGTCCGGGGGCGGCGTCGGAGTATTCGACGCCACCCCCGGAAGGACAACGCGCCGGGCCGGGGCTACGGCCGCGCACCGACGCGTCGGATTGTCCAGGCGGGGCTAGTCGGCGCGCGTCGTGTCGACTGCGACATGGTCGACGGACAGCGCTTGGCCGTAGGTGCTCTCATTGATCCTGGTGATCTGGAAGAAGCGGCTGCCGGCATCAGGGCTGGTCCACTCCCCCACACTGGCATTGGCGTGACCACTGCCCCTGAAGCACTTCACAGCGCGCTTCTCGCCATACCCCTTGTCCGGCAGGAGGGACCGGTCCCATCGGAGTTCGAGGTGACTCGACTCCTCGCCCGGGACAGTCCGCGTGGTGTCACAGCCGACCCAAGTGATCTCCGTGTAGTCCACATCGTCCCAACGACGGGACTGGAAGCTCACCGAAACGCCGGACATGGAG
The DNA here is from genome assembly GCF_003696235.1 of Streptomyces triticirhizae. GTDB lineage: Bacteria > Actinomycetota > Actinomycetes > Streptomycetales > Streptomycetaceae > Streptomyces > Streptomyces triticirhizae. The sequence continues at coordinate 7,140 of NZ_RFFJ01000120.1, forward strand.
CTGGTCCAGTTCGTGGTGCCCACCTCGGCCGGCTCCACTTCGGTGGCGGCTGAAGCCACCGGTGTGCCCCCCAGGCACATCAGCGCGGCTATACCGCTCACGGTCGCTATGCGAGCTCTCCCCTTATGCGCGAGACCCTTCACGATTCCCCTCCTTCTACCAACCGCTCTCGGCAGCCGGTGCTCTCTTCGCGAAGTCCACCACTGGACTCGCCCTCACTCGTGTAATTCAGCAGGCATCCGAATTGACTGACGTCACCCCCTTGGGATGCCCTGCTCAGGCCATGCCCCCAGGCCGTTTCCGGAAGAATCGACGCGGGTGACGAAACTGGCAGCCGCGAACAGTGTCAGGCCGACATGGCCCCGCCCGAGAACGAATGGGTTCTCATCCGGTGATGACCGAAACGCCGTGCACCTCCATCCCCCAAGCGAAAGAACTGAATCCGGCACAGCACGAAAGCCACACTGTCGTGACCAAAGCCTCACAGAAAGTACACCTCGCGACAGAGGGTGTCCATCGCTCACCTCTCCGTGGTGGCCAAGATCACACACACCGTTTGCCCTGCACCGAGGAGTCCTCACGCCCCACACCCCCAGGGCCTCGACGACAGTGCTGGGGCATCGGCCAGCGCCGACATCGTCTCCATGGGGTTCGCCATGGGCGCTCTGGCAGCCCACGGTGCCACCTGGCTTGGCGGGGCGGACGTGTCCGCCCGCACCTTCAGTCAGGACCTGTTCGGCACGATTCCCCTGGTAGGGAAGATCAGGAACGGTGGCCGAATCGCCCATGCGGTCGGCAACAGCATCGCGACGAACGGGCTCTTCTTCGGCGGCCTGATGGACAGCATCGTCGGAACCGTGGAAGATCCCAGCGCACTCAGGTACTTCATACCCACCGATGGCCGTCAGACTGGGCAGATGTTCCTTCCAGGCGGTCCGCTGATCATCGGCTTCGAGAACGCCTGGCGGCAAGGAGGCGACGGGTGAAGGACCACGAGATCATCCAATCGTTCGCCGGCCAGGAGCACGTCTCGCTCACCGTCCACCACGCCCCCGCCCGCGTGGTCGCCATCGCGCACGAGTACGGCTACGCCCTTGACGACTACCTCATGACGGTCCGACCCGTCCTGTACCGGACGATGCCGCCGCTTACCGCATCGCCGTGCACCAACAACGGCACCACCCGTGGCGACAACTGCTCCTTGCCTTCGGTGTCCTGATGTCCCTCGCGCTCATCGGGGCATGGGCCCTCGCCAAGGTGTCGACCCCCGCCGCGGTGCTCCTGCCCGCAGCGACCGCGGGGCTCGGCGGCTGGCTCATGACATGGAGTCGACGAAAGTCACGGGCCGCGTTCCCCGGACACATCGCTTACCTTGCCCAGTTCGAACGCCAGCGGGTCTACCCCACCAACCGGCCGGCCTGGAGCAGCAGGCAGCGCAGCTGAACCGTCTGTCGAAGGCACTAAACGGTCTTGGCACCATCTTCTCGGGCGTCGCTGCCGGGACCATCGGTGACAGGTTCTCCCTGGCGACACTGAACGTATCGGCAAGCGAGTTCCGCTACGGCGACAGTGCCGAGACGGCGGCCGAAGGCGCGATGCGGGACCTCGTCGCCGCCCGGGGCGACGCGTGGTCCGGCCAGGTCTATCCGCTGCCCTGCGGACAGCCAGCCGCAGTGGTCACCGGAGCGCGCATCTACGAACGACCCGCCGTGAATCCGCCAACGGTGCCCTTCCACGAACTCCAGGCCATCGTCCCCGTACCTGACGACCCTGCAAATCCCCAACAGGCTCTGCTCAACATCACATTCAGCACACCCGCCGCCACCGACTGGGACACGTATATGCCCCTGGTAGCGGACCTGCTGCGTAGCCTCGCCTTCACCACTGAGGCGGAGACCGACGATCAGTGACCCTGGCTGGCTCGGCCGCCGGGTGAGACCTGTTGGGCGATGCCCTGCTCGGTGAGGGTGGCCAGCGCGTTGGCGATGGCGCCGGAGCTTCTTCCGATGACGCGGCTGATGGCGGTGGCGGTGAACTCCGCGTCCGGGTGGGTCTTCAGGTGCTCGACCACCATCCTCCGCAGTTGGCCAGTCTGTCGGCGTGGGTTCGGGATCTGCGGTACGGGGTGGTCTCCACGACGACGGCCTCCCGGCCCGTCTCCGTGCCGCCGGCGCCACCGACCCGGCCGCCCGCGCCCCCCGCCGGGCGGCGCGGAACCCTGCTGGCCGCCTCGGCCGTGGGGCTCGCGGTCGCGCTGATCACGACCGTCGGCGTCTCCCTGTTCAACGGTGACGACGGCGGCGCCCCCACCGACGACGCGGCGCCCCCCTCCCGGGAGGTCGTCACCTCGGCGCCCACGACGGAGACGGAGACGGCGGAGCCCGCGACCCCGGAGCCCGCGACCCCGGAGACCACGACCTCGGAGCCGACGGACGAGCGGACCGAGGACCCGACCGACGAGCCGACGGACGACCCCACCCGCCCGGCCACCGAGGAGGTCTCGCTCACCACCCTGGACCCCGTCGCTCACGATCTGGGCGCGGAACTCATCGCGGGGAGCGGCACCCTGAACACCGAGTACCACGAGGTGGCGCTCGTGCCGGATGGCTACCGCGCACGCTGTGGCGGATTCACCGAGTACAACCTCGGCCGGGCGTGGACCACCCTGAGCATGGTCGCGGGCGTCTCCGACTCGTCGGAGGAGAAGGCCGTGCGCCTGACGGTGGAGGTGGACGGCACCTCCGTCTACTCCGGCGAGATCACCCTCGGCGCACCGCGGTCCCTCGACCTGGATGTGACGGACGGCCTGCGGCTGACGATCACCTGGGAGGAGTCGAGCTCCGATGACTGCGAGACGGGCGACCTCGTCCTGGGCACGCCCACGCTCCGCCAGGTGTATTGACCCGCGCCCCGCCCGGGCGGGACGCCGCTCAGCGCGGGCCGCTCACCGGTTCGGGGCCGACGCTGAGGACGATCTTGGAGAGGCCCCGGCCGCGTTCCATCACGTCGTGGGCGAGGGCGGCCTGTTCGAGCGGCAGCACCAGGGACACCCGGGGCACCAGGGCCCCGGCCTCGACCAGTTCCGTGAGCCGGGCCAGGCCCGGGCCGTCCGGGTGCACCACGTGGTGCACCAGACGGACCCCGCGCGCGGCGGCCGGTGCGGCGAGCGACCCCGCCCCGGCCGCCGCGCCCGGGACGCGGGCGAACACGCCCCCGGGCCGCACGGCGGCCAGCAGCGCGTCGTCCCCGACGCAGTCCACCGCCACGTCCACCCCGGGGCCGTCCTCCGCCCGTGGCAGGTCGGCCCGTTCCACGACCTCGTGGGCGCCCAGTTCGCGCAGGACGGCGTGAGCCATCGGTCGCGCCACGGCGATGACCTGGCAGCCGCGCTCCCTGGCGAGCTGCACGACCAGGTGGCCGACGCCCCCGGCCGCGCCGTGCACGAGCACCCGCTGCCCGGCCGAGGCCCCGGCCCGCTCCAGCGTCTGGGCCGCCGTCAGTCCGCTCAGCGGCAGGGCCGCGCTGAGCTGGTGCGGCAGGTTCACGGGCTTGGGCGCCAGCTCGGCGGCCGGCGCGGAGACGAACTCCGCGTACCCCTGGGCGAGTTCGGGGAAGCGGGGCATCCCGTACACCTCGTCGCCTGGGGCGAACGCGGTCACCCGCTCGCCGACCGCCTCGACGACGCCCGACACGTCCCAGCCCCACACATAGGGTCCGGCGCCGAACCAGTCGGCCGCCAGGCCGCTGCGGCACTCCCAGTCCGCCGGATTGGTCCCGGCGGCCACGACCCGCACCAGGACGTCGTCCGGGCCGGCGGTCGGAGGGGGAACGTCCCTGAGGCCGAGCACCTCGGAGCCCCCGTAGCCATCTGCCACCACCGCGCGCATTCTCACTCCTCCGAAAAACTGTCGTAGTTCTCCACGAAACCGGCCGGGTTGAAGTACTCGACGAAGTGAACGATCTTCCCCTGGGCATCGAAACGGAAGATTCCGAAGCTCTCGTTCGTGTATTCGCCTCCGCCCACGAGGTGGCAGAGCGGGCGCCATCGGGCGAGCATCATGTCGGGGTCGGCCATCGGCTGGAACTCCAGGACCAGATAGCGCAGTCGCTCGAATCCGGCGGCGATGTTCCGGTAGAGGACGCGTATGTCGTCCCGCCCGTTGATCTCCCTGGGCAGGGCTCCGGTGGCGTAGGGGACCAACTGCGTTCCTTCGGCCGCCCACAGCGTGGACCACTCGTCGATCTCGCCCTCCTCCAGGAGTCGGAAGTAGCGGCGGAGGGAGTCGATGTTGCGGGCCCTGCGGTCGGCCGCCGGGAGCATCTCCCCTTCGGGCATCGCCATGTCAGACAGCTCCTCTGCTCGGGCGCGAGGCGTCGACGAGCGCGGTCGCCGCCGCCGGGTCGAAGAACTCGGTGGCCACCGCGATCCGGCCGGACCCGTCGAACTCGAAGATGCCGAAGTGCTCGTTGGCGTAGTCGGCGCCGGAGACGAGCCGTCCCCGGGGGAACCAGCGGGCCGCCACCCGGCTCGGGTCCTCCAGGGGCAGCGGCGCCAGCTCGCCGAAGCTCACCTCGCGGTAGGCGGCGATCTGGTCCCGGTGGAACGCGTGCACGTCCGGGCGGCCCGTCAACATGCGGGGCACGCCCTCGGGCGCGTAGGGCAGAAACGCGACGCACCGCTCCGCCCAGAGGTCGATCCAGGCGTCCGTGTTCTTCTGCCGCAACAGACCGAAGTAGTTGCGCAGCGTCGCGATATTGCGTTCGCGCAGCTGTTCCGCGGTTCGTCTCTCGTTGGGTGTCACGAAACTCACCTCCCTTGTTTCGGATTTCCTTCTTCCGGTGTTTCGATTCAACAGTTCCGCGTCGGCGAGTGACAATGTCGAAGGGTGAAGGGGCGCGCACCTTGCGGCAGTTAACGGAGTGGGAACGCGGGATGGGACGGGGCGGCGAGGGCCTCCCTCCGGTCGGGAGCACACCGGGGTGAGGCCCTCGCGGCCCCCGGTTCAGAGCAGGTCGTGCGCCCGTGGCGAGCCGGAGGCGATCTCGCGGGCGTAGCGCCGGATGGCCGCGAGCGGCAGGGAGGCCCAACGGGGGCGCCAGCGCGTCTCGTAGACGGCCTCGTAGACGGCCTTGTCCGCCAACAGGGCGCGCAGCAGCAGCGGTTGGTCCCTGGGGTCGGTGCCGGAGCGTTCGGCGTAGCCCTCGCAGAAGGCGACCTGGCTGCGCCGGGACCACTCGTCGGCGAGCCGGAGCGCCGCCGGGTCGGGCACGGTCGGGTGGCCGGGTTCGATGAACTGGTGGTGGGCGGCGTAGTCGAACGACCGGAGCATCCCTGCCACATCGCGGAGCGGGGAGCGCATCCGGAGGCGCTCGTCCTGGCTGGCGGCCGGCTCCCCCTCGAAGTCGACGAGGAGCCAGTCCGTCGGGGTGCGCAGCACCTGCCCGAGGTGGAGGTCCCCGTGGACGCGCTGGATGGTGACCTCCTCGACCGAGGTCTCGACGGCGGTGAAGATCACGTCGAGGGACGCGGCGTGGCGGTCGAGGGTGGATATCGCCCGCCGGGCCGCCGCCAGCCGGGTCCGCATCTCCCCGACCACGGCGACGATGCCCTCGCGCCCCAGCACCCGGGTGCCCCGGGCGCGGGCCAGCCCGGCGTGGACCTCGGCGACGGTGCGGCCGAGCCGGCGGGCCTCGGAGGCGAAGTCGCCGCCGGCCTGGTCCGGGGGTTGGCCGCCGGCGAGCAGGTCGCGGACGCTGCCGAGGGCCATGGACCAGCCGTCGGCGGCGTTGGCCACATAGCGCTGGACCACCGCGTAGGTGACGGGCCGGCCGTCGAGGGTGCCCTGGGCCGAGCCGAGGATCGCGGGAACGTGCCCCGCGCCGCCCACCTCCAGCAGGGCGCGCGGGAGTTCGAGGTCCTGGTTGACGCCGGGTTGGAGGCGGCGGAAGAACTTCAGCAGGTAGCGCTCGTCCAGCACCACGGAGCTGTTGCTCTGCTCCACGCCCAGCGGTCGGGAGGTCCTGGTGCCCGAGGTCGGCAGGGGCTCGGCGCCGGGTTCGGCGACGAGGCGGAGGTCGCCCAGGGTGCGGCCGGCGGCGATGCCGTGCAGGAACAGGGCGGTGATCTCGCGGTCGGCCAGCGCGTCGTAGCAGACCAGGCCGTCCAACGCGGCGATCACGCCGGGCTCGAGGGCGGGTGGCAGCTCGGTCCGCAGTCCGATCGGCACCTGGTAGAACTCGGTCGGGCCGCCGTCGGTGAACTCGACGCGGAGCGTCAGCAGGATGCCCCGGGGGCCGCCGTCGGCGAGCCGGTCGACCAGGGGGACGCGCTGCTCGACGGTCACCTCGCCGATGATCCGCTCCTTGGCGGCGAACCAGCGCTGCCAGGGCAGCCAGGCGGCGAGCACCCAGGACAGGCGCGCCGGGAGCGGCGCGGCGCCTGCGGGGTCCTCGGACGGGAGCCGAGGCTCCTCGGACGGCGGTCGGGTGCCGTCCCGTTCGGCGGCGTCGTTCCGTTCGGCGCCTTCGCGTGGCGGGCTCATGGGGTGGGTTCCTCCTCGGGCGCCTCGTGCGCCTCGGGGGCGGGGGACGTGGGGGCGGCCGGCTCGCTGTCCTCCGCGCGTTCGAGGGAGAACCAGTAGAAGCCGTGTCCCGGCAGGGTCAGCGAGTAGGGGCCGTCGCCGATGGGCGGGAAGGGGACGCGCCCGGTCAGCTCGACGGGTGAGGTGCCGGCGTGGAGGGTCAGCTCCAGGTCCACGGGCTGGGGGAAGCGGGAGAGGTTGTTGACGCAGACCACCAGGTCGTCGGTGCCGTCCGGGCGGATGTGGTGGCGGGTGAACGCGAGGATCGCCGGGTTGGAGACGTGCAGCTCGCGGAAGTCGCCGAGGCCGAAGGCCGGGTGCTCGGCCCGGATGTGCAGCATCCGCCGCGTCCAGTGCAACAACGAGGAGGGCGTGGCGAGTTGGGCCTCGATGTTGGTGGACTGGTAGCCGTAGATGGTGTCCATGATCGGCGCGAGGTACAGCTTGCCCGGGTCGGCGGTGGAGAAGCCGGCGTTGCGGTCCGGAGTCCACTGCATCGGGGTGCGGACGGCGTCCCGGTCGCCGAGCCAGATGTTGTCGCCCATCCCGATCTCGTCGCCGTAGTAGAGGATCGGCGAGCCGGGCAGCGACAGCAGCAGCGCGGTGAAGAGTTCGAGCTGGTCGCGGTCGTTGTCCAGCAGCGGGGCGAGTCGCCTCCTGATGCCGACGTTGGCGCGCATCCGCGGGTCCTTGGCGTACTCCGCGTACATGTAGTCGCGTTCCTCGTCGGTGACCATCTCCAGGGTCAGCTCGTCGTGGTTGCGCAGGAAGATGCCCCACTGGGCGCCGGAGGGGATCTTCGGCGTGGTGGCCAGGATCTCGGAGACGGGGAACCGCGACTCGCGGCGGACCGCCATGAAGATGCGCGGCATCAGCGGGAAGTGGAACGCCATGTGGCACTCGTCGCCGCCGGTCTGCGGGTCGCCGAAGTAGGCGACGGCGTCCTCGGGCCACTGGTTGGCCTCGGCGAGGAGCACCCGACCCGCGTACTCCGCGTCGACGACCCGGCGGACCTTCTTCAGGAAGGCGTGGGTGGCCGGCAGGTTCTCGGAGTTGGTGCCCTCCGCGGCGTAGAGGTAGGGGACGGCGTCCAGCCGGAAGCCGTCGATGCCCAGGTCCAGCCAGAAGCGGAGGTTGTCCAGCATGGCGTCGTGGACGCGCGGGTTCTCGTAGTTGAGGTCCGGCTGGTGGGAGAAGAAGCGGTGGAAGTAGAACTGGCCGCGCACCGGGTCGTAGGCCCAGTTGGAGGTCTCCGTGTCGACGAAGATGATCCGGGCGTCGGCGTAGCCCTTGTCGTCGTCGGCCCACATGTAGAAGTCGCCGTAGGGCCCGTCGGGGTCGCGGCGCGACTCCTGGAACCAGCGGTGGCCGTCGCTGGTGTGGTTCATCACCATGTCGGTGATGACGCGGATGCCCCGGGCGTGCGCGGCGTCCACCAGGTCGACGAAGTCGTCGATGGTGCCGAAGTCGGAGAGCACGGCGCGGTAGTCGCGCACGTCGTAACCGCCGTCCCGCAGCGGGGAGTCGAAGAAGGGCGGCAGCCACAGGCAGTCCACGCCGAGCCACTGGAGGTAGTCCAGCTTGTCGCGCAGCCCGCGCAGGTCGCCGGAGCCGTCGCCGTCGCTGTCGTGGAACGCGCGGACCAGCACCTCGTAGAACACGGCGCGCTTGAACCAGTCCGCGTCGGGGGTCAGCGCCAGGGAGTGCGCGGGGCCGCCTCGGCGGCCGGGGGTGGGGACGCCGGGGGGCGCGACGTCGGGGGTGCTCATCGGGCGCTCCAGGTCAGCAGGTGGGCCACCGCGACGCGCGGGTCGATCTCCAGCCGGGTCGAGGCGCCCAGCGTCACGTCGGCGCCGGTGATGTCGTCGTGTGCGACGACGGAGGTGCCGGCGGGTCGGCCGAGGGTCTCGGGCGTGAGGGTGACGGTGACGTCGACGGGGGCGGTCGGGTCCAGGGTGATCACGCACAGGGTGCGTTCCCCGGTGGCCGGGTCGGCCTTGGTGAAGGCGAGTACCGCCTCGTGGTCGCAGGGGTGGACGGTGAGGTGTCGTTGCTGGCGCAACGCCGGCCGGGCGCGGCGGATCTCGTTGAGCCGGGTGATCCACGGGGCGAGCGACCGCCCGGCGGCCAGCTCCCCCTCGAAGTCGCGGGGGCGCAGCTGGTACTTCTCCGAGTCGAGGTACTCCTCGGAGCCCGGGCGCAGCGCGCGGTGCTCGTAGAGTTCGAAGCCGGAGTAGACGCCCCAGGTGGGGGACATGGTCGCGGCCAGCGCGGCGCGGATGGCGAACGTGGTCGGGCCGCCGTGCTGGAGGCTGGCGTGCAGGATGTCGGGGGTGTTGACGAAGAGGTTGGGGCGCAGGAAGTGCGCCGAGTCCGCCAGTTCGCGGGCGTAGTCGGCCAGTTCGTCCCGCCCGGTGCGCCAGGTGAAATAGGTGTAGGACTGGGTGAAGCCGAGCCTGGCCAGGCCCTTCAGGACGGCGGGGCGGGTGAACGCCTCGGCCAGGAAGAGCACGTCGGGATGGCTGGCCTTGACCCGCCAGATCAGCCAGTGCCAGAACTCGGCCGGCTTGGTGTGTGGGTTGTCGACGCGGAAGATCCGCACCCCGTGGTCGGCCCAGAAGCGCACGATCCGCAGCACCTCGGCGGCCAGCCCCGCCGGGTCCGCGTCGAAGTCGAGCGGGTGGATGTCCTGGTAGCGCTTCGGGGGGTTCTCGGCGTAGGCGACGCTGCCGTCCGGCCGGCGGGTGAACCACTCGGGGTGCTCGGTGAGCCAGGGGTGGTCGGGGGCGCACTGGAGGGCCAGGTCGAGGGCGACCTCCAGGTCGAGCGCGCGGGCGGCCGCCACGAAGGCGTCGAAGTCCGCCAGGGTGCCCAACGCGGGGTGGACGGCGTCGTGCCCGCCGGCGGACGAGCCGACCGCCCAGGGCGAGCCGACGTCGTCGGGGCCGGCGGTGAGGGCGTTGTTGGCGCCCTTGCGGTGGACCTCGCCGATGGGGTGGATGGGCGGCAGATAGACCACGTCGAAGCCCATCCGGGCGATGCGCGGCAGCTCGGCGGCGGCGGTGGCGAAGGTGCCGTGCACCGGGCGGCCGGCGGCGTCCCGGCCGCCCGTGGAACGGGGGAAGAACTCGTACCAGGCGCCGGTCAGGGCGCGTTGGCGGTCCACCCACACCGGGTAGGTCTCGCTGTCCGTCGTCAGCTCGCGTAACGGGTGCAGCCGAGCGAGCTGGGTGACGTCCGGGGAGAGCGCGGGCGCGACCCGCTCGGCCAGCGGGAGGGCGGCGTCCCGCAGCCGCGCGGCGGCGCGCCGCAGGGTGCCGACGCGCTCCGCCTCCCGTATCCCGTCGCTCATGCGTTCCAACAGGCGTGCGCCGGACTCCAGTTCGTTGCCGAGCTGGTCGGCGCCGTGCCCGTCGTCGAGCTTGGCGCGCAGCGCGTGGCGCCAGGTCTCCCACGGCGCGCTCCAGGCGGTGACGCGGAAGGTCCACAGGCCCGTCAGGTCGGGGACGAACGTGGCCTCCCAGCGGTCCTCGCCGGGGTCGGTCAGCCGCAGCGGCACGGTCAGCTCGCGGCGCTCCGCGTCCTGGCCGAGGGGGCCGGTGAACGTGACATGGGCCGCGAGGGTTTCGTGCCCCTCGCGCCAGATGACCGCAGAAACCGGCAGGTGTTCACCGACGACACATTTCGCCGGATACTCTCCCCCGTCAAGAACGGGATAAAGTGCCTCAATCCTCAGTCGCTTTCCCATCCTCAATCCTCAGGTAGTGGGACATGCCCCGCCGACCACAGGATGCTCCCGCCGGGGATTCGAGGGGGAATGGTTGGGCGCCATTATCGACTGTTGCGTCAACTGCCCCGAGTGGGTTGCTATTTTCCGCGCACCAAGCTCCGATCTCGTCAAGTCACAGGAGTTGTCGCCCACCCGACTCGAAAGCTTGTACCCGCCCCGTGACCTGGGTTGGACTTTCTCACGTTCCACAGCGCCGCCGCCGGCATGGCGGGGCCGGAGAAAATGAACGGAGACTCATGTCACGCAGGGTTCTTATTGTGCTGTCCGAGTTCGGATACTGGGGGGAGGAACTGGTCGGTCCCGTCGAAGTACTTGAGGCGCGGGGTTACCGGCTCACCTATATGACGCCCAACGGCAGGCGCCCGGTGGCCCTGCCCCCGAGCCTCGACCCGGACTATGTCGACCCTCCGCTCGGCCGGTCCGTCACCACGCGTGACATGGCGCGCCGGGCGGCCGACATCGACTCGTCCAGCCGCCTGGACAACCCGCTCAGCCTCTCGGACCTCATTCCCGAGCGCCCCTACTACAGCGCGCTCAACCACCTGCGGGAGCTGGAGGAGTACCACCGCGGCCTGGCCAGCGCCACCGAGGACCTGGTGGCCAGCTTCGACGCGCTCGTCATCGTCGGCGGCAGCGGCCCCATCGTGGACCTGGCCAACAACGAGCGGCTGCACGAGGTGGTGTTGGCCTTCACGGCGGCCGACAAGCCGATCCTCGCCGAGTGCTACGGCGTCGCGGTGCTCGCCTTCGCGCGGGACCTGGAGAACCGGCAGTCGATCCTGTGGGGCAAACGTGTTACGGGCCACCCCAAGGAGTACGACTACAAGGACGGAACGGGTTTCGTCGGCGTCGACTTCAACATGGGCCCGCCGCCGTACCCGTTGGAATACATCCTGCGTGACGCGACGGGGCCCGACGGGGCGTTCATAGGCAATGTGGGCCGCGAGTTGTCGGCGATCGTGGATCACCCGTTCATCACCGCGCGCTCCACCCCCGACTCGACGCTGGCCGCCGAACTCCTCGTCCGTGTCCTGGAGGAGGGACTGCGAAGGTACGGCTGGTAGCACGCCGCCCGCCATCGCCCGTCGAGGTATCAGGGCGTGTCTTCGAAGAGTCCGCCCTGCCACGCCCCCTTTGAGGACACGCCCCCCAGGAGATTCCCATGCACGCCCGCCCCGGTAAGTCCGCTCTCTACGAACAGTTCGCCGCCGACGGCATCACCCATATGTTCGGCAATCCAGGAACCGTCGAGCAGGGATTCCTCGACGAGGCCGAACGCAGCGATCTCTCCTATCTGTTGTCCCTGCACGAGGGCGTCGCGGTCGGCATGGCCGACGGCTACGCCCGCGCCACCCAGCGCCCCGGGCTGGTCCAGCTGCACAGCGGCGTCGGACTCGGCAACGGGATCGGGATGCTCTACCAGGCCAAGCGGGGCGGCTCCCCGCTGGTGGTGCTCGTCGGCGAGGCGGGCGTCCGCTACGACGCGATGGACGGCCAGATGGCGGCCGACCTGGTCGCCATGGCCGAGCCCGTCACCAAGTACGCCACCCGCGTCGTGGACCCCGCCTCCACGCTCCGGGTGCTGCGCCGCGCGATCAAGATGGCGATGACCCCGCCGCGCGGCCCCGTCGTGGTGGTCCTGCCGGCCGACGTCCTCGACCAGCTCACCGCCGAGCCCGCCGTCCCCACCCCGCTGCCGTCCACCCGGGTGGCGCCGGCGCCCGAGGAGGTGACGCGGGCGGCCGAGACGCTGCTCGCCGGCCGACGACGGCTGATCCTGATGGGCGACGGCGTCTCCGTCAGCGGGGCGCAGCGCGAACTCGCCGAGCTGGCCGAGCTGTTGAACGCCCCGGTGTGGGGCGTCAACGACTCCGAGGTCAACCTGGACCACACCCACCCGCTCTACGGCGGCCAGTTGGGGCACATGTTCGGCGAGTCCAGCGCGCGGGTGGTGCGGGACGCCGACGCGGTGCTGATCGTCGGCACCTATGTGTTCCCCGAGGTGTTCCCCTCGCTGACCGACCCGTTCGCCCCGGACGCCGACATCGTTCAGGTGGACCTGGACGCCTACGAGATCGCCAAGAACTTCCCCGTGGGCCAGGGGCTCGTCGCCGACCCCCGGCTGACGTTGGCGGCGCTGTCCGCCGAGGTCCGCCGGCTGCGCCCGCACGGCGCCGGCGGCGGCCACCCGCGCGGGGCCGAGCCGGCACGCCCGCCCGGGCCC
>NZ_RFFJ01000121.1 GCF_003696235.1 Streptomyces triticirhizae
CCCAGCGCGCGACCTCGGTCAGCAGCGCGTCGCCCACGCCCCGGCCGCGCGCCGCGCGGGCGACCCACACCGACCGCAGCTCGGCGACGCCGGGCCCGGCCGGGATGCCCCTCGCCAGCCCGACGGGGCGGCCGGAGCGCACGGCGACCACGTTGTGCGCGCCGGGTAGGGTCAACCGGGCGCGCCAGCGCGCGCGTTCGCCGTTCTCCCAGTCGGCCAGCCGAGGCGTGAACGCCTCCGGCGCCTCGCGGAGCGCCGCGAGCCTGGCGTCCCGCCACAGCGGCCAGTCCCCCGCGCCGCCCACCACCCGCAGCGTCACGCCGCCAGCGGCGTCGGCCCCGTTCGCCCTGTCGTTCTCCTCGCCGTTCATACCTCCCATGGTGCGGCGCGGGTCGGCCGCGATGCGCCCGGGCGGCGGCGAGGGGCCGGGCCGGTCGTGGTGTGATGGGGGTGGCAGGAGCGACCATCCTCGACCAGACCATCTCCCTAACCACCATCCCGAGAGCGTGAGAGAAGGCGTGAGGGTTTCATGAGCACGCACTACGACGTCGTCGTCCTGGGCGCGGGGCCCGGGGGCTACACCGCGGCCGTCCGGGCCACCCAGCTGGGGCTGCGGACCGCGATCGTCGAGGAGAAGTACTGGGGCGGGGTGTGCCTGAACGTCGGCTGTATCCCGTCCAAGGCGCTGTTGCGCAACGCCGAGTTGGCCCACATCTTCCAGCACGAGGCGGAGACCTTCGGCATCCGCGTCGAGGGCAGCGTCAGCTTCGACTACGGGGAGGCGTTCCGGCGCAGCCGCAAGGTCGCCGAGGGCCGGGTGGCCGGGGTGCACTACCTCACCAAGAAGAACGGCATCACCGAGTACGAGGGCCGGGGCACCTTCACCGACCCGCACACCCTCCAGGTCACGTTGAGCGCCGGCGGCTCGGAGACCGTCACGTTCGACCACTGCGTCATCGCCACCGGCGCCACCACCCGGCTGCTGCCGGGCACCCGCCTCAGCGACCGGGTGGTCACCTACGAGGAGCAGATCCTCAGCGAGACCCTCCCGAAGAGCATCGTGATCGCCGGCGCCGGCGCCATCGGCGTGGAGTTCGCCTATGTGCTGCGCAACTACGGCGTGGACGTCACGATCGTCGAGTTCCTGGACCGCGTGGTCCCGTTGGAGGACGCGGAGGTCTCCAAGGAGCTGGCCCGGCAGTACCGCAAGCTGGGCATCAGGGTGCTGACCTCCACCCGCGTCGACGCCATCGACGACACCGACCCCAACGCCCCGGTGCGGGTCACCGTCACCGACGCCAAGGGGCAGCGGCAGGTGTTGGAGACCGAGAAGGTGCTCCAGGCGATCGGCTTCGCGCCCCGCGTCGAGGGCTACGGCCTGGAGCGGACGGGCGTCCAGCTCACCGAGCGCGGCGCGATCGCGGTGGACGGCGTCAGCCGCACCAACGTTCCGCACATCTACGCGATCGGCGACGTCACCGCCAAGCTGATGCTGGCGCACGCCGCCGAGGCCATGGGCGTCATCGCGGCCGAGACCATCGGCGGCGCGGAGACCATGGAGCTGAACTTCGCCATGATCCCGCGCGCCACCTACTGCCAGCCGCAGATCGCCAGCTTCGGGCTGACCGAGGCGCAGGCGAAGGAGCAGGGTTTCGCGGTGAAGACCGTCAAGTTCCCGTTTACCGCCAACGGCAAGGCCCACGGCCTGGGCCAGCCGTCCGGCTTCGTCAAGCTGGTCAGCGACGAGACCCACGGCGAGCTGCTCGGCGCCCACCTCATCGGCCCCGAGGTCACCGAGCTGCTGCCCGAGCTGACGCTCGCCCAGCAGTGGGACCTCACCGTCCACGAGGTGGCCCGCAACATCCACGCCCACCCGACCCTGGGCGAGGCCGTCAAGGAGGCCGTCCACGGCCTGGCGGGGCACATGATCAACATGTGACGACCGGGCCGGGCCCCCGCACCGGTCCGGGGGCCCGGGCCCGGCGGGGGGGCCACCGCCTACTCCCGGCGTCGTACGCGCGGTGCGCGCGTGGTGCCTACCGTGGGTGGGTGACTGCCGAGGCGCCCTCCCCGCGTGTTCCGTCCGGCCTGGCCAGGGATCTGGCGCTGAGCGTGGCCGTGTGCTGCGTGACGGCCGTGGACCTGGCGTCCAACGTGCCGGGGTCCCGCGAGGACGACTGGCTGAGCTGGGCGCTGCTGGGCCTGACCGTCCTCGGGCTGTGCTGGCACCGGCGGCGGCCGCTGTTCGCCGTGGTGGTGACCGGCGTCGGCACGTTGGGCTGGACGTTGGCGGGCCATCTGGGCGAGTTGCTGAACCTGCCGTGGATGGTGGCGCTGTACTTCCTGGCCACCTCGGGAGACCGGCGGCGCACCCTGTGGGCCGGTTGCGTGGCGGCGCTCGCCTCCGGGGTGGTCGCCGTGCTGGCCGGGCGCGAGGAGGGGCGGTCGATGCCGTCCCCGGTGCTGGAGATGGCGATCCCGCTGGTGCCGCTGCTGCTGGGCGAAGTGGTGCGCGGGCGGCGCGAGTTGACCGCCTACTACGCCGAGCGGGCGCACCGCGCGGAACGGGAGCGCGAGCGGGAGGCCGCGCGCCGGGTGCGCGAGGAACGCATCAGGATCGCCCGCGAGTTGCACGACATCGTGGCCCACACCGTCTCGGCGATGACCGTCCAGGCCGGCGTCGCGCTCGACGCGTTGGACCGCCGGCCCGAGCTGAGCAGGGCCGCGCTCCGGCAGGTGCGGGAGTCGGGGCGGGAGGCCGTTCGGGAGCTGCGCACCGCCCTCAGCGTGCTGCGGGACGACGAGGCGGCCCCCGTGACGCCGGCGCCCCGGCTGGCCCAACTCCCCGAGCTGATCGCCCGGTTCCCCGGCGACCGGCCCCGGATCGCGCTGCGCGGCGGGGAACTCCTCGACGGGACGCACCCGTTGCCGCCCGTGGCGGAGCTGGCGGCGTACCGGATCGTTCAGGAGGCGCTCACCAATGTGGTGCGCCACTCGGCGGGCCGCCACGCCACGGTCGCCGTCGGCCTGGACGCGCGGCGGCGGCTGGTGGTCGAGGTGGTGAACGAGGGCCCCACGCGCGCCGGCAGCGGCGGCGCCGGCCTGGGCCTGGTCGGGATGCGGGAGAGGGCCAACGCCATCGGCGGCACCCTGGACGCGGGACCGCTGCCGGGCGGCGGCTTCCGGGTGCGCGCCACGCTCCCGGCCGCCGACACCGCCGACGCGGCGGACGCCGACCCGCACCGGGCCGACCCGCTTGAAGCCGGGACCGAGCCGGCGCGGGGGGAGTGAACGGTGCGCGCGCGTCGGCCCCAGCGCTCGCGGCCTCCCGGGACGCCGCCCCGCCCCTACCCTGGCCCCATGGCGCACCCGCGTTCCCCCGAGGACGTTCCCGCACCCGTTGGCGAAGCCGCCGGCGCCCCGGACGCCAGCCCGGAGGGCCCCGCCGCGCGGCGGGTGCGGGTCGTGCTGGCCGACGACCAGACCGTGGTCAGGGCCGGGTTCCGCGCGCTGCTCGACCTCAGCGACGACCTGGCGGTGGTCGCCGAGGCGGCCGACGGGGAGCAGGCGGTGCGCGCGGCCCGACTGACGCGCCCCGATGTCGTGTTGATGGACATCAGGATGCCCGGCGTGGACGGCCTGGAGGCCACCCGGCGGATCGCGGCCGACCCCGGGCTGGCCGCGACCCGGGTGCTGGTGCTCACCACCTACGAGGCGGACGAGTATGTCTTCGAGTCGCTGCGCGCCGGCGCCGGCGGGTTTCTGCTCAAGGATGTCGAGCCGGACGAGCTGCGGGAGGCGATCCGCACCGTGGCCGCCGGCCGCAGCCTGCTGGCGCCGGCCGTGACCCGCCGGGTGATCGAGGAGTTCGCGCGGCTCCGCGCCCCGCTCGCCGACGGCGACCGCCGCCTGGCGGGGCTGACCGGGCGGGAGCGGGAGGTGATGGCCCTGGTGGCGGCCGGGCTCAGCAACGAGGAGATCGGCGCCCGGCTGACGATGTCCCCGTTGACCGCCAAGACCCATGTCAGCCGGGCCATGACCAAGCTGGGCGCCAGGGACCGGGCCCAGCTGGTGGTCATCGCCTACGAGACCGGCCTGGTCAGGGCGGGCTCCGGCGAGTAGCCCCGCCCGTTCCCCGGCGGCCCCACCCACCTCCCGGCCCCGTCCCGTTGCCGGGCCCGGCCCGTTCCCCGGCACCGCCCGCGCCTACTCCCGGCGTCGTAGCGGCCGACTCCCGGCGGCGGATGGCGGGCGCGGGCCGCGCGCCTAGCGTCGGCGGCGTGATCGAAGTACACGCACTCACCAAGCGCTACGGCGACCGGGCCGCCGTGGACCGGCTCTCGTTCGATGTGCGCCCGGGCCGGGTGACCGGCTTCCTCGGGCCCAACGGCGCCGGCAAGTCCACCACCATGCGCCTGATCCTCGGCCTGGACACGCCCACCTCCGGCAGCGCCTGGGTCGGGGGGCGCCTCTACCGGGATCTGTCCGCGCCGTTGTGCGCCGTCGGCTCGCTGTTGGACGCCAAGGGCGTGCACGGCGGCCGTTCCGCGCGGGCGCATCTGGCCGGCCTCGCCGCGTCCAACGGGCTGCCGCGCCGGCGCGTCGACGAGGTGCTGGAACTCGTCGGGCTCGACCCGGCCACCGCCGCCCGCCGCACCAAGGGCTTCTCCCTGGGCATGGGCCAACGGCTGGGCATCGCGTCGGCCCTGTTGGGGGACCCCGAGGTGCTGATGCTGGACGAGCCGGTCAACGGACTGGACACCGAGGGCATCCGTTGGATCAGGAACCTGATGCGCTCGCTGGCCGCCGAGGGGCGCACCGTCTTCCTCTCCAGCCATCTGATGAGCGAACTGGAGCTGACCGCCGAGCACCTGATCATCATCGGGCGCGGCCGGCTGCTGGCCGACACCCCGATGCGGGAGTTCATCGACCGGCACTCGGGCCAGGGCACCCTGGTGCGCTCCCCCGAGGCGGAACGGCTGCGCGCCGTGCTGGAGGACGCCGGCGCCAGGGTCAGCGCCGACGCGCGGGGCGGCTGGCTGGCGCGGGGTCCCTCGGCCGAGGCCATCGGCGAACTGGCCCGCGCCCACGACCTCGCGCTCAGCGAACTCACCCCGCGCCGCTCCTCGTTGGAGGAGGTCTACACGGCGATGGTCGCCTCGGCGACCGAGTACCGGGGCACCGCCGAGGGGCCCCAGGAACCTTCCCGAGAACGGAGTGACACCCCATGACGAGCGAGATCGTGGCGCCGGCGCCCGGGCGGCGGCGGGAGGCGGCGGTGCCGGCCGGGCGGGCCGGGTTCCGGGAGGCGCTGGCCTTCGAGTGGATCAAGTTCCGGAGCCTGCGCTCCACCCTCTGGGTCACCGCCGTGGCGACACTGCTGCCCGCGCCCGGCGCGGTGCTGGTGGCCGCGACCGAGAGCATCCAGCCGGAGGAGACCGTGCTGGGCGGCGCCCTCACCTTCGCCACGCCGGCGCTGATGCTGGCGGCGGTGCTGGGCGCGCTGGTGGTCTGCGGCGAGTACGGCAGCGGAACGATGCGCTCGACGGTGGCCGCCGTGCCGCGCCGGGGCACGGTGTTGGCGGCCAAGGGGACGCTGCTGGCCTGCCTGCTCTACGCGCTGGCGCTGCCGTCCTGCGCGGCCGCCTACCTGGTGGGCGACGCGCTGCTGGACGACACCCACGCGCAGGGCGATCCGCTGCCGGCGCTGTTCGGGATCGCGGCCACCTTCCCCGTGGCCGGGCTCTTCGGGCTGGCCGTCGGCGCCCTGATCCGGCACGGCGCCGGCGCGATCACCTCGGTGATCGCCGTGCTCCTGCTGCCGGGGATGCTGGGCCCGCTCTTCGGGCCGGCGGAGCGCTGGGTCGCCGGCGTCTCCCCGACGGCGGCGCTCCAGAAGCTGACCCAGTCCTCGGAGGCCGCACCGGAGTTGGCGGGCTCGCTGGGCGCCTGGCCCTCGCTGCTGCTGGTCGCCGGCTACACGGCGCTGGCCCTGATGGGCACGGCCGCCCTCTTCCAGCGCCGCGACGTGTGACCGCCTTCCGGCGCCGCGACGTCTGACCGCCTCCCGGCGCCGCGACGTGTGACCGCCTCCCGGCGCCGCGACGTCTGACGGGCGGGCCCGCCGGCGCGTGTCCCGGCGGCCTCGCACGCACCCTCACCCCGTCACGCCGACCTCGGCCAGCCGCTCCCGCAGATCGCGCTCGATCCGGCTGAGCAGGCGGGAGACCCGCATCTGCGAGACGCCGAGCCGTTCGGCGATCGCGGCCTGGGTCATCTCGTGGAAGTACCGCAGGTAGAGCACCCGTTGGTCGCGCTCGGGGAGGCGGCGCAGGGTGGGCCGCACGGCCGCCCGGGACAGCACCCGGTCAAAACCGGGGTCGGCCGCGCCACAGGTGTCGCTCAGCGTGTGGCCGTCCCCGGTCTGGTTCAGCTCCGCATCGAGCGAAAGCGGTCGGAAGCTGTCCAACGCGGCCAGCCCCTGGCGGACCTCCTGCCGGCTGAGCCCGCTGGCCTCGGCCAGCGCCGCCTCGTCGGGCGGACGGTCGTCGACCGGGCCGGCGAGCCGCTGCCGCGCGGTGCGCACCCTGTTCCGCAACTCCTGGGTGCGGCGCGGCACATGGACGCCCCACAGGTGGTCCCTGAAGTGACGCCTGATCTCGCCGACGATGGTGGGCACGGCATAGCTCTCGAAGGCGTGGCCGCGCCCCGGGTCGAAGCCGCGCACCGCCTTCACCAGGCCGAGGGCGGCGACCTGGGAGAGGTCCTCGGCGCTCTCGCCGCGCCCACGGTAGCCGCGCGCCAGGCGTTCGGCCATCGGCAGCCACGCGGCGGTCACGTCGCGGCACAGTCGGTCGCGTTCCTCCCCTTCCGGAAGCTTCGCGATCCGTTCGAACGCCCGGAGGGTGTCGGGGGCGTCGTCGTGGGGGCGGGGGGAACGGCGTCGGGCCCTCGCGCCGGCCGCCCCGGGCCCGGCGTCGGGGGACCCGGCGGGGCCTCGTTCCTTCACCCGGCTGGCGGGTCGGGCCCTGGCGCGCGTGGCGCGCCGCGTGGTGGTCGTCATCTCGGCTCTCCCAGACCGTCAGAGGTTCCCGAACTGCCTTCGGGAAGGTGCCTTTTGTCCGGAGCACGTCCTTGGCCCCTGCCCGACGCACCGGGCGGTAAACGGATCGAACGGCGGCCGGACGACGCGGGGACTGGCGTTGGCATCGGTTGCCCGGTGATCGAACGCGCCACACGGTGACAGCAGGCGTCTAGGAGGTGCCCATGGATGTTCTTGTACTGATCGGCCGCATCCTCTTTGTGCTGCTCTTCCTTAACTCGGCGATCGGACACCTGACCCAGACCAAGGGGATGGCCCAGTACGCCGGCTCCCAGGGCGTCCCGTTCCCCTGGCTCGCGGTCTTCGGCTCCGGCATCCTCCAGCTGGTCGGCGGCCTGATGGTGCTGCTGGGCGTGTGGGCCGACCTGGGCGCGCTGCTGCTGTTCGTCTTCCTGGCGCCGACGGCGGTGATGGTCCACCGGTTCTGGCGGGAGGGGGACCAACAGGCCCGGCAGAACGCCCTGATCCAGTTCCTCAAGGACCTCTCCCTGGCCGGCGCCGCGCTGATGCTCTTCGCGTTCTTCGCCCACACCGGCGACGACCTGGGCCTGACGCTCACCGGACCGCTGTTCGACATCGACTGAGCGCCCCTCCCCCTTCGCCGGGCGCCCCCGCACCCGAACGCCGGACGCCGCGGGTGGTCGATCGACTACGATCACACACCGCCGTCGCCGCACCTCGGGTGACGGCGAGTCGACGCGACGAGGAGAGACGGTCGCGGGCGCCGGGTGCCGCCGGGAACCCTCGACCGGGCCCTGCCGTTCCATAACCGACGAACGGGGCGAAGGGGGCTGCTCGGTGAACCTGCTCGATGTGCTGCTGCTGGTGGCGGCGGTCGCGGCGGCCTTCTCGGGGTTCCAACGCGGGCTGATCGCCGGCGTGGTCTCGCTCGCCGGCTTCGTCGGCGGCGCAGCGCTCGGCGTGTGGCTGCTGCCGTTCTTCGTGGACCAGTTGACGCCCGGGTCGGTCGCCGCCACGGTGGTCGCCCTGCTGGTGGTTCTGGTGCCGGCGGCGGTCGGGCAGGCGCTGGCCTGGCCGTTGGCCCTCCGCCTGCGGAACGCGGTGCGCTGGGCGCCCGGCCGCTGGCTGGACGGCGCCGGCGGCGCGGTCTTCAACGCGGTGGGCGTGCTGCTGGTGGCCTGGATCGCGGCCAGCGCCCTGGTGCCCACGCCGTCCCCCGGGCTCAACCGCGAGGTCCAGGGCTCGGCGCTGCTCGGCGCCGTGCAGGACCGGATGCCCGAGCAGGCCCCCACCTGGTTCAGCCGCGCGACGCACGCGCTGAGCGACGCCGGCTTCCCCCAGGTCTTCAACCCGTTCGAGAACGACCCGACCGTCGACGTGCCGCCGCCCTCGGGGGACAACGTCACCCAGGCCGCCGCCGTCGCCGCCGAGCAGTCCACCGTCAAGATCAACGCGAGCGCCGGCTTCTCCGGCGGCCAGGAGGGCAGCGGCTTCGTCTACGCGCCGGAGCGCGTGGTCACCAACGCCCATGTGGTGGACGGCGCCAGCGTGGTGGCCGTGCAGGTCGGGGGCGTGGGGCAGCGCCTTGAGGCCGAGGTGCTGCTGCTCGACCCGGACATCGACGTGGCGGTGCTGGCCGTGCCCGGGCTCCAGGCCCCGGTGCTGGAGCTGGCCGGGGACGCCAGCCGGGGCGATCCTGCGGTCGTCGCCGGATACCCGGAGAACGGCGGCCTCGACCTGCGCGCGGCCACCGTCGCCAGCCGCACCACCGCCCAGGGCCAGGACATCCACGGGCGGAGCGTGGTCAGCCGGGACATCTACGCGGTGCGCGGCCTGGTCCGCCCGGGGAACTCGGGCGGACCCCTGCTCACCACCGAGGGCCAGGTCTACGGGATGGTCTTCGCCCGCTCGGTGACCCACTCCGAGACGGGCTATGTCCTGACGGCCGACCAGATACGCCCCCACCTGGAGCAGGCGGGCTGACCGCGCTCACGCCCCAGGCTCCGCCCCGGTCAACTCCCCGGCTCCACCTCGGTCAACACCCGGCGGACGGCCTCCGGCGTCCAGTACCCGCGCGCCCCTGGCCGGTCCGCCAGATAGCCGGCGGCCCGGTCCGCCGGCCAGCCGTGGCCGGCCATCAGCCCCCGGCCCAGCATCCGCAGATAGGCGGCGGCCGGCGCGTTCCCCGGGTGGGTGTCCACGCTCCAGGGGGCGGTGAGCGTCAGCACCGGCACGCCGGCCGACGCCCCGAGGCGGACCAGCGTCTCGTAGCGTCCGGGACCGAGGCGGGCCCGGCCCGAAGCGCCGAGCAGGGTGAGCGGATCGAGATCTCCGCCGGCGGCCCGCCCCATCTCCTGCGCCGCTATGTCGGCGAACTGCTCGGCCGTCAGCAGGTGCGCCACCGCCGGCGTCTCGCCCCCGGCATCCGGATCGAGAAAGGCCCGCCCGCCGGTCCACACCGCCGACTCGGTGGCGAAGTAGAGCGCGCCCGGCACCGTCACCGGCACGGAGCGGGCCGGCGGGCTCGGGTCCCGACAGCCCGGATACACCCGGAGGGAGCCGGGCGGCCGGCCGCCCCGGAGATAGCAACCGAGCCGCTCCGGCCACATGTTGGAGCCGTAGGCCGCGTACCAGACCAGGGCGGGCGCCGTCATCCGGCCTCAGCTCCGCGCGGGCAGGTCGTC
This sequence comes from Streptomyces triticirhizae, assembly GCF_003696235.1. Taxonomy (GTDB): domain Bacteria; phylum Actinomycetota; class Actinomycetes; order Streptomycetales; family Streptomycetaceae; genus Streptomyces; species Streptomyces triticirhizae. Next base: position 9,748 of record NZ_RFFJ01000121.1, read on the forward strand.
GATCCACGCGTAGCGGGTGCCGCCGCCCTCGGTCGAGCGCAGCTGGTAGAGCCCCGAGCCCGCGTCCTCCTCGGGCCCGCGTCTCGCCGCCAGCATCAGGGGCAACGGCACCTGCCCGGTGATCAGCAGATCGACCGTCCGGCCGTGGCGTGGCCCACCGTCGAAGCGGACGCGAATCACATGGTGCGTCGAAGGGGTCTCAGCCATGGCGCCAACCTAACCAGGCGGCACCGACAGCGACATGCCGCGCACCCCGGGCCATCTCCGCCGCGACCGGCGGTTTTCCGGAACCACAGCGGGTCAGGCGCACCCCAGACTCCCTCGAAAGAGTGAGGTCGGGAACGCCCGTCGCACCCCCCGGCGCACGCGCCCGCGTCAGGGCGCCGGCCGGCACACCGAACGCTGCCGCCCCAGCCCCTCGATCTCCAACTCCACCACGTCGTCCGGGGACAGATACGGGAACCGGCCGGAGAGCGCGACGCCCTCGGGCGTTCCGGTGTTCACGATGTCGCCGGGCTCCAGGACCAGATACCGCGAGATGTGATGCACCAGCTCGGCGACGGAGAAGATCATGTCGGCGGTGCTGGAGTCCTGGCGGGGCTCCCCGTTGACCCAGGAGCGCAGCCTCAGCCGCTGGGGGTCGGGCACCTCGTCGGCGGTGACCAGCTGCGGACCCAGCGGGTTGAAGGTCTCGCAGCTCTTGCCCTTGGACCACTGCCCGCCGGACTCCTCCAACTGGTAGGCGCGCTCGGAGACATCGTCGCTGACCGCGTACCCCGCGACATGCGCCAGGGCGTCCTCCGGCGAGTCCAGATAGCGGGCCCGCCGGCCGATCACCACCGCCAGCTCGACCTCCCAGTCGGTGCGCCGCGAGCCCCTCGGGATCAGCACGTCATCCCGGGGGCCGACCACGGTGTTGGGCGACTTGTAGAAGAGGATCGGCTGCTTCGGCGGCTCGGCGCCCGACTCGGCCGCGTGCGCCGCGTAGTTCTGGCCCACGCACAGCACGGCCGACGGCCTGGCCACCGGGGCGCCCACCCGCTCGCCCGCGATCTCGGTGCGGGGCAGCAGGGACGGGTCGGCCAGCAGGGACGGGTTCTCGGCGAGGGCGGCGAGGAACGCGCCGTCGATGTCGTCGGTCACCGGCCGCAGGTCGAAGTGGCCCCCGCCGTCCGGGGCCACCAACACCGGCCGCTCCCGTCCCGCCTCACCGACGCGCATCAGACGCATGATCCGCTGAACTCCCCTGCTGCTCGTGGCCGTTGCCGACCGTGACCGTATCGCCCCCGACCGTGGCGGCCGGAACGCGCCGGCCGTTCCGGTCACGGCGGGTTCGGTCCGGAAGGATGATCAAGAAGACCACTCTTCCCCAGCGGGAGCCTTCGCTCAACCGTCCGGCGCGGGATTCCACCAACGCGCCCGTTGTCCACAACCTGTGGACAACGAGGCCGGCCGGCGGGTCACCGGGACGCCGGCTCGTCGCCGCGCGGCGGCTCCCCCGTCGCCGCCCCAGTCTGGCCGCCGGCGGCCGCGACGCCCCGGTCACCACGCGCCGCGTCGGCCACCTGCCGGCCGAACGGCCGCCAGGCGACCAGCGTCAGCACGCTCATCAGCGCCGCCGAGATCCAGAACGGCCCGGTCACCCCCAGCAGGCCCGCGATCGGCCCGCCGACCAGAGCGCCCAGCGCGGCGCCGCCCATGGAGAACATCATGAAGACGCTCTCCACCCGCCCCCGCAGCGCGTCCGGCACCGCGCGCTGCCGCAGCGTCCTGATGACCACCCGGAAGACCGCGTTGTGCGCCCCGAAGAGCAGCAGCACGGGGGCGGCGAGCCAGACCGTGCCGGCCAGCGCCAGCCCGACATGGGTCAACGTCTCCAGCACCAGCGCCGCCCGCAGCAGCAACGGCGGCCCGAACCGCGCGTGCAGCCGCGCCGCGCACAGCGCGCCCAGCAGCCCGCCGGCGGCGCTCGCCGAGTACAGCAGCCCGTAGCCCACCTCGCCCAGGCCGAGGATCTCGGTCGCGTACAGCACCAGCAGCGAGAACCCGGCGACCAGCGTCACGTTCATCAGCGTCAGCACGATCGCGACCAGCCGGATCACGGGCTGGTTCCACAGCCAGCGCACGCCCTCGGCGATCTCCGCGCGCACCCGGCGCCGCTCCCGCGCCGGCGTGCGCGCCGGTGCTGGCGCCGGCGCGGGGAGCGCGCCGCGCAACGACGCGATCAGCAGCGCCGCCACCACGTAGGTGGCCGCGTTCACCCCGAACGGCAGGGCGACGGCCACCGCGAAGAGCGCGGCGCCGAGCGGCGGCGCGGTCAGCTGGTTGATGACGGAGTAGACCATCTCCATCCGCGCGTTGGCGCGGGGCAGGTCCTCGACGCGCACGGTCGCGGGAAGCAGCGAGACCGACGCGTTGTCGCCGAGCGTCTCGCAGGTGCCGAGGAGGAAGGCGACCGCGTAGATCACCGGGACGCTGACGGCGTCGCCCCAGACGGCGAGCACCAGCCCGCCGATCAGCGTGGCCCGCAGCAGATGGACCACCACGATCAGCCGCCGCCGGTCGATCCGATCCACGACGACGCCGCTGATCAGCGAGAACAGCAGCCAGGGCAGCCGTTGGACGAAGACCGCCCAGCCCACCAGGGCCGGATTGTCGGTGATCGAGGCGACCAGCAGCGGCACCGCGGCGAGCAGCACCCCGTCACCGACGTTGGCGATGGCGGTCGCCCCCCACAGCGTGGCGAAGGGCCGCCCCAACCCCCGCCCTCCGCCGCCGACTTCCCGCCGTCCCCGCACTCGCATCGGCGCAGCCTAGCCACGCCGCCGGGCGTGCCCCAGCGAATTACCAGCCGGCGGGGCGGAGATGGCCGACGGCGGTCTCGCGGTAGCGGTCGCCGACACCGATGCGGCCGGCCGGGCCCCACACTGTGCCGTGCGCGTGCGACCGGGCCGATCCCGCCCGGTGGACCGTGATCCCTTTCCCCCGGAGCGCGCCCGGGGCGACGGGTCAGGGCTGGCCCATCGTTCGCAACGCCTCGGTGGTGACGGCCAGGTGATGGGAGGTGGCCCAGGCGCGCCACTCCGTTGCGTTGCCGGCCTTCGCGCGCTCCCCACGGGCGCACCTGGCCAGTTGCGCGTCTCCCCAGGAGGTGGCAGCCCCCCGAGCGGGCCAGTGCTCCGATTCGAGGAGGTCGCGGCTGATGGTGAAGAAGTCGTCATTGCCCGGGAGCCTCTTCTCGGCAACGTAGACCTGCCAGTCCTCGCCGACCGTGTACCGGATGTGGGGAACGGGTCGACGGCGGCCTCGGGAGGGGGCCACATGGGCGACGCCGTAGTCGCCGAAGTGAGGCTGGCCGCCCTCGCTCTCGCGCGCCACCTCGCGCCACAGCGCGGCATCCCACCGGTGCACGCGGGTCGGCCCTCCCCGAGCCATCCACCGCACCGACTTCGGGAACGCGCCCGCGGCCACCACCGCGCTGCGCCACGGCGCCTGGCGCGCCCAGCGCAGCGCGTGCGCCACCGGCGGCACCGCGCCGGCCACCGCCGCGTCGTCCGCGACGTGGCCGGCGTCCAGCACCAGGTCGACCTGCTCGGGCGCCAGGCGCACGGTTCGCAGGACAGCGCCGACGTGACGCGATGCCATCCCCAGGTTCGCCGGGATGTCGAAAGCGTCGACGCGAAGGACCGCTCCCCGCCCGTGGGCCCGTTGGACGTCGCGCACCTCGGCCAACGCGCCGGATGCGTCGTGTGGCCGGAAGACCGGGACCAGGGTGAGCAGCCAGGCACCGAACGCCTCGCTGAGCCAGCTCAGCGGCCGCCCGTTCCACACCCCGCCAACGGGACCGTGGTGCCAGAGATCACCGCAGTCCACCGCGATGTCCAGCCCCTTCGGCAGTCGACGCCGCGCGTTGTCATAGAAGGTCTCCAAGACGTCCCGCAGTCGCTCGTCATGGACCACCTCCATGATCGGATGAACCCCGGCCCGCACCTCCGGTTCCATCTTCCCGAGCGCGGTGAACTCGCCGCGTTTTCCTTTCAGAATCGGTACATACAACATCGCCGCCCCCAGGGAGCCACGCGCGTCCGCCCTCGTGGGAGGGATTGATTCGAGCGTGCGGCCCGGAAGAAGGGGCGAACAGGGCGGAAACAAGACACCGGACCGAAATCCGCCTGGTCACCGCAGTCGCGCGCGCATCGGACAGGACGTCGGGCGGTGGGGCCCGGGAGGTCACCACGCGCCGGGAGAGGCAGCGGCCAGTCCTGGACCTCCCCGATACCAGCTCACAGCTGGTCAACTCCGGTGCGCCGAACCGCCGTCGGGCGCGGCGGCGCGCAGTTCCGTGAGGAGGTCGAGGGTGCGCCTCCGTTCGTCCTCGTCGCCGACGGCGCTGAAGACGAGTTCGGTCACGCCGGCCGCCGCGAAGCGGGCGATCTCGTCGGCGAGGGTGGCCTCGTCGCCCAGGACGGCGGCGTCCTGGGGGCCGGAGAGGTGTTGGAGGTCGAGGACTCTGCGGTAGCTCGCGAGGCCGCCGGCCGCCCCGAAGGCCGTGGCCATCTCCTGGCGGAGCTGGTCGGGTCGGGAGGTGACGGCGCCCACGACGACCGCGACGACGCGGGGCGCGGGACGCCCCGCCGCCCGCGCGGCCTCCCGGACGCCGGGGGCGATGCGCTCGGCGATCAGGTCGGGCCCCGCCCAGGTGGTGACGGTGCCGTCGGCCAACTCGCCGGCGATGCGCAGCATCACCGGGCCCAACGCGGCCAGCAGCACCGACGGCGCGCCGGCGCCCGGGGCTTCGAGCGAGCCGGTCGCCGAGAGGGACTCGCCCCGGTGGTCGACGGTCTCGCCGCGCAGGAGAGGCCCGAGTATCTCCAGGTACGCGCGCACATGCCGGGCCGGGCGTTCGTAGGAGAGCCCGTAGGCGCCCTCGATGATCTCCCGGTGGCCGGGGCCGATCCCCAGGGTGAGGCGGCGCCCTCCCGTCGCCGCCTGCGCGGTCAGCGCCTGGGCGGCGAGGGCCAGCGGGTGGATCGGGTAGGTCAGCACGACGGCCGTGCCCAGGGCGACGTCCGGCACCTCGCGTCCGGCCAGCGCCGCCAGGGTCAGCGGGTCCCACCCCCTCAACTGGGAGAAGTAGACGCTGTCCAGCCTCGCCGTCCACGCGGCTCGGACCTCGCTCACCACGGCGTCCAGGGTGGAGCCGACTCCCGTGACATTCGTGCCGATCAACATGGCGACCTCGCATCGTGGAACTGGAAGGAACGAAAGAACCGGAAGGACCGGTGGGACCGGAAGGACCGGTGGGGACGGTGAAGTGAGAAAGTGAAGCTCATCTTCATGTTGAGCAGCATAGCCTGAGATCCGGCCCGGGAACGGACCGGCCGGCAACTGCGCGGAGGTGGACGGATGCGGGCGGACGCCCGACGCAACCGGGAACGGATCGTCGCCGGAGCACTCGACCTGTTCGCCGCGCGCGGTTCGGCCGTCTCGATGGAGGACATCGCCCAGGCGGCGGGAGTCGCGGTCGGCACGCTCTACCGGCACTTCCCGCACCGCCACGCGCTCGTCGCCCAGATCGCGGAAAGCGCGCTGACCGACCTGTTGGCCGTCACCCGCGAGGTCGCGGCGGGGCGGGGCACCGGCTGGCAGCACCTCGACGAGATCGCGCGGCACTGCGCCGGGCTGCCCCTCGCCCTGGTCAAGACCCTGATAACGGAGCTGCCGCACAACGACGTCCTGGAGCGGCTGAACGCCGAGAGCAACGCCTCGCTCGTCGCGATCGCCGCGCGGGGCCAGCGGGACGGCAGCGTGCGCGCCGACCTCGCGCCCGAGGAGGTCGTCGAACTCTTCAGCATGGCGACCTGTCGGGCGGGCGCCAAGGCCGGCGACTCCGTCTCGACGGTGATACTCGACGGACTCCGAGGCGGCGGCACGACCCGGGCGACCCCGGCACCGGACGAGCCCCGCCGCTGAGCCGGGAAAGGGCCGCGCCACGGACCGCGAACCGCGCGCTCCCTCCACCCCGTCTGCCCCATGTGCCCCGTCTGCCCCATGCGCCCCGGCGCATGACCAACCGGCCGCGCGCCGGCGCGCGTTCAGGCGCCGGGGGCACCTTCAGGCGCCGAGCGCGCGTTCAGGCCGTTGCGCCCGCGCGCGCGACGCGCTCAGGGCTCCATGCGCGGGGGCTCGCCCCGCGTCGTGGAGACGTCGATCACCGAGAGCGAAGCGCCCTGCGGGTCGCTGAGGGCGGCCATCCGCCCGAAGGGGCTGTCCGTCGGGCCGCTGTGCACCGTGCCGCCGAGCCGCTCGGCGGTCCGGACGGCGGCGTCGCAGTCCGGCACCGCGTAGTAGACCTCGATCCGGGGCGCGGCGGAGGCCGGGGCGTCCGCCGGCGGCACATACCGTCCGCCGACCATCCGGTGGCCGACGTTCCACACCAGGTAGTCCATCTCCTCCCCCGGCGCGCTCTCCATCCGCCGGGCCCGGAACGGGAAGACGCCGGGGAAGAACGCGTCGGCCGCCGCCGGGTCGCGGGTGACGACCTCGCTCCAGACGAAGGCGCCGTTGGCGTCGACCCGGCCGAAGCCCGGGTGCCGGCCGGGCTGCCAGACGCCGAAGAGGACCCCGCCCGGGTCCCAGCCCAGCAGCATCGCGCCCAGGTCGCCGACCTCCATCGGCTCGGCCAGCAGCTGGCCGCCGTGCTCCCTGATCCGGTTGGCCGTCGCGCCCACGTCAGGCGAGGCGTAGTAGAGCACCCAGGCCGGCGGCACCTCCTGGCCCGGCAGCTGCGGGGAGAGCCCGGCGACCGGCTGGCCGTCCGCGAACGCCTGGGTGTAACGCCCCTCCGCCGCGGCCTCCTCGTCGAAGGTCCAGCCGAACAGCTCGCCGTAGAACGCCTTGCCGGCCCTCAGGTCGGGCAGGGTGGCGTCGGCCCAGCAGGGCACGCCCTCGGGAAAGCCCCAGGGAGGGCCATAGGCGTGCCCCTCGTCTTGACCAGCCATGGGTGCGACCTCCTGAACGGCTCGCGGCGGATGAACGCGCGCCCCGCGCGCACGGCACGCACAGCGCGCACGGCACGCACGGCGCGTGCGCGGCTTTTGCGCCGGTTTACGTTCCTCCACGCTAGCCACCCGCGCCCCGTCCCGCAGGTCCGGGAACGCGCGGGTTCCCGTGAGGTCCCCGCCCCCGAGGCGGGGCGGGCGAGGACAATGGGCGGGATGAGCACCCTCACCCCGCCCGAGTCGTCACGGCTGCCCGAGCCGTTCACCGCCGCGTTCACCCAACGGCCGCACGCCGTGCTCGCCGAGCTGCGCGAGGCCGCCCCGATCCACCATGTGGCGCTGCCCGACGGCTCCCCGGTGTGGCTGGTCACCCGGGACGCCGACGTTCGACCGCTGCTCGCCGACCCCCGACTCTCGGTCAGCAAGCGGCACGCCCGCACCCGCTGGGCCGGCTTCGCGCTGCCGCCCGAACTCGACGCCAACCTGCTGAACATGGACGGCGCCGACCATCTGCGGCTGCGCCGGCTGGTCTCGCACGGCTTCACCCCGCGCCGGGTCGCCGCGCTGCGCGGCGCGATCGAGGCGGCGGCCGCGTCCTGCGCCGAGGCGCTGACCACGGATCTGGTGGCCGAGTTCAGCACCCCGCTGCCGCTGACCGTGATGAGCGACCTGTTCGAGGTGCCGGAGGCGGACCGCCGCCCGTTCGCCGGCTGGATCTCGGCGATGCTGGCGCCGCCCAGCGCCCGGGCCGCCGCCGAGGCGCTCGCCGGCGTGCACCGCTTCCTGCTGGAGCTGGTCGCCGAACGCCGGGCCGCGCCGCGCGACGACCTGCTCTCGACGTTGATCGCGGCCAGGGACGAGGACGACCGGCTGAGCGAGGAGGAGCTGATCTCCCTCGCGTTCCTGCTCCTCGGCGCCGGGATCGAGAATGTGCAACACACGCTGTCCGCCGGCCTGTTGGCGCTCAGCCGGGAGCCCGAGCAGCTGGCGGCGCTCCAGGCGGACCCGGGGCTGCTGCCGGGCGCCGTGGAGGAGTTCCTCCGCTACGCCCACCCCAACCTGGTGGCGCTGCGCCGCTTCGCGACCGAGCCGCTTGAGGTCGCCGGCGCCACCATCCCGCGCGGTGACACGGTCCTGCTCGGCCTGGCCTCGGCCAACCGCGACCCGCGCCGGCACCGCGACCCCGACCGGTTCGACATCCGCCGCCCCGACCCGGCCGCCCAACTGGCCCTGGGTCAGGGCGTCCACTACTGCCTGGGCGCGCCGCTCGCCCGGCTGGAGCTGACGGTGGCCCTCACCACCCTGCTGCCCCGGCTGCGGCCGCACTGCTTCACCGACCCGGCGTGGAGCACCAGCTTCCGCTCCCACGCCCTCAGCCGGCTGCGGCTCGCCCCGGCCGACCGGCCGACCCCGCCCCCCGGGCCGCCGCGCGCCGGGAACGCCTGACGGCGGCCGCCGGGCGGCCGCTCCGGCGGCGTGCGGCGGTCACGGGATCACCGGTAAGGATGAACCACGGCGGGGCGCTGGCGACCGGACCGGGCCGCCAAGCCCCCGCGCGAACGGGGCGGTTCGCGGGCGGGTGAGGCGCCGGGACGGGGTACACGGGTGGGTTCGTTGTGTCACCATCTGCCGCGTTCGGCACATTCGTCGGGCGACTCACTCGTCGCTGAGCCGCGCGCCCGCTCGCGGCGGCGCGGTCTCACCGGAACTCAGGCGAAAGAACCGTGAAGATCACCTTCCTGCTGCACAACGCCTATGGCATCGGGGGCACCATCCGCTCGGCGGCCAACCTCTCCGCCGCGCTCGCCGAACGCCACGAGGTGACCGTGGCCAGCCTCTACTGCCATCGGGACAGCCCCGGCCTGGACTTCGACCCCCGGGTCAGGCTGGTCGGGCTGATCGACCAGCGGGAGGGCTCCAAGGACCTGGCCCTGCCGGCCGCCGACCAGCCCAGCGAGGTCTTCCCCGCCTCGGTCGGCGGGGTGTCGGCGCTGAGCGACCAGCGCATGGCGGACTATCTGGCGCACAGCGACGCCGACGTGGTGATCAGCACCCGCCCGGTGCTCAACGTCTATCTGGCCCGCTTCGGCGTGCCGGGTCGCTGTCTGCGGATCGGGCAGGAGCACTCGACGTTGACGGTGCGCGAACAGGCCGGGCACCGGGAGCTGCAACTGAACGCCGTCGCCCAGCTGGACGCCTTCGCGCCCGTCTCCAGCAACGACGCCGCCGCCTACCGCGCCGCGCTCCCGGAGGCGGCCGGCCGCATCCGGCACATCCCCAACTCCTCGCCGGCGCCGGCCGTCACCCGGTCCACCGGCGAGAACCGGCTGGTGGTGGCGGCGGGCCGGCTCGTCGCCCAGAAGCGCTACGACGTGCTGATCGACGCGTTCGCCCGGCTGCGGGAGGAGTTCCCCGACTGGGAACTGCGGATCTACGGCAGGGGCCCGCTCCGCGACCCGCTGCTGGCCCAGATCGACCGGCTCGGCCTGGCCGGCCGGGTCCGCCTGATGGGGGCCGTCGCTCCGCTCGACACCGAGTGGGCCAAGGGCGCCATCGGCGCCGTCTCCTCCACCTGGGAGTCCTTCGGGCTGACCATCGTCGAGGCCATGGCCTGCGGACTTCCGGTGGTCTCCCGGGACTGCCCCTACGGCCCGTCCGAGATCATCACCCCCGACGAGGACGGGGTGCTGGTGCCGATGGACGAGGGGGACGAGGGGCTCGCCGCGGGGCTGCGCCGGCTGATGGTCGACCCCGAACTCCGCCGCCGGATGGCGGAGAACGCGATCCGCACCGCCGCCCGCTACGAGCCGGCGGTGGTCGCCGAGGCGTACGAGGAGCTGTTCACGGCCCGGCCGCGCGGCGGCGGGGTGCGGCGGCTGCGGGGCCGGCTGCGCCGCCGCCCGGACCGGCGGCTGGTGGTGGCCGCCAGCGC
>NZ_RFFJ01000122.1 GCF_003696235.1 Streptomyces triticirhizae
GGCGTTCATCGGGGCACCGGGGCGGGTCGGGCGGCGGCGGGCGGCGCGGCGCGACGGGGGCGGACGGCGAGGTCAACGACCGTGCGCAGCAGGGGCAGCGCGGGGGCGCGCCGGCCGACCGTGAGGTCCTCGGCCGGGCTCGTGCGCCCGTCGAGGAAGCGCAGCAGCCGCGCGATCGGCACCTCGCGGAACAGGCGCGGGAAGACGTCGGCGCCACGCACCCGGCCCCGGTCGAGCGCCGCCAGCAGCACCGCGTCCAGCGCCAGGGCGCGGGCCGGGTAGGCGGGCGGCGGGAGCGGGGCGCGGCCGGCGAAGAGGGCGTCGGCGACGGCGGCGGTCTGGCGCTGCACGGCGGCGAACGTGTAGCCGGTGGACGGCCGGGTGGCGCCGCCGGCCGCGCCGATCCGGAAGACGGCGGGCCCGGCCCGGCGCGGGTGGCGCGCGTCGGTGAGCGGGATGACGCCGCGTTCGACGGCCTCGACCCGGTGGTCGTCACCGAGCCCGAGGACGCGGCCGGCGTAGTGGGCCAGCGCCCGCCGGTAGCCGGCGTCGTCCAGCGGGCGGCGGGAGAACCCGGTGTACTCGACGAGCGCCCGGTCCTCGGCGAGCGGGAGCACATAGCCGAACGCCAGCCCTTCGGCGGGCTGCGGCACCCGGAAGTCCATCAGCTCGACCACGGTCGGGTCGAACGCCGGGCGCGGGGTGCGCAGGAACCAGCCGTGGAAGTGCTGGAGGAGCCGGGTGCGGGCCGGCGGGGGCGCGGCCGGCGGGCGGGAGTCGAGGACCCAGCGGGCGCGCAGCCGCGCCGGCTGGCCCTCGGCGGTCTCCCCCAGCAGTTCGGCGCCGCCCGCGCGCGACCGCACCCGTCGCACGGTCCACTCCCGGCGTTCGACGGCGCCCGTCCGTTCGCGCACCCTGGCCTCGAAGTCGGCGGAGGTCAGCATCTTGTAGCGGCAGCCGCCGAGCCCGCGCTCGATGGTGTCGCCGTCGGGGCCGCGCACCCGCAGCCGGGACCAGGAGGCGGTGAGCCAGCCGTCGAACGGGCCGCCGGCCGGCTCCCACCAGCACCAGGTGCGCGGCGGCGGGCGCAGCGGCCCGGCCGGGGCCTCGACCAGGGTCACCGCGAGCGGCCGCGCGCCGGGCGGCGGGTGGGCCAGCCGCAGGGCGAGGGAGAGCCCGGCGGCTCCCGCGCCGACGATCGCGACCTCGGTCTCGCGTTCCCGCACGGCCTTCGCCCTCCCGCTCGCGGCGCCGCGCCCGGCGGCGGCGCCCCAGGGAGATGTACCAGCTCGCGGCCCGTGGGGACGCGATCGCCACGCCCGGGCTGCGGCCGCGTCGCGCGCTCACGGTGGGTGAGTTCGTCCCCGGGCGCGCTGTGACTCCCGACATAGGACCAAGGTCCCCTACGAGGCGGCCTAGCGGTGTGGGGTGCGCGCGACCCGGGGGCGGGGCCGCGTTCGGGGCCCGTCGGCTACGGAGCGGGGTCGTAGGTCACACCTTTGCCCGCCGCTCAAACGCTCGCTAAGACTGGCCATCGTCCGCAATCACGGGATTTACCCCCACTTCCAACGAGGAACGACCACATTGTTCGCACACAGCACCCCTGGCCCTCGCCGGTCCCGGACCCGCGGGGTCTCGGTGGCCGGAGTCGTCGCCGCCGGCGCAGCGGCCATGGCCGTCTCGCTCGTACCGGGTCACGCGGCCGCCGCCTCCCCCGAGGCGAGCACCGCTCCCGCGCCGACCGCCACCGGAACCGACGCCCCCGTCGCCTTCACCCTGACCGAGGGCAAGGCGGCCGGCACGTTGCGCGACACCCTCGGGGGTCGACCGACGGCGCTCGACCCGCTGCCCGCCACGCACCCCACGCAGGCGCCGGCCGCCGGGGACGAGGAGTCGGCGTCCGACGACGGCGAGGCCGCCGAGGACGCCAAGAACGGCGACCGGAACGAGGCCGCCGAGAACGCCGACAGCACCGAGAACGCCAAGGACACCGAGGACACCGAGGCGGAGGACGAGAAGTCGGCCGAGCCGGAGTACCCGGACAACCTCGACGGCTGGATACGCGAGGCCCTGGACATCATGGCCGAGCACGACATTCCGGGCTCCTACGAGGGCATCTACCGCAACATCATGCGGGAGTCCAGCGGCGACCCGTACGCCATCAACAACTGGGACATCAACGCCATCAACGGCGTGCCGTCCAAGGGTCTGCTCCAGGTGATCAAGCCCACCTTCGACGCCTACCACGTCGAGGGCACCGCCTACGACCAGTACGACCCGGTGGCCAACATCGTCGCGGCCTGCAACTACGCGGCCGACCGCTACGGTTCGATGGACAACGTCAACGGCCCCTACTGACCGGACCGTTCACGCCCGAGCACCGGGCCATGGCGACACCACGGCCGAGCCCACCCCGCGCACAGCGACACGACGGGGTGGGCTCGGCCGTTCGGCGTCGCGGGCGGGTCCTCAGGCGGGCCGCTCCGGCGCGGGCCCGGTGGACTCGCGGACCACCAGCCGGGCGGTGGGCGGCTCGGGCTCGTTCTCCACCGGCTCGCCCAGCAGCCGCAGCAGCCGGACGGCCGCCGCCCGGCTGACCTGGCGGGCGTCCTGGGTGACCGTGGTCAGCCGGGGGTGCAGCCACTGCCCCAGCGGGTGGTCGTCGTGCCCGACGACGGAGAGGTCCTCCGGCACCCGCAGCCCCATCCGCTGCGCGGTCGCGATCCCGGTCAGGGCCATGGCGTCGTTGGCGAACAGGATGGCGGTCGGCCGGCGTTCGGGGTCGGCCATCAGCTCGGCGGTCACCCGGGCAGCGCCCTCGCCGGAGAGTTCGGTGTCGAACACGGTGCGCAGCCGCAGGTCGTGGTCGGCCAGCGTGCGTTCTATCTGGAGGCGGCGCAGCCGGCTGTGCACCCGGTCCTCGGGCCCGGCGACATAGGCGATCCGCCGGTGGCCCAGCTCCGTCAGGTGGGTGACGGCCGCGCCCATGGCCTCCTCCAGCTCCAGCGCGTGCACGCACGCGGTGGGCTCGCCGCGCCAGGGCCGGCCGATCAGCAGCGCGGGCACGCCGAGCCGGCGCAGCAGCGCGTGGCGCGCGTCGCCGACGCGGTGGTCGGTCAACAGGAAGGCGTCGACGCGGCGTTCGCGGACCAGCTGCTCGTAGACGGCCAACTCGGTCTGGTCATCGGCGATCAGGTGCAGCCGCAGCCCGTAGCCGGCGGGGCCCAGCTCCTGTTCCAGGCCGGCGACGGTCTCGGCGAAGAACGGGTCGGCCGTCAGCAGGTCAGGGCCGCGCGCGATCACCAGGCCGACGGTGCGGGTGCGTTCGCCGCGCAGCGCCATGGCGTGGGCGCTGGGCGACCAGCCGAGCTTCTCGGCCGCGTTCAGAATGCGTTCCCTGGTGGCCGGGGAGATGCCGTCACGGTTGTTGAAGACCTTGGAGACGGCCGACTTGGAGACGCCGGCGAGCGCGGCCACGTCCATGATGGTGGGCTGGGAGCGACGGGAGGTGCGCTCCGTCGCCTGGTCGCGAGTGATGTCCTGCTCTCCTTGTGTGGGGCCGGGTCACATCTTGACCGCGCCGCTGATGAGTGCCTGCTCCATTCTGCGCTGGAGCACGATGTACACGATATAGACCGGGATCAGGGTGACGGCGGTGCCCGCCATCAGAACGCCGTACTCGGTGGCTTGGTTGGCCTGGAGCGTGGGCAGCGCGACCTGGATGGTGCGCTGCGAGGTGTCCGGACCGATGATGACCAACGAGTAGAGGTACTCGTTCCAGAAGTTCAGGAAGTTGAGCAGCAGCACGGTCGCGATGCCCGGCATACTCAGCGGGACGAAGACCCGCCACAGCACGGTCCACGTGGTGGCGCCGTCCACCCGGGCGCTCTCCTCCAGCTCCGGCGGCACGGTCCGCATGAACTGGGTCAGCAGCACCACCGACAGCGGCAGCGCGCCGGCGGGCAGCAGCAGGATGACGAACGTCCTGGTGTGGAAGAGCCCGGTGTAGGCCGCCATCAGGAAGGTCGGCACCAGCGCCGCGAAGGTCGGCACCAGGAAGCCCATGGCGAAGATCCGCTCCAGCAGCGCGGACAGCCGCCCCCGGCTGCGCGCCAGCGCGAACGAGGCGGGCAGCGCCAGCAGCAGCGTCAGCGCCAGCGCGGCGGCCGTGACCAGCGCCGAGTTGACCAGCGCCAGGTCGAGCCGCGCGTAGCGGATGGCGTCCTCGAAGTAGTGCCAGACCGGGTCGACCGGCGGCGTCAGCGGCGAGTCGAAGATGTCGGTGGTCTTCTTGAACGAGGAGATCACCAGGTAGTACAGGGGCAGCACCAGGGCCAGGGCGTAGAGCCAGACCAGGCCGTGGCTGACGCCCCACAGCACCCGGCCGGAGCGGCCGGAGCGTCGGGCGCCGCCACGCGGAGCGCGGGTTGCCTGCTTGGTGGTGGACATGTCGGCTCCCTGGGCGGTCAGTAGTTCTGGCGCAGCAGACGGCGGATGGCGAGCATTCCGACGAGTCCGACGCCGAAGAGCAGCACGCCGGCGGCCTGGCTGTAGCCGAGGTCGGACTGGACGAACGCCTTGTTGTAGACGAGGAAGGAGAGGTTGGTGGTGGCGTTCCCCGGGCCGCCCTGGGTGAGCAGCAGCACGTTCTGCGCCGAGGAGAAGAGAATCCACAGGAACTGGAGCATCGTGGTGACGCCCACATAGTCCTTGGTGACGGGGAAGGCGATGCGCCACATCCGCCGCCAGTGGCCCGCGCCGTCCAACTCGGCCGCCTCGTAGATCTCTTCGGGGACGCTGCCCAGCCGGGCGGCGAAGAGGACGGCGGTGAAGCCGATGCCGTTCCACAGGTCGATGGCCATGATGCAGGCCAGCGCGGTGTCGGTGTCCGCGAGCCAGGCGCGGCCGAGGCCGCCCAGGCCGACGGTGTCCAGCAGCCCGTTGAGCATCCCGTTGGGTGCCAGCACGCTGTAGGCCATCATCGCCTTGGCGGAGGCGGAGATCAGCGCCGGCGTGAAGAGCACCACCCGCAGCAGCCGGTGGCCGCGCGGCTTGAGCGTCAGGTAGTAGCCGACCATGAACGCGGCGACGATCATCACCGGCAGCACGACGCCGATCTGGATGGCGCTGTTGCGCACCGCCTGCCAGAACAGCGGGTCGTCCAGCACCGCGCGGTAGTTCTCCCAGCCCGCCCACGAGCGCGGGGCCAGCATTCCGGGCCAGCTCAGGCCGCTGATGTAGAACATGGCCAGCAGCGGGCCCAGCGTGAACAGCAGGTACCAGACCAGGGCCGGCACGGCCAGCAGCGTGACCGGGGAGCCCTCGCGTCGCGTTCTGCGAGGCCGACGGCCGGTGGCCGCCGGCGCGGTCGGTGGGGTGGTTGGGGTGGGGTGCACCGTCGTTGTGCCTTTCCGCTTGAACGGGCCCGGGTGGGCGGGCCGGGGTGGGAGCCGTCAGCTCCGGTAGGCCGTGTCCAGCGCCCGCGCGATGGACTCGGCGCCGTTGCCGGGGGTGAACGCCACGCTGGTCGCGCGGATCAGCGGCTGGGAGACGGCCGCCGGCACGAACAGGTCGGGCAGCACGGCGTAGGCGACCTCGCCCTCGCCCCCGCTCTCCTCGGAGAGCAGCACGGACTCGGCGATCAGCGGGAAGTCGGGGCTGTCGACGGTGTCCTTCAGGGCCGTCACCTGGCCGGCGTCGCGGACGAAGCGCGCGGTGGTCTCCTCGCTGTAGAAGTGCTTGACGAAGCGCTCCACGAGGCGGATCTTCTTCTCCCCGTTGGGGCTGATCCAGATGCCGGTCGAGGTGTAGCCGCGCAGCGCGGTCGGCCGGTCGTAGACGCTGTCGGCCGGCACCGGCCAGCCGCCCAGCTCGGTGACCTCGGCGACCTCCGGCGGCACGCTGGCCAGGGTGCCGGAGATCAGCGAGGCCACGGGCGCCCGGCCGCTGTAGAAGTCGGTGTTCATGGAGTCGGCGTTGAGGCCCTGGGCGCCGTCGAAGAAGACGCCGGCGTCGCGGAGTTCGACGAAGTGCGCGAGGCCCCGCAGCGCGTCGGGGTCGTCGGCGAAGCCGGCCTCCCGGAAGAGGCGCTCCGCGTCGGCGGGCTGGAGGTAGGCCTGCATGACCTGCATCAGCAGCTTCTGCCCCGACCAGTCGTTGCCGCCGATGGCGACCAGGCCCTTGGCGCCGGCGGAGCGCACGGCGTCGGCCGCCGCGAGCATCTCGTCGACGGTGCGCGGGATGTCGCCGACGCCGGCGGCCTCCAGCAGGGCGGTGTTGAAGGCGACCGGCCAGGTGAAGCCCGACCAGGGGAAGCCCATCAGGCGGCCCTGGGGGTCGGTCCACTCGGTGAGCGCCTGCGGGATGACCCGGCCGGCCAGGCCCCAGTCGTCGAGGTAGCGGGTGACGGGGACGGTGGCCCCGAGTTCCGACCAGGACAGCGACTTCTCGGCGAGGTTGACCATCACGACGTCGGCCTCCTTGCCGGCCAGCCGTGCCGTCTCGTAGACGTTGACCAGGTCGGTGCCGCCGGAGACCAGGTTCTTGATCCGGCTGCCCGGGTTCTCCCGCTCGAACGTGTCGCAGACGGTGTCATAGACCTCGGAGTCCGCCCCGCCCGCCGTGAACATGTTGTGCACGACCAGGGTGTCGGGGTCGTCATTGCCCGGGTCGAGCGCCCCACACGAGGTCAACGCCGGGGCAAGGGCGGCCGAAACCGCACCCGCGAGCATGGTTCTACGGCGCATGGACACCTCTTCTTCTCGCTGGTGGAACGGTTTAGCGGATCATAGAGAGCACCCCCGAAGCCGTCAATTTCCCCAAAGAAACGCCAGGTGATCAACGGTTCCAACCTTCGCACGCCCTTGCGTGACCCTTTGGTGGAACGGTATACCTGTGGACGCTTGAGGCGAGCCGAAGGCGCTCTGCCCGCTCCTGGCTGGAAACCCACCGTGGCCCGGCCATCCCAACTCCAGGAGAGCCTCCACCACATGTACAACGTCATCGAATACGGCGCCGTGGGCGACGGCACCACCAACGACACCGCCGCCGTGCAGGCCGCGATCGACGCCTGTGCGCGGGCCGGCGGGGGGCGGGTGGTCCTGCCGGGCGGGCGCACCTTCCGCACCGGGACCGTGACGCTGCGCTCGCACGTCGAGCTGCACATCGAGCACGGCGCGACCCTGGCCGGCAGCCCCGACTTCGCCGACTACACGGTCCACTTCGGCGGTGTGGTCCTCAACGACGGCAACACCCAGTGGGGGAAGACCCCGACCACGGTGCTGCTGAACGCCGAGGGCGCGGAGAACATCGCGGTCACCGGCGCGGGCACCATCGACGGCGCCGGCCGGCACTTCGTGCTGTCGGACAACGGCTACATCTACACCATGGACGAGCGCCGCCCGTTCACCGTGTACTTCCGCGACTGCCGCAACGTGACCTTCCGCGACGTCTCGATCGTGGACGGCGCGGTGTGGACGCTGCGGCTGTCGCTCTGCGACGACGTGCTGATCCACGGCATCCGCATCCACAACGACCTCAAGACGCCCAACAGCGACGCCATCGACCTCGACTGCTGCCGCCGGGTGCGGATCAGCGACTGCGACATCGTCGCCGGCGACGACGCGATCTGCCTGAAGACCTGCCTGGAGCACACCCGCGAGGCCACCGACGAGGAGCGGGTCTGCGAGGACGTCACGGTCACCGGCTGCACCATCACCACCACCTCCAGCGCGCTGATCCTGGGCGTGGAGGCGCAGACCCCGATCCGCAACGTGGTCTTCTCCTCCTGCGTGATCCGCAACAGCGCCCGGGGGATCGCCGTCCGGCTGGCGGAGGGCGGCGACATCGAGAACGTCCTCTTCAGCGACATCGTGATCGAGACCCGCTTCTTCCACGAGGGCTGGTGGGGCCGTGGCGAGCCCATCGCGATCATGGCCGTGCCGTGGCGGGACCGCTGCGGGACCATCCGCAACGTGCGGGTGCGCAACGTGCTGTGCCGCTCGGAGAACGGCGTCCTCGTCCACGCCCAGCAGCCCGGCGCCATCGAGGACATCGTGCTGGAGGGCGTGCGCGTGGAGATCGACCGCTGGAGCCGGTGGGAGGGCGGCCACGGCGACTTCCGGCCGCGCCGCGCCGAGGACTTCCCGAAGATGCCGACCGACGCCTTCCGCCTGGAGAACGCGAGCCGCGTGCAGCTGCGCGACTGCGAGGTGGTCTGGGCCAAGCGTCCCGAGGACGGCCGGCACGCGCTGTACGCGGAGAACTGCCCGGGCCTGACCAACCGCGACTTCCGGGGCGAGGCCGCGCACCCGGAGCGGGGGCAGGAGCCGGTGGTCATCGCCTGACCTCACGGCTCTCGAACGTCACACCGGCGGCGGCTGGCGGGGAGCCGCCGCCGGTGGGCGTTCACGCCCGGGACCCCTCGCTCAGGCGCCCGGGGTCCCTCGCTCAGGCGCGGGAACGGCCGACGTAGATGTCGCGCGCGTGGAAGAGGGTGTCGGTGGTGGGGCCCGAGGAGCCGGAGGAGCCCTCCATCTGGAGGTTGACGATGATCCACAGCGGCTGGTTGACGAAGTCCGCGCCCCGGTGCTGCCCGACCCAGGTGTCGTCCAGGTAGTAGTGGATGTCCACGTCGGTCGCGTTGACCCTGCTGATCCAGGCGCGGTAGCCGTGCCAGGAGCCGGGGCTCGGGACGTTGACGATGGTGTTGGACCAGCCGCCCTCGGCGTTCCGGTAGGTGTTGAACCAGTTCCGGGCGTCGCCCTTGAACTCCAGGACGTCGCTCTCCGGCGGCCAGCTGTTGACGCCGGTCAGCCAGAACGCGGGCCAGGTGCCGGGCGCCGAGGGCGCCTGGAACCGGCCCTTCACCTCCCACTGGGGGAACTGGTCGTTGACCACCACGTGTTGGCGGGCGTGCACGGCCCCCGAGTGGTAGCGGATCGGCAGGTAGGGGTCGGCGGAGCTGTTGCCCTCGTCCCAGTCGATGCGGGTCGCCCTGAGGGTGAGCGTTCCCCCGTCGAGGGAGATGTGGTTGTGGTCGCTGGCGCTCCCGTACATGCGGGCGGTGCCGTTGTGGTCCGAGCCCCAGGGGTAGAGGTAGTTCCAGTTGGCCTCCAGCGTCGCGTAGTCGGTGAACGAGTCGCTGATCACCGTCTCCCAGGTGGCGGCCGCCGCCGGGCGGGCGAGGCCGACCGCCGCGCCGGCGAGGCCGGCCCCGCCGACCGTCAGAAACCGTCGTCGTGTGTGCGTCACCGTGCTCAACCCTTCGTCCGTGTCGAGGGAAGGCGGCGCCGGCCAGCCCCGAAACGGCCCGCCGCGCCCACCATCCCGCCGGCCCGAGGGCGGGTCAACGACCCCCGAACGAACCGATCACCCTCGATCGACAGCGATCAGGACACCGGCCGCCCGGCCGCCAACACCCCCCGGATGAAGGGGACTTGAGAGGGACGGGGTTCGACTCACCGGGGAGGTCACGCACGGGTCGGCGGCGGCCGCCCAACGCCGCGCGAGCTGGCGCCGGCGCGGCACCGGCCGACCGGCCCGGGGGCCGGTCGCTGTGCGCCGACCGGGTGGGCGCCGGCCCCAGCGGCCCTGTCGGCTTCCCCGCCCCCGGAGGACCGCGTATCCAGGAGTCCTGGACCGACCGCCCGACGGGGAGAAGCCATGGCGCAGCAGCGCGAGCAACCGGAGATCCCCTACACCTCCCTGCTCGACCTGCCGCTCTCCTCCGACCTGGACCGGATCAGCGAGCAGTTGCACGCCCTGGCCCGCGCGCAGGGCAGCCTCCAGGGGCTGCTCGACGCGGTGATGGGCATCAGCAGCGAGCTGGAGCTGCCGGCGGTGCTGCGGCGGATCGTCAGCACCGCGATGGACCTGGTCGGCGCGCGGTACGGGGCGCTGGGCGTGCTGGACGAGGAGGGCGACGAGCTGTCGGAGTTCGTCCCGCTGGGGCTGAACGCGCGCGAGCTGGAGGACCTGTCCGGCGTCGAACTCCCGCGCGGGCGGGGCTTGTTAGGGCATCTGATCCACCATCCTGAGCCGCTGCGGGTGGCGGAGATCTCCGAGCATCCGGAGTCGGCCGGCTACCCGCCGGGCCACCCGCCGATGCGGACCCTGCTGGGGGTGGCGATCCGGGTGCGGGAGCGGGTCTACGGCAACATCTACCTCTCCGACCGGCGCGACGGGCGGCCCTTCGACGAGCACAACGAGGGCGTGATCCGGGCGCTGGCCGGCACGGCCGGGGTGGCGATCGAGCACGCCAGGCTCTACCAGCGGGTGCGCGGCAGCGCTGAGACGTTCCAGCGGATGCTGCTGCCGACGCTGATGGACCTGCGTCCGCTCTCGGCGGCGACCATCTACCGGCCGGCGAACGAGCCGGGCCATCTGGGCGGCGACTGGTACGACGCGCTGCGGCTGCCGGACGGCTCGCGCGTGGCGGTGATCGGCGATGTCGTCGGGCACGACACCCGGGCGGCGGCCAGGATGTCGCAGGTCAGAAACATGCTGCGGGCGCTGGGCCTGAGCGGCGACACCTCGCCGGCCGGGGTGCTGTGCCAGCTGGACCGCATCCTGCACACGCTGGGCGAGAACGAGTTCACCACGGCCTGGCTGGCGCGCCTCGCCCCCGACGGGGCCGACTGGTCGGTGCGGTGGAGCAACGCGGGCCATCCGCCTCCGCTGCTGCTGGCGCCGGGGCTGCCGCCGCGTTTCCTGGAGGGCGAGCCGGGGGTGCCGCTGGGCGTGGACGTAGGGGTGGCGCGGCCCGAGCACCGGGAGCGGCTGCCGGCGGGCAGCGTGCTGGTGCTCTACACGGACGGCCTGGTCGAGGTGCCCGACCGGCCGATCGACCACGGGATGCGGGCCCTGGCGCGGGTCGCGGACGCCCATGTGGGCGGCTCGTTGGAGGAGTTGTGCGAGGCCCTGGTGGCGGAGCGGGCCGGCGAGGTGTCCGACGACATCGCCATCCTGGCGCTCCGCGTCCCGCCGGCGGCCGACCGCGCCTGACGGCGCCCGAGGGCGCCGCGTCAACTCCCGGACGGGCGGGGCCCGTCGGGGCGGTGGATGAAGCCGGTCAACGGGGCACGCTCCGCCCAGCCGATGGCACGGCAGAGGGCGCGCCCCGGGTGTCCGCACGACGGCGGCCAGCGCGCGAACGGTCGCCTCGTTCGCGGGGAACTGCGCGGGTGATGTGGGACGGACCGCAGACGACAACAGTGGGGGGTGGCCTCGGTGCGTAGTCGGGTGCGGGCCGCAGACGACAACGGTTGGGGGTGGTCTCTGTGCGTAGTCGGGTGCGGGCCGTTGACGGTTGCTCGCGCGGTTCCCCGCGCCCCTGGAGGTGCGTGGGCGCTCAGGGGCGCGGGGAACTGCGCGGGTGATGTGGGACGGACCGCAGACGACAGCGGTCAGGAGTAGCCCCGGCGCGTAGTCGAGTGCCGCCCCGGCGCCCAGCGCCGGGACTCAGGAGGCCAGCGCAGCGACCTCCGTTCCGGCCAGCAGCACCGCGCCCACCGCGAAGTCGCTGGTCGTGGTCGCCGTGACGGGCTGGCTTGACTCCGGTTCGTAGCCGACGCCCTGGACCCAGCCCAGCGGCCCGTCCTCCCGGATCGCGTCGCGCGCCAGCGCGCCTCGGGCAGCACATGGCGGATTCGCTGGCCCGGCTGGCCGACCTCGATCCGCAGCCCCCAGGGGGTCGCGCTGGGCGCGGGGACGCCCCGGGAGACGACCCAGCCGGCGACCCAGCCCGGGCGATGGCGGGCACGTCGGCGGCGCGGGCACGCGAGGCGGTAAGAGGTTAACTCATGGAACGGAGCTTACCTATCCGCCGCCCGCCACCCGGTTCCGGCCCCGGTCGTCCCCCTTGCTGACCGGTTGGGCGTTTTGTTCCCACGGGCCCGGGGAAGCCGGAGCGGAGCAGAAGGGAGGGCTGGAGATGACGGACGACGCCGCGATGGGCGACGAGGTCTACCAGCCGACCGAGTCGCAGACCAGGGACGACCCCTACGAGCTGGACCTGGAGAACAGCCTGGACGGATACGACGCGGACGCCACCCTCGACGAGGGCTACTCGCCCCCCGAGAAGCCCAGGGCGGTCAACGACCCGGGCACCACGGCGCGCGGCCAGCGTGAGGGCGCCTCGTTGGACGAGCGGCTGGCTGAGGAGACCCCGGACGTGCGGCCGCCGGTCGGCGACGGCATCGGGGATCTGCCCGGCGAGGAGGGCGAGCCGCTGCCCGAGACCGTGGAGGAGGGCGCGGTGGGCGACGAGCGCGCCGGCCGCCTGGTGCGGGCGACGGACGAGTCGACGCTCAGGCCCGACCCCGTCGCCGCCGAGGACGCCGGGATCGACGGCGGCGCGGCCAGCGCCGAGGAGGCCGCCGTACACCTGACGGAACCGGAGGGCCCGCTTCAGGAGTCTGGGGAGTGAGGGGACGCCCCCGGCGCGTTCCACGATGATCCGGTTGTTTGGCAGTATGTCGCCTGGCCGCGTCGTCCCACGGCGTCGGTCGTTCCCAGACCACAACCGCTCCTCGTCCTCAGGGGGGACATGTCCGACCAGAATCCCTACCAGCAGCCCAACCCGCAGCAGCCCCCTCCCGGGCAGCCGGGTCAGCAGCCCGGTTACGGCTACCCCGGCCAGCAGCCGGCGTCGGCCCCGCCCGGTTACGGCTACCCGCAGGGTGGCGGCTACGGCGCCCAGCCGGGCTACGCCCCGGACCCGAGCGCGCCCTACGGGTACGACCCCTACGGCCGTCCCTACTCGCACAAGTCCAAGATCGTCGCCGGTGTGCTCCAGATCCTGCTGGGCGGCCTGGGCGCCGGCCGGTGGTACACCGGTCACGCCGGCATGGCCGTCGCCCAGCTGTTGACCTGTGGCGGTCTCGGCATCTGGTCGCTGATCGACGGCATCCTCTTCCTGGTCAAGGACGACCGCACCGACGGCGACGGCCGGGTGCTGAAGAGCTGAGGACCGTGGACCGCGTGCGGCGGACCGGCGCGGTGGCGCGCGGGATACGAACGCATCCCGTCGCGCCACCGCTCGCCCTGCTCGGCGCCGGACTGGCGGGCGCCGTCTACCTCTGGCACACCGACCCCTACACGGGCGGCCAGGCGCTGCCGCGCTGCCCGGTCAACTGGGCCACCGGGCTGCTCTGCCCGGCCTGCGGCGGGACCCGGATGTCCTACGACCTGCTCCATCTCGACCTGCCGGGCGCCTTCGCCGCCAACCCCGTGCTGCTGAGCGTCGGGGTCCCGTTGGGCCTGTTCCTCGCCGGCCGTTGGCTGGCCGCCGGGGTGCGGGGCGAGCGGTACCGGCCCCGGTTCTCGCCGGCGGCGACCGCCGTGGTGCTGGTCGTCGCGCTGGTGTGGATGGTGGCCCGCAACCTCGTCGGCTGATCGCGGGGTGATCGCGGGGCGGGTTTCCGTGCTCGCTAGCATGGGCTCGCCATGCACGACATCGCAGACTTCCGCAGTTTTGTCGCCCTGGGCGACTCGTTCACCGAGGGCATGTCCGACGCCCTGCCCGACGGGAGCTACCGGGGCTGGGCCGACCTGCTGGCCGGCCGGTTCGGCGCGGAGGTCCAGGACTTCCACTACGCCAACCTCGCCGTGCGCGGCAAGCTGATGCGGCAGATCGCCGAGGACCAGGTGCCGGTCGCGGCGACCATGGGCGCGGACCTGATCACCCTGGTCGGCGGGCTCAACGACGTGCTGCGGCCGCGCTGCGACCTGAACGCGGTCGTCGAGCTGCTGGACCGCTCGGCGGCCCGACTGGCGCCCAACTGCCGCCAGTTGGTGTTGATGCGCAGCCCGGGCCGGCAGGGCCCGGTGCTGGAGCGGTACCGGGGCCGGATGGAGGCGCTGTTCGCCGCGATCGACGAGATCGCCGCGCGGCACGGGGCGCTCGTCGTCGACCTCTACGCGTCCAAGGCGCTGGGCGACCCGAGGCTGTGGGCCGACGACCGCCTCCATCTGACCGCCGAGGGCCACCGGCGCACGGCCGAGGCGGTGTGGCAACGGCTCGGCGGGGCGCCCACGTTCGACTGGGACGAGCCGCTGCCGGTCACCGCGCCGGGACGCTGGTACGCGCGGCGGGTGGCGGACGCGCGGTTCGCCGGGCGGCATCTGCTGCCGTGGATCGGACGCCGGCTGACCGGCCGTTCCTCGGGCGACGGCCGGCTGGCCAAGCGGCCGGACCTGGCTCCCGTGGCCTGGGAGAAGGGGCCGTAGAATCCGGCCTTGTGACTGACAAGCCGCGCATTCCGAACGTCCTCGCCGGCCGCTACGCCTCGGTGGAGCTGGCCAGGCTCTGGTCCCCCGAGTACAAGATCGTGCTGGAGCGCCGGCTGTGGCTGGCGGTGCTGACCGCCCTGTCCGACCTGGGCGTGGAGGTGCCGGCCGAGGCGGTCGACGACTACCGGCGGGTGCTGGAGCGGGTGGACCTCGCGTCCATCGCTGAGCGCGAGCGGGTCACCCGACACGACGTGAAGGCGCGGATCGAGGAGTTCAACGCGCTCGCCGGGCACGAGCAGGTGCACAAGGGCATGACCTCGCGCGACCTGACGGAGAACGTCGAGCAGTTGCAGCAGCGCCTGTCGCTGGAGCTGGTGCGGGACCGCACGGTGGCGCTGCTGGCGCGGCTGGGCCGACTGGCCACCGAGCACGCCGAGTTGGTGATGGCGGGGCGTTCCCACAACGTGCCGGCGCAGGCGACGACGCTGGGCAAGCGGTTCGCGACGGCCGCCGACGAGCTGCTGGTGGCGTTCGGCCGGCTGGAGGAGCTGCTGGCCCGCTACCCGCTGCGCGGGGTGAAGGGCCCGGTCGGCACCTCGCAGGACATGCTCGACCTGCTGGGCGGGGACGAGCGGCGGCTGGCGGAGCTTGAGGGGCGGGTCGCCGGGCATCTGGGCTTCACCCAGGTCTTCGGCTCGGTCGGCCAGGTCTATCCGCGTTCCCTGGACTTCGAGGTGGTCACGGCGCTGGTGCAACTGGCCGCCGCGCCCTCCTCGTTGGCCAGGACCATCCGGCTGATGGCCGGGCAGGAGCTGGTGACGGAGGGCTTCCAGCCGGGGCAGGTCGGCTCGTCGGCGATGCCGCACAAGATGAACACCCGCTCCTGCGAGCGGGTCAACGGGCTGGCCGTGGTGCTGCGCGGCTATGCCTCGATGACGGGCGAGCTGGCCGGCGACCAGTGGAACGAGGGCGACGTCTCGTGCTCGGTGGTGCGCCGGGTGGCGCTGCCGGACGCGTTCTTCGCCTTCGACGGGCTGGTGGAGACGATGCTCACGGTGCTGGACGAGTTCGGGGCGTTCCCGCCGGTGGTCGCGCGGGAGCTGGACCGCTATCTGCCGTTCCTGGCCACCACCAAGGTGCTGATGGCGGCGGTGCGGGCGGGCGTCGGACGGGAGACCGCGCACGAGGTGATCAAGGAGCACGCGGTGGCGTCCGCGCTGCGAATGCGGGAGGGTGCGGAGCACAACGAGCTGTTGGACCGGCTGGCCGGGGACGAGCGGATTCCGCTGGACCGGGCCGGGCTCGCGGAGCTGATGGCCGACCGGCTCTCCTTCACGGGCGCCGCGAGCGGCCAGGTGGCGGCCGTGGTGGCGCGCGTCGACGAGGTCGTCAAGCGCTACCCGGAGGCCGCCGGCTACGCGCCCGGCGCGATCCTCTGACTCCGAACGGCCCCGGGCTCAGGTCCGGCGCGGTCGGTGGTTGGGTGGCGCGACGTCGGTCGAGCGGGAGGCGCGGGTGGGTCAACTCATGGGCGGCGACCCCTCGTTGCTGCGGAAGATCAACCAGGCGGCGGTGCTGCGCGCGCTGCGCGCCGCCGGGCGCGGCTGCTCGCTGACGGATCTGGCCCGCTCCACTGGCCTGTCCCGGCCCACCGTCGAGGGCGTGCTGGACGGGCTGGCGCGGGCGGATCTCGTGGTCGAGACGAAGGCGGCCGAGACCACGGCCGCCGGGGCGGCGGGGGTGCGGCGGCTGGGGCGGCCGGCGCGGCGCTTCCGGTTCCGGGCCGAGGCCGGGCGGCTGCTGGGCGTCGAGGTCGGGGCGCGGCGGATCTCGGCGGTGCTGGCCGACCTGGCCGGGCGGCGCCTCGGGGAGGCGAGCCGGGGGGTGCCGCCCGATGCGTCGGCCGAGGAGCGGCTGGAGCGGATCGAGCAGGCGGCGCGGGCGCTGCTGGGCGAGGGTGGGCAGGGCGCCCCGGCGCCGCGCGCGGTGGGCGTGGGCACGCCCGGCATCGTGGGGCAGGACGGCTCGGTGGCGCTGTGCACGGCGCTGCCGGGGTGGACGGGGCTGCCGTTGGGCGAGCGGCTGCGGGAGCTGTTCGGCGCGCCGGTGCTGGTGGAGAACGACGCCAACGCGGCGGTGCTGGGCGAGCGTTGGGTGGGCGCGGCGGCCGGCTGCGACGATGTGGTGATGGTGCTGGCCGGGTTGAGCCCGGGCGCCGGCTCGCTGATCGGCGGCCGGCTGCACCGGGGCCACGGCGGGGCGGCCGGGGAGATCGGCGCGCTGCACCTGCTGGGCCGGCAGGCCACCCCGGAGCGGCTGTTGGCGACCTCGGGCACCCCGATCGACCCGCTCGACGAGCGGGCCGTCACCCGGGTGTTGGCGGCGGCGCGGGCCGGCGACCCGCGCGCGGAGGAGGCGGTGGCCCGCCTGGTGGAACGGCTGACCCACGATGTGGCGGCGCTGGTGCTGGCGTTGGACCCGGAGCTGGTGGTGGTCGGCGGCTGGGCCGCCGGCCTGGACCAGGTGGTGGAGCCGCTGCACCGGGAGTTGGAGCGCTACTGCCTGCGCGCGCCCCGGGTCGTCGCCTCGGCGCTGGGCGGCGGTGCGGTCGCCACCGGGGCGGTGCGGCTGGCCCTGGACCACCTGGAGGCGGAGCTGTTCACGGTGGCTGAGGTGCCGGACTGACGGGGGAAGCGGGCGTTGCCGCCGCCGGAGACCGCGCCGGCGCGGCGCCCGGCGGGCCGGGGCGTCTGCTCGCGGTCGGGGTCAGCTCGCGGTCAGCGCCAGCGGCTGGTCGCCGAAGGTGAGGCGGCAGGTGTCGGCCCGGTAGGTGGCCAGGGAGACGGCGGCGACCCGGCCGGCCGCGCCGTAGCGGGTGGTGACCAGCAGCACCGGGGAGCCGGGGAGCCGGTCCAGGGCGCCGGCCTGCTCGGCGTCGGCCGAGCCCAACTCGACGGAGCGGTCCTGCCCTTCGAGCGGCTGCCGGCGCAGCGCGGCGAGCGCCTCGTCCGCGTCGGCCACGCCGTCGGCCGGCTCCGGGCTGGGCAGCGCGTAGAGCCGCTCGACGGCGACCGGCTGTCCCTCGGCGACCAGCGCGCGGCTGACCACCGGCAGCGCCGTGCCGCGCGGCACGCCCAGCGCGTGCGCCACCACGGGCGGCGCGCCCGCCACGGCGAAGCCGTCCACCGACCACGGGTCGTCCTCGGCGCCCGGCCAGGTCTGCCGCGCCGGGCTGACGTCGACCCCGACGCGCGGCGGCGCGACCGTGGTGCCCACGCCGCGCCGGCGCTGGAGGCGGCCCTCCAACTCCAGCTGGTCCAGGGCCTGTCGGAGGGTGGCCCTGGCCACGCCGAACCTGGCGGCCAGGGTGCGTTCGTCGGGCAGTACCTGCCCCACGCTGAACTCGGCGTCCAGGGCGTCGGTCAACGCGGTCTTCAGCTGCCAGTACTTGGGCTCGGCCGGCGGCGTGCCCCGCCGGGACGCCGTCCGTCGCGTGATGGTCCCCACCCTCGCCTCCCTGCCGCCCACGGCCGCCCGGCCCGCGCGAACGCCCGCGCCGGTGTCGCGAAAAGCGGTGATGCGGTGATTATGAAAGGTTGTTGCGTATCTGGACCCTAGGGTCACACGGCACCTTGGTCAAGACCAAGTCCCTCGGGACCAGGTGGAACGGCCAGGACCGGGCCGGCGCGTAGGCTCGCCAGCCATGACGAACGAACGACCCACGCCCCCGCACCCGTCCCCCGTGGCTTCTCCCGTGGCGTCCCCCGTGACCGTGGTGACCGGCGGCGGCCGGGGCATCGGCGCGGCCGTCGCGGCACGGCTGGCGGAGGAGGGGCACGACGTGGCGATCGGCTGCCGCCGCGACGTCGAGGCGGCCGAGGCGGTCGCCGAACGGGTGCGGGCCGCCGGCCGCCGGGCCGTGGTGGTGGCGGGCGAGGTGAGCGAGGAGGCCGACGTGGAGCGGCTCTTCGCGACGGCGGCCGAGGAGCTGGGCCCGGTGACCGGGCTGGTCAACAACGCGGCGATCACCGGCCCCCTGGGGCGGACCACCGAGACGCCGACCGAGGTGATCCGCCGGGTCACGGAGGTCAACGTGCTGGGCGCGCTGTGGTGCGCCCGGCGCGCGGCGCTCGCCATGTCCACCCGGCACGGCGGCGCTGGCGGGGCGATCGTCAACGTCTCGTCGGCCGCCGCGACGCTGGGCAGCCCGGGCGAGTACGTGCACTACGCGGCGAGCAAGGCGGCCCTGGACGCGATGACCGTGGGCCTGTCCAAGGAGTTGGCGGCGGAGGGCGTGCGGGTCAACTCGGTGCAGCCGGGGATGATCCTGACCGAGATGCACGCGGCGATGGGCGACGCGGAGCGGCCCTGGCGGAAGGCGGCCGGCATCCCGCAGGGTCGGCCGGGGCGGCCGGAGGAGGTGGCCGGCGCGGTGGCCTGGCTGCTGTCGCCGGACGCCGGCTACACCACGGGCGCGGTGCTGCGGGTCTCCGGCGGGCTGTGACCCACGGCCGGCCGCGCGTTCCCCCCGGGGTCAACCGCCGGGCGGCCGGCCGGCGTTGGGCGCCGCGTCGCTGTCTCGCGTCGCCGTCTCGCTCCGCTATCCGCGCAGGACGGGTACGCGGTAGCACTCGATCTCCCACTTCGCCCGCTCCTCCGGCCTGCCCCTGGGCAGCGTGCGGGTGCCGGCGGCCAGGGTCACGGTCCGGTCGGCGGAGAGGCAGAAGACGGTGTAGAGCCGCTGGCCGGTGAAGTCGCGTGACTCCTCGTAGTAGTAGTCGGCGGCCACGTTCCGGTCGTCCCGCAGGAACGGGCGTTGCAGGAACTCCTGCACCCCGGCCGGGTAGTTGCCCAGCACGCCGAGCTGCTGGGGGTGGAGGTCCAGTGTCGTCGGGGGCCGGACGGGCGGGGGCGGCGCGTCCGGGGCGTGGCGGCGGAACCGCGCGACGCCCCGCGAGCGGCGCGCCGAGCCGTCGACCGTGAAGGTCTCGTTCACCAGGGCCCCGGCGTCCAACCTGAGGCGTTCCACCAGGTAGACGGGTCGGCCGTGGCGCGTCGTCGGGGTGGCCCTGCACAGCCCCAGCGGCCCGAAGGCGATGGCCGTGGGCCGCTCCTCGCCGGGGTCGAGCCGGGCCCACCAGGCGAGCACGGTGCCGGCCTTCTCGGCGAGCCGCTCCCGGGTCCTCGGGCCGAGCATGTCCCAGCACCGGCTCCGGTTGGGCGCGGAGTCGCCGGTGGGGAAGCCGCCGGGTTGGTGGATCGGCGCGGCCGGCTCGGCGGGCGCCGGCAGCCGCGCCGGGTCGGCGTCCGCCGGGCGCGGCGCGGGC
>NZ_RFFJ01000123.1 GCF_003696235.1 Streptomyces triticirhizae
ATGCTGCGGGCGCTGGACGCGGTGCGCCGCGAGGGCCCGGCGCTCGGCGTGCGGCTGGTGCTGGCCGGCGGGCCGCCGGCGGGCGACGATCCGCTGCGCCTCGCCTCGGCCACCCGCCTGCTGCTCACCGGGGCGCCGCCCGGCCGTGGGGAGTTGCGCACCCCGGACGGGGCGCGCACCCCGGTGCAGACCGGCCGGATCACCGGGCGCATCCCGCGCACGGCGACGCTGCGCCCCACGGTCTCCCGGCTCGACTGGGCGCGGCTGGGCGATCCCCCGGCCCGCCGCCCGGTCCGCGAGTTGGGGAACGGGCCGACCGACATCGCCCTGCTGGCCAGCGCGGCGGCCCGCGCCGCCAGCACCCGGGAGACCGCCCCCGCCACCCCCGTCTGACCCCGGCCGCCACCAACTCCCGCCCCCCGTCGCCCCGTTCCCCACACCGGTCGGCCCCCCTCCGTCGCCCCGTTCCCCGCGCCGGTCGGATTTCGGACAGTTCGGCCGGTCGCACGGCCGCCCCCTCCGCCGTGCGCGGGGCGGTCCGGACGGGTTTCGCCGCAGGTCGTGGCCCAGGTCCGGCACGCCCCCTCAACGACCGCTTCAGGCCACCGGCGCACCCCCTGGCACATTGGCCCCGCATTGTCCGTGCGGTGGGTTACAGCCCCATCACAAAGGCCGGTTGAGACCACATCCGTCTTGATCGGATACCGGACAGAGCGTAGGAACGTGCGGCGTAGGACGTGCGGCGTGGCAGGCCCTGCGCGGACGGGGGTTGTGCCGCATCTTTTCCAAGGTGAGGCGGTGTTCATGCGCGGTTCGGGCCCAAGCCCTGGCCGGAGAGCGAAACGGGTGACGGCTGCCGTGGTGGCCACCACGGCGTTGGCCCTGTCGGGCTGTGGCAGCGACGACGAGGGCGAGCGGTCCCAGCGGGAGCCGACCATCGAACTCCCCGACCTGAGCGGCGAGTCGTTGGAGGTCGGCGCGGTGTGGACCGGCGCCGAGCAGGACAACTTCATCCGGGTGACCGAGGAGTTCGAGCGGCGCACCGGGGCCTCGGTGACCGTGGTGCCCAGCGGTGACAACGTCTCCCAGTTCGTCGGCACCAAGATCGAGGGCGGCTCGCCGCCGGACGTCGTGATGGTGCCGCAGCCCGGCGTGCTGCGGGAGTTCGCCGACAACGGGTGGATAGCCCCGCTGGAGGACTCCACCAGGGAACAGCTGGACGCCAACTACACCGAGGGCTGGCAGCAGTTGGCCGCCGGCAGCGACGGGGATCTCTACGGGGTCTATGTCAAGGCCGCGAACAAGTCACTGATCTGGTACAACCAGACGGCCTTCGACTACGCGGGCGTCTCGCCGCCCGAGACCTGGGACGCGTTCATCGACACCGCCTGGACGGTCTGGGAGTCGGGCACCACGCCCGTCTCCGTCGCCGGCGGCGACGGCTGGACGCTCACCGACTGGTTCGAGAACATCTACCTCTCCCAGTCCGGTCCCGAGATGTACGACCAGCTCGCGGCCCACGAGATCCCCTGGACCCACGAGAGCGTCACCGAGGCGCTGACCACCCTCGGCGAACTCTACGGCGAGAACCGGCTGTTGCTCGGCGGGCAGAGCGGCTCGCTCCAGACGGACTTCCCGACCTCGGTCACCAACACGTTCGTCAACCTCACCGAGCCGGACTCCGGCATGGTCTTCGAGGCGGACTTCGTGGGCGCGGTGATCGCCGACAACACGGACGCGGAGGTCGGCGTGGACGCGCGGGTCTTCCCGTTCCCGGCCGTGGGCGCGGGCGACCCGCCGGTGGTCAGCGCGGGTGACGCGGCCGTGGCCGTCGCGCCCGACGGCCAGATGAGCGAGGCGCAGGAGGCGTTCCTGACGTATCTCGCCTCGACGGACGCGGCCGCGATCTGGGCCGAGCCCGGCGGCTTCGTCTCGCCCAACAAGTCCCTGGAGTTCGACGTCTACCCCAACGACGTCCAGCGGGGCATCGCCGAGGCGCTGATCGCCGCCGGCGACGACTTCCGGTTCGACATGTCGGACCAGACCCCGGCCGCCTTCGGCGGCACCACGGGACAGGGCATGTGGCAGGGACTCCAGAACTTCCTGCGTGACCCCGACGACATCGAGGGGGCCCAGGCGTACCTGGAGTCCCAGGCCGCCGACGCGTACGGCCACTGACGGACGGAGACTGACAACCCATGGCTTCCGGCAAGGCGGTGATCAGGGCCCGTCCCTGGGTGGCGGCGAGCTTCCTGCTCCCGGCGCTGCTGCTGCTCGGCGCGCTGGTCGTCTACCCCATCGGGTACTCGATCCAGCGCAGCCTGTTCGACGCTTCGGGCGACAGCTTCGTCGGCCTGGACAACTTCAAGGAGATCTTCACCAACGACAGCATCAGGACCGCGCTGAAGAACAACCTGATCTGGATCGTGGTGGCGCCGACGGTGGCCACCGCGCTGGGTCTCATCTTCGCGGTGCTGACCGAACGGGTGCGCTGGGCGACCGTGTTCAAGCTGGTCGTCTTCATGCCGATGGCGATCTCGATGCTGGCCGCCGGGATCATCTTCCGGATGGTCTACGAGCAGAACCCGGACCGGGGTCTGGCCAACGCGCTGGCGACGACGGTGCACGACACCTTCGCCGAGAGCTCCAGCTGGCCCGACGCCCAGCCCAGGCCCGGCGGTCCGTTGACCGTCGAGGAGGACGGCTCGTATCTGC
Source organism: Streptomyces triticirhizae (assembly GCF_003696235.1). Taxonomy (GTDB): domain Bacteria; phylum Actinomycetota; class Actinomycetes; order Streptomycetales; family Streptomycetaceae; genus Streptomyces; species Streptomyces triticirhizae. Next base: position 2,716 of record NZ_RFFJ01000123.1, read on the forward strand.
TGACCGAGCCGGTGACCGCCGGCACCCCGGCACTGCTGCCGCTGGTGGCGGTGCCACAGCCCGAACTGTCCGGCGCCGACCCGGCGGTGGCGCCCGGCGGCGAGCCGGGCGAGGTGACCGGCACGGTCTGGATGGACTTCACCCGGGGCGGCACGGGCACCGAGAACGCCATCGACCCCGAGGAGCTGGCGCTCTCCGGGATCACGGTGGAGGCGGTGCGCGACGGTCAGGTGGTCGCCGAGGCGACGACCGGCGACGACGGGACGTTCACCCTGCCGGCCGAGGCCGACGGGGCCCAACTCCGGCTGCCGTCGGACAACTTCACCGCCCCCTACAACGGGATCGAGTGGCTGGGACCGAACGTGGTCACGCCGGCGATCATCGCCAGCTATGTCTGGATGTGGGCCGGCTTCGCGATGGTGCTGATCGCGGCGGGGCTGGCCAGCGTGCCCAGGGAGACCCTGGAGGCGGCCCGCGTCGACGGCGCCAACGAGTGGACCGTGTTCCGCAGGATCACCGTTCCGCTGCTGGCCCCGGTGCTGGGCGTCGTGTTCGTGACGCTGATGATCAACGTGTTGAAGATCTTCGACCTGGTCTATGTCATCGCGCCCAGCTCCAGTCAGGCGGACGCCAACGTCCTGGCGCTCCAGCTCTATCTGTCCTCCTTCGGCACCGGAGCCGACCAGGGCGTGGGCAGCGCCATCGCGGTGTTCCTGCTGCTGCTCGTGGTCCCGGTGATGATCATCAACCTGCGCAGGCTGCGACGGGAGAACCAGCGGTGACCGCTCCCACCTTGACCGCACACGTACCCGACCCGGCCAACGCCCCGGCGTCGGCCAACGCCGGCCCGCCGCCGGAGCGTTGGAGCAGTCGCCTCGCCGCCATCGCCTCCGGCACGGTGGTGCGGGTGGTGCTGGTGGTGCTCGGCGTGCTCTGGCTGCTGCCCACCGCCGGCCTGTTCGTCTCGTCGTTCCGCGACCCGAGGGACATCGCCTCCACCGGCTGGTGGGAGGCGCTGACCGACCCGGGGCAGTGGAGCTTCAGCAACTACGACAGCCTGCTGGGGAACGAGAAGTTCACCGGTTCCGTGTGGACCACGGTGGCGATCACCCTGCCGGCGACGGCGCTGGTGATCGTGCTGGGGGCGCTGGCGGCCTACGCCTTCGCCTGGATGGACTTCCCCGGCCGGGACTGGCTCTTCCTGGTGGTGGTCGGCCTGTTGGTGGTGCCGATCCAGGTGGCGCTGATCCCGGTGGCGCGGCTCTTCAACACCCTGGGGATCTTCGAGACGACGGCGGGGGTGGTGCTGTTCCACTCGGCCTTCGGGTTGCCGTTCGCGATCTTCCTGCTGCGGAACTTCTTCGCGGAGATCCCGCGTGAGCTGCTGGAGGCGGCGCGGCTGGACGGCGCGGGCGAACTGCGGCTGTTCTTCCGGGTGGTGCTGCCGCTGGGCGGCCCGGCGATCGCGGCGCTGGCCATCTTCCAGTTCATGTGGGTCTGGAACGACATGCTGGTCGCGCTGATCTTCGCCGACGCCGGCTCGCCGCCGATGACGGTGGCGCTCCAGCAGGAGATGCGGCAGTTCGGCAGCAACTTCGACGTGCTGGCGCCGGGCGCCTTCCTGACCATGCTGATTCCGCTGGCGATCTTCTTCGCCTTCCAGCGGCAGTTCGTGTCTGGGGTGATGGCGGGCGCGGTGAAGTGACCGCCGTGGAGTGAACATCTCGCAGTGAACGCCCTGAGGTGAACGGGGGGCGCGGGCCGTTGGGCCCGCGCCCCTCACGTCGTTCAGCCGGCCCGGCCCAGGTGAACGGTGGTGGCGCTGAGGTAGAACGCGTCGGGCCGGAGCAGCAGCCCCTCAGGCGCGTCCGGGTCAAGCAGCACGTCCAGCGTGGCCAGGTCCCCGGCGTCCAACACCCCGTCCAGCACCTCCCGTTGCCTGGTCAGCCGGTCCATCAGATACGCCCGGCCCTCGGGCCCGAGCGGCGCCGGCAGCTCGGTGAGGAAGGTGCGCGAGCCGACCGGGGCCAGCCCCGCGCTGGTCAGCAGCGAGGGCCAGTCCTCGACGACGGTCGCGGCGCCGGGCAGCTCGGCCCGCATCCGCCCGAACCACTCCTCGTTGGCCGCGTCCAGCCGGGCCTGGAGCCCGGCCCTGCCCACGCCGAACTCCCGGGGCAGGAAGCGCGTCGGCAGCCCGCCCTCGGCCAGGGCCAGCAGCCCGCCGGGGCGCAGCGTCGCCGCCAGCTCCCCCAACCCGGCCAGCTGGTCGCCGAGATGGTGCACCACCCGGCTGGCCCACAGCAGGTCGACGCCCTCCACGCCGGCCAGCCCGCCGGGCAGCTCGGCCCGCCGGGTGGTCACCCGGCCGGCCAGGCCCAGCGCGGCGGCGCGCTCCTCGGCCAGCCGCAGCAGCTCGGGCGTGCCGTCCACGGCCAGCACCTCGGCCTCCGGGAACGCCTCAGCCAGCAGGCAGCTGACCACGCCGGGGCCGCTGCCGACGTCCACGACCAGCCGGGCCGCCGGCTGTTCCGCGCGCAGCCAGGCCGCCGTGCGCCGCAGCTCGTCGGCGTGCAGCTCGGCGCCCCTGGTCAGCCGCTCGCCCTCCGACGCCCAGTCGATCTCGGTCGCCCCGTGATGATGGTGGCCCTCCTGGTAACCGTGCTGGTGACCGCCCACGCCTGCCCGCCTCCCGTTGTCCCTCACTCCTGGCGAGCCGTCCCCGCCAGCCGGCTCCCCGCCAGCAAACCACCGGCGGCCCTGCCCGTCCGGCGGCCGACACGCGCCGCACGGGCAGGGCCCGGAACGCCGTCAGCGGTTGCTGCGCAGCAGCGTCCGCATCGTGCGCATCGCCACCGACAGGTTGGCCAGGTCGAAGCTGTCCGAGGACTGGATCTCGTGGAGCGTGGCCCGCGCCCGGTTGAGCACGGCGGCGCTGCGCTCCGCCCAGGCCGCGAACCGCTCCTCGGGCGTCGCCTCGGGCCCGCCCTCGGCCAGCACGTCGGCCGCGATCAGCTGGTGCGCCGCGTAGAGGTCCTCCCGGATCGCGGTGCGCGCCATGGACTGCCAACGGTCGGCCCTGGGCAGCTCGCTGATCCGCTCCTGGAGCCGGGAGATGCTCAGCTCGTCGCTGAGGTGGTAGTACACCTCGGCGACGTCGAGCAGCTCGCGCCCGGTGCGGTCGGCGACCGCCACGATGTCCAGCGCGGGGAAGACGGCGGAGAACCCGGCGACCCGGCGGGCCAGCTCGTCGGGGACCTTGGCCTCGGCCAACTCCTCGTGCTGCGCGCCCAGATGGGCCAGCTCCCGGCCGCGCAGCAGCGTGGGCAGCTCCGCCCAGACCTGCGCCACCCGCTCGCCGAACAGCTCCGTGGTGTCCGCCAGCTTCAGCGGCTGCGGCCGGTTGTTGAGCAGCCAGCGGGCGCCGCGCTCCACCAGCCGGCGGGCGTGCAGCCGGATGCGGGTCAGCGTCGCGGCGGGCACCTCGTTGTCCAGCCGCTCGGCGGTGTCCCAGATCTCGCCGAGCCGGAAGATGTCGCGGGCCACGGTGTGCGCCCGGACGATCTCCTCCGTCGAGGCGCCGGACTCCTCCTGCATCCGGTGGACGAAGGTGCAACCGGCCACGTTGAGCGTGTCGTTGACCAGCAGCGTGGTGATGATCTCGCGGCGCAGCGCGTGCCGCTCGATCAGCTCGGGGAATCGTTCCCGCAGGGGCCGGGGGAAGTAGTCCAGCAGCAGCCGGTCCACATAGGGGTCGTCGGGCAGGTCGGTGGTCAGCAGCTCGGCCGTGGTGGTGAGCTTGCCGTAGGCGAGCAGCACCGACAGCTCCGGCTGGGTCAGCCCGCGCCCGGCCGCCCGCCGCTCGCGGAACTCGTCGTCGTCGGGCAGGAACTCCAACTCCCGGTCGAGCAGGCCCCGTTCGCCCAGCCGGCTGATCACCCGCTGGTGCGCCAGGACCAGCCCGGCGGCCGTGGCCTCGCCGTTGGCCAGCGCCACGTTCTGGGCGTAGTTGTTCCGCAGGACCAGCGCGCCGACCTCGTCGGTCATCTCGGCGAGCAGGGCGTTGCGCTGCTTGACGGTCAGGTCGCCGTTGGCCACCACGGCGTCCAGCAGGATCTTGATGTTGACCTCGTGGTCCGAGGTGTCGACGCCCGCGCTGTTGTCGATGGCGTCGGTGTTGCACCGGCCGCCGTTGAGCGCGAACTCGATCCGGCCCAGCTGGGTCAGGCCCAGGTTCCCACCCTCGCCGACGACCTTGGCGCGCAGGTCGCGGCCGTTGACGCGGATCGCGTCGTTGGCCTTGTCGCCGACGTCGGCGTGGGACTCGGAAGCGGCCTTGACATAGGTGCCGATGCCGCCGTTCCACAGCAGGTCGACGGGCGCCCGCAGGATGGCGCGCATCAGCTCGGCCGGGGTGAGCGAGATCGTGCCGTCCGGCAGGTCCAGCGCCTCGCGGACCTGCGGGGTCAGCGGGATCGACTTGGCGGTGCGCGGGTGCACCCCGCCGCCCTTGGAGATCAGCGACGTGTCGTAGTCGGCCCAGGACGAACGCGGCAGCGCGAACAGCCGGCGGCGCTCGGCATAGCCCACGGCCGGGTCGGGATCGGGGTCGAGGAAGATGTGCCGGTGGTCGAACGCGGCGACCAGCCGGATCTGCTCCGACAGCAGCATCCCGTTCCCGAAGACGTCGCCCGACATGTCGCCGATCCCGGCCACGGTGAACGGCTCGGACTGCGTGTCGTGGCCCAGCTCGCGGAAGTGGCGCTTGACCGACTCCCAGGCGCCGCGCGCCGTGATGCCCATGCCCTTGTGGTCGTAGCCGGCGGAGCCGCCGGAGGCGAACGCGTCTCCCAGCCAGAAGCCGTAGGACTGGGCGACCTCGTTGGCGATGTCCGAGAACGTCGCCGTGCCCTTGTCGGCGGCGACCACCAGATAGGTGTCGTCCTCGTCGTGCCGCACCACGTCGGCCGGCGGCACGACCTCGCCGTCCACCAGGTTGTCCGTGATGTCCAACAGGCCGGAGATGAAGGTGCGGTAGCAGGCGATGCCCTCCGCCAGCCAGGCGTCCCGGTCGGCCGAGGGGTTGGGCAGCTGCTTGCCGACGAACCCGCCCTTGGCGCCGACCGGCACGATCACCGTGTTCTTCACCTCCTGGGCCTTCACCAGGCCCAGGATCTCGGTGCGGAAGTCCTCCCGCCGGTCCGACCAGCGCAGCCCGCCCCTGGCCACCTTGCCGAAGCGCAGGTGAACGCCCTCGACCCTCGGCGAGTACACCCAGATCTCGAACGCCGGCCGTGGCTCGGGCAGTTCGGGGATGGCCTTCGGGTCCAGCTTCATCGACAGGTAGGCGTGGGGGCGGCCGTCGGAGTCGTGCTGGAAGTAGTTGACCCGCAGGGTCGCCTTGATCACGGTGAGGAACGCCCGCAGGATGCGGTCCTCGTCGAGGTTCGCCACCTGCTCCAGCGCGCCGTCCAGCTCCTCCAGCAGCCCGTCGGTCAACTCCCGTCCGGCGCTCTGCCGGCCGGGGGCGTGCCGGGCCTCGAAGAGGTTCACCAGGAGGCGGGTGGTGTGCACGTTGCGGCGGAGGGTGGCCTCCATGTTCTCCCTGGCGAAGCGCGCGCCGGCCTGCCACAGGTACTTGGCGTAGGCGCGCAGCACCATCGCCTCGCGCCAGGTCAGGCCGGCCGAGAGCACCAGCGCGTTGAAGCCGTCGTCCTCGGCCGCGCCCGTCCAGGCCGCCGCGAACGCGTCCTGGAACCGCTGCCGGGCGCCCCCGCCCAGGCCGCCGGCGAGCGTCTCGGGCAGCCGCAGCCCGAAGTCGTAGATCCAGGTGGGCGCGCCGTCGGCGGGCCTGAGGTGGTACGGGCGCTCGTCGACCACCTCGACGCCCAGGTGTTGGAGCACCGGCAGCACGGCGGACAGCGTGACCGGCTCGCCGATCCGGTAGATCTTGAAACGGCGTTCGCCGGGCCCCGCGTTGACCGGCTCGTAGAGGCTCAGCGCGAAGTCCGCGCCCTCCTCGGGCCTGAGATTGATCACGTACTGGAGGTCGGCGACGGCCGCGCGGGGCGGGAAGTCCGCCTTGTACCCCTCGGGGAAGGCGCCGCCGAAGCGGCGGCCCAGGTCGGCCGCCTGCTCCTCGCCGTACTCCGCGAGCAGCGCGTCGGTGAAGCCGTCCGTCCAGGAGCGCGACGCCTCGGCCAGCCGCGCCTCGATCCGGTCGAGGTCGGCCTCGGTCAGCTCGGGCAGCTCGGTGCCGGGCGCGACCCGGATGACGAAGTGCAGCCGGGAGAGCACGGACTCGGTGTTCCACGCGGTGAAGTCGACGTTGTTGCCGTCCAGTTCCTCCCGGAGGATCTGGGTCAGCCGCAGCCGCACCGAGGTGGTGAAGCGGTCCCGGGGCAGGTAGACGAGGGCCGAGTAGTACCGGCCGTACTCCTCCTGCCGCAGGAACAGCCGCAGCCGGCGCCGCTCCTGGAGGTGGAGCACGGCCGTGGTGATGCTGCGGAGCGTCTCCACCGGCGTCTGGAACAGCTCGTCGCGCGGATAGGTCTCCAGGATCTGGAGCAGGTCACGGCCGCTGTGGCTCTGCACGCTGAACCCGGCGGCCTGGAGCACCTCGGCGACCTTCCGCCGGATCACGGGCACCCGGCGCACCGACTCGGTGTAGGCGGCGGCCGAGAACAGCCCGAGGAAGCGCCGCTCCCCGATCACCCGCCCCCGCTCGTCGAACTTCTTGACGCCCAGATAGTCGAGGTAGGACCGACGGTGCACGGTGGCCCGGCTGTTGGCCTTGGTCAGCACCAGCAGCCTGGGCTCCCTGGCCTTGGCCCTGGCGGTCGGCGAGAGCCGGTGGAACGCGGAGGACGCCGCCGGGTGGTCCTCGTCGTCCGCCGGGTAGGGCGGGTCGGAGCGGAGGATGCCAAGTCCCGTGCCGGGAACGGGAAGCAGCTCGTCGCCACCGCCCCCGTCGTCCTCCCTGGCCAGCTCGTACTCGCGGTAGCCGAGGAAGGTGAAGTGGTCGGCCGCCAGCCAGCTCAGCAGCTCGGCGGCCTCGTCGACGTCCTGCTGACGCAGCTCCTTCGAGAGCGGCTCCTCGGCCAGCCCCTCGGCGATCCGCAGGGCCGCCTCGCGCATCTTCTGGTAGTCCTCGACGGCCTCGCGCACATCGCCGAGCACCCGCCGCAGATCGGCCTCGACCTGACGGATCTGCTCCTGGTCGGTCTCCCGGTCGATCTCGACGTGAATCCAGGACTCCACCACCGCGTCCGGCGGCAGCTGCTCGGGATCGACCGTGCCCTCCCGCTCCCGGCCGGCGTCCAGCACCTCCAGCATCCGGCCGGCGACGTCCCGGCGGACCACGATCTGCGGGTGGACCACCAGATGGATGCCGCGTTCCTGGCGGGACAGCTCATTGGTGACGGAGTCCACCAGGAAGGGCATATCGTCCGTTACCACCTCAACCACCGTGTGGGTGCACGTCCAGCCGATCTCGTCCACCGAGGGGGTGTAGACCCGGACGTTGGCGGTGCCCTGGGGGCGCTCGGCGGCGAGGCGGTGGTGGGCGAGGGCCGCGCCGTAGAGGTCGACCGGGTCGCGCTCGGTCACGTCCTCGGGAGCGATGAAGAGGTAGTAGCGCCGCAGATAGGCCCGCAGCGCCTCGGCGTCCATCCCGTGCGCCGGCGGGTGCCCCTGGCTGGGCCCGTGGTCGGCTACCCGGGCCGCCTGCGCCAGCAGTTCGTCCTTGGCTTCGTCCAGCTTGCTGTGCATGTCCTGCTCCTGTCGCGCACCGTCGCGTGACGTCGAGTAACGGTCACCGGACAGCGCTCGCTCGGGTGGCTGGGATGCTTCCGGTGGTACCGAGGGTGGAAGTCAGTCGACCGGCCGGCCGCCGAGCTGGCGGGGACGCCGAGGGAAGGCCACGCTGCCCACCCTTCGAAGCGTCGGGGGCAGGCGGTATCGCACTGAACACCGCACCAGCGTATATCCCCGGCTCCTTTCGCGAACGGGCGCCGGTTGCCAGGCGCCGGCGCGTCAGCCGCGCCGCACCACCTCCTCGGCGACGGACACCGCCTCCGCCAGGCTGTCCACCACGGGCACCCCGGCGCCGGCCAGGCTGCGCCGACTGTGCGAACCCCCCGTGTAGAGAACGGCCTTGGCGCCGGCGTGCGCCGCCGCCACCGCGTCGTCCGTCGCGTCGCCTATCACCACGACGCGGGCCGGGTCGACCCCGGTCATGGCCGCCAGGTGACGGGCCATCTGGGCGGCCTTGCCCACGACCTGTCCGTCGCCCCGGTTCCCGTCGACGCGTATGAAGTGCTCGGCCACGCCGAGCCGGGTCAGCCAGGGCCCCAGCCGGTCGTGCGCGGCCAGCGAGCAGACCGACTGGGTCCGCCCGGCGAGCACCCAGTCGGCGAGCAGCTCGGCGGCCCCGTCGGCGAGGCCGGCGGAGTCGGAGCGGGCGAAGTAGTGCCGGTGGAACGCCTCCTCCATCACCTCCCACTCCTCGTCGGTGGGCAGCCGGCCGAGCAGACGTCGGTAGAACTCGGGGATGGGGACGCAGTACAGCTCGCGGTAACGGTCCAGGGTGATGCGCTCCAGCCCCACCTCGGAGAACGCGGCGTTGGTCGCCTCCAGAACGACATGGATGTCGTGCAGCAGGGTGCCGTTCCAGTCCCAGACGATGTGGGGTGCGGGTCCCGGGTCGCGCGGAGAAGCCATGTCCCGCACACTACGACCCGGCACTGACAACGCGACAGCGGGTTTGCCGACGCACGGCCGGCGCACGGGGACGCGCGCCCTCAGACCAGGCGGTCGATCTCCTGGACGCCGTACCAGAGCAACTCGTGGTCGGCGGCCCCGTCCACCACGAACTGGGCGTCCTCGTCGCCCTGGTCGGCCGCGCCCACCGCCTCGGCCGCCACCTGGACGTCGTCCGCGGCCTCCTCGGCGTCCACGTGCACGGCGGCCAGCCAGCCCAGCGGCACCGCCTCGGCCAGCCTGACCTCGCCCAACGCCTCGGGCGACAGCGCCAGTTCGGGATCGGCGAACGCCACCCGGTCGGGCACATCGGCGGCCACCACCACCCGCCGCCTGGCCACGCCCAGCTCGGTGGCGACCAGCCGCAGCGAGGCCGCGGCCGCCCTGCTCAGCGCCGCGTACTCCAACTCCTCCTCGTTGCCGGAGAGATACCACTCGCGCAGCGCCGGGGTGACGGCGTAGGCGGTCAGCGGCGCCGGGGCGATCTCCCGGGCGACATGGAGTCGAGCGAGCCCGGAGAGCGTGAGGGGGATGTAGACGCGCACGGCACCGACGCTTCCTTCCTGGGCCTGAAGCGGCCTCACCCTACCAGGGGGCGCACGAGGGTCCGCCGCGCATCTCCGGACCCCTCCGCGCGCTCCGGACAACGGTTGCCGGGGGTTGGGCAGTTGATTACACTCCGCAGTTGTTACCGCCTGGTAGCGCCACGCGGCTTGGGGGACGGTTCCGACAGCCATGCTCAGTCAACGGGGTCAACAGCGAGGTCAGCAGCGGGTTCCACAGCCCAGGAGCCGTCGCGGCCCCCGGCCGACCGGTCCGGCGGGCGGCCGGCGGGCCGACTCCCGGCCCCCGCGCCACGGGCCGTCACGCGAGCGGGCGCTGCCCCTCCCGCACGAGTGGTTCGCCCGCCAGCTGCTGCTGGTGCTCAGCGGACAGCGCCCGGTCACCGTGCTGCTCGGCCATGTCCGCGACCCGGCGTACGAGCAGCTGATCCAGCTGGCCCCGCGCGCCCCGTTCCGCCCGGCCGAGGGCGATCCGGCGCCCGCCCTGCGCCTGGTGCGCGGCTCGCGCCCCGGCAGCGCGGCGATCGAGGCGTGCGCCGTGGTCAGCGTGGGGCGGCGCGCCAGGGCCCTGGCGTTCCGGCTGGAGGAGCAGCGGGCCGGCGTCTGGCGCTGCGTCGCCGTCGAGTTGGACACGGCCCCGTGACGGCCGCCGCCCGCAGCCCGCGTACGGACGCGCGAAGGGGGCGCGCCCCCGCTGGGACACGCCCCCTGATCCGCCGTGGGCGCGGTGGTCGACTCAGCCGGCTGAGGCCGGGGTCGCTCCTCCGCGCCGCCGCGTCACTTCTTGCGGCGGCGGCCGCCCTTCTGCGCCTTGCGCCGCTCGGCGCGGGTCTGGCCCTGGCCGGAGCTGGTCGCGGCCGGCGCGCCCTCGTCGCCGGCGGCGAAGTCGCCCTCGACGACGCCGCCGGCGCCGTCCACCGTCGGCGCGGAGTAGCGCAGCCCCTGCGCCGGCTTGGGCGCCTCCAGGCCCTTGGCCAGGATCGCCGGGCGCGCCCCGGCGGGCACGGCCTCCTGCCGCTGCGCGTCCTCGGCCGCCTGCTCCTTGGCCCCACCCTGCACCGGCACCTGCTCGACCTGCCGCTCCACCTGGACCTCCAGGTTGAACAGGTAGCCGACGGACTCCTCCTTGATGCCCTCCAGCATGGCGGTGAACATGTCGAAGCCCTCCCGCTGGAACTCCACCACCGGGTCGCGCTGCGCCATGGCGCGCAGCCCGATGCCCTCCTGGAGGTAGTCCATCTCGTAGAGGTGCTCGCGCCACTTGCGGTCCAGCACGGAGAGCACGACCCGGCGCTCCAGCTCCCGCATCACCTCGGAGCCCAGCTCCTCCTCGCGCTTCGCGTACTGCCGGTGGATGTCCTCCTTGATGGACTCCGCGAGGAACTCGGGCGTCAGCCCGTCCCGGCCGCCGGTCTCCTCCTCCAGCTCCTCCACCGTGACCTGGACGGGGTAGAGCTGCTTGAACGCGCCCCACAGCCGGTCCATGTCCCACTCCTCGGCGAAGCCCTCGACGGTCTCCGCCTGGACATAGGCCTCGATGGTGTCGTCCATGAAGTAGCCGACCTGCTCCTGGAGGTCCTCCCCGGAGAGCACCCGGCGCCGCTCGGCGTAGATGACCTCGCGCTGGCGGTTGAGCACCTCGTCGTACTTGAGGACGTTCTTGCGGATCTCGAAGTTCTGCTGCTCGACCTGCCCCTGGGCGGAGGCGATCGCGCGGGTCACCATCTTGTTCTCGATCGGCACGTCGTCCGGCACGTTGGCCATGGACATCACGCGCTCGACCATCTGCGCCTTGAACAGCCGCATCAGGTCGTCGCCCAGCGACAGGTAGAAGCGGGACTCGCCCGGGTCGCCCTGCCGGCCGGAGCGGCCGCGCAGCTGGTTGTCGATCCGGCGGGACTCGTGCCGCTCGGTGCCCAGCACATAGAGCCCGCCGAGCGACTTGACCTCCTCGAACTCGGCCTCCACCGAGCGCTCGGCCCGCTCCAGCGCGCCCGGCAGCGCCGCCGCCCACTCCTCGGCGTGCTCCACCGGGTCCAGGCCCTTGGCGCGCAGCTCCTGCTCGGCGATGTCGTCCGGGTTCCCGCCGAGCTTGATGTCGGTGCCTCGGCCGGCCATGTTGGTGGCCACGGTGACCGCGCCCTTGCGGCCGGCCTTGGCGACGATCGCCGCCTCCCGCTCGTGGTTCTTGGCGTTGAGCACCTCGTGGCGCACCCCGCGCTTGTTGAGCTGCTGCGAGAGGTACTCGGACTTCTCCACGGAGGTGGTGCCGACCAGCACCGGCTGGCCCTTCTCGTGGCACTCGACGATGTCGTCCACCACGGCGGCGAACTTCGCCGGCTCGGTGCGGTAGATCAGGTCGGGCTGGTCCTTGCGGGCCATCGGCCGGTGGGTCGGGATCGGGACGACGCCGAGCTTGTAGATCTGGTGGAACTCGGCGGCCTCGGTCATCGCCGTGCCGGTCATGCCGGAGAGCCGGTCGTAGAGCCGGAAGTAGTTCTGGAGGGTGATCTTGGCGAGCGTCTGGTTCTCGTCCTTGATCTTCACCCCCTCCTTGGCCTCGATCGCCTGGTGCATCCCCTCGTTGTAGCGCCGGCCGGCGAGGATGCGGCCGGTGTGCTCGTCGACGATCACGACCTCGCCGTCGATGACGACGTAGTCCTTGTCCCGCTTGAACAGTTCCTTCGCCTTGATGGCGTTGTTCAGATAGCCGACGAGCGGGGTGTTGACCGACTCGTAGAGGTTGTCGATGCCCAGCCAGTCCTCGACCTTGCTGACCCCGGCGTCGTGGATGGCGACGGTGCGCTTCTTCTCGTCCACGTCGTAGTCGCCGGTCTCGGGCTGCTGGCGCGAGGGCACGGCCGCCTCGCCCTTCTCCAGCCGCAGCGCCAGCTTGGCGAAGTCCGCGTACCACTTGGTGGCCTGGTCGGCCGGGCCGGAGATGATCAACGGGGTCCTGGCCTCGTCGATCAGGATGGAGTCCACCTCGTCGACGGTGGCGAAGTTGTGCCCGCGCTGCACCAACTCCTCCTTGGACCAGGCCATGTTGTCCCGGAGGTAGTCGAAGCCGAACTCGTTGTTCGTTCCGTAGGTGATGTCGCAGGCGTACTGCTCACGCCGCTGCGCCGGGCGCATCCCGGAGGTGATGCAGCCGACCGACAGGCCCAGGAAGCGGTGCACCCGGCCCATCCACTCGGAGTCACGCTGGGCCAGGTAGTCGTTGACGGTGATGATGTGCACGCCCTTGCCGGAGAGCGCGTTGAGATACGCCGGCAGCGTGCCCGCCAGGGTCTTGCCCTCACCGGTCTTCATCTCGGCCACATAGCCGAGGTGCATCGCGGCGCCGCCCATCAGCTGCACGTCGTAGTGGCGCTGCCCCAGGACCCGCTTGGCCGCCTCGCGCACGGTGGCGAACGCCTCGGGCAGCAGGTCGTCCAGGCTCTCGCCGCCCGCGTACCGCTCCTTGTACTCGTCGGTGAGCGCCCGCAGCTCGGCGTCCGTCAGGTTGACGAAGTCCTCTTCGATCGAGTTGACCTCTTTGGCGAGGCGTTGCAGCCTGCGCAGGATCTTGCCTTCGCCTGCACGCATGATCTTGTTGAAGACGGACACGAGGGCTGGTCTCCTTGACGGTCGGGCCTGGCGCGAGTTGAAGGCGCGGGCACAGCGAGATGGCCCCGCCGCACCGGCCATGGTATGCGAGCGCCCACACGGGTGTCAGTGGTCGGCCCTACGATCCCCGCATGACTGCCGCTGTTGTGACACTCTCCGCAGACGAGGCCCGACGGATCGCCCTGCGGGCCCAGGGTCTGCTGGGCTCGCCCGACCGACGAGCGGGGGTGCGCGGGGTGCTGCGCCGGCTGGGCGCGGTGCAGCTGGACACCATCTCCGTGCTGGCCCGGTCCCACGAGCTGCTGCCCTACGCCCGGCTGGGCGCGGTGGGCCGCCCCGCCGTGGAGGAGGCGTACTGGTCGGGGGAGACCGCCTTCGAGTACTGGTCGCACGCCGCCTGTGTGCTGCCGATCGAGGAGTGGCCGCTGTTCGCGTTCCGCCGCCGTGCCTACCGCGCCCGCACCACCTGGCACCACGAGCTGCCGGACGCGGCCTACCGCCGGGTGTTGGACCAGCTGCGGGCCGAAGGCCCCCTGACGGCGACGGAGTTGGGCGGCGCGAAGAACGGCGGGCTGTGGTGGGACTGGTCGGAGAGCAAGGTGGCCGTGGAGCGGGCGCTGATGCTGGGCGACGTGGTGGTCACCAGGAGGCGTGGCTGGAAGCGCGTCTATGACCTGCCCGAGCGGGCGGTGCCCGAGGAGCTTTACCACGATCGGCTGACGGACGAGGAGTGCCTGCGACACCTCGTCGCCCAGGCGGGGGCCGCGATGGGCGTGGCCACCCAGGCCGATCTCGCCGACTACCACCGGCTGCGGGCCGCCGAGGTGGCGGCGGTGATCGGGGACACCGGGCTGGTGCCGGTCGAGGTCGCCGGCTGGCCGGCGGCCGGAGGCCAGGGTGGGCGGCACCGCGCCTGGGCGGACCCGGCGGCGCTCGCCGCGCCGCCGCGCGGCCGGCACCGCACGACGCTGCTCTCGCCGTTCGACTCCCTGGTGTGGGACCGGCCGCGCACGGAGCGGATCTTCGGGTTCGTGCACCGGCTTGAGGCGTATGTGCCCCGGCCCAAGCGGATATACGGGTACTTCGCGATGCCGCTGCTGGCCGGCGGCCAGCTGCTGGGCCGCGTGGACCCGGCGCGGGAGGGGCGCACGCTGGTCGCCCGGCACGCGGCGTTCGAGGGGCCGCTGCCCCGGGCGGAGAAGGCGGTGCCGGCGATGGCTCAGGCGCTGGTGGAGGCCGCCGGCTGGGTCGGCTGCGACCAGGTGCGGGTGGAGCGCTGCACGCCGGCGGAGTTGGTGGGCCCGCTGACCGCCGAGGTCGCGAGGGCCACCCCGGCCGGCGCCTGAGCCGGGCCGGCTGGGACGGGACCGGTTCCGGCCGCCCGTCTCAGCCGGTCCGAACCAGGTTCAGCCGATCCCAACCGGTCTCAGCCGGTCTCAGCCGGTCTCCAGGTCGAGGATCTTCTCCCGCATCGCGTAGACGACGGCCTCCATGCGGGAGTGGAGCTGGAGCTTCTCCAGGATGTTCCGCACATGGTTCTTGACGGTGTTCTCGCTGATGAACAGCTCCTTGGCGATGTCCCGGTTGTTCTTGCCCGTGGCCACCAGCTTGAGGACCTCCAGCTCCCGGTCGGTCAGCCGGGGCGCCGGCACCAGGCGGCGCTCGTCGGTGCGCTGGATCATCGACTTGAACTCGGTGAGCAGCTTGGCCGCCATGGAGGGGCTGATCTGGGACTGCCCGTCGGCCACCGCGCGGATCGCGGCGGTCACCTCGTCGGTGGAGATCTCCTTGAGCAGATAGCCGGTCGCGCCCGCCTTGATCGCGTCGTAGAGGTCGGCCTCCTCGTCGCTGATCGTCAGCATGATGATCCGCGCGCTGGGGGCCACCTCCTTGATCGCGGTGCACGCCTCGATGCCGCCGCGCCGGGGCATCCGCACGTCCATCAGCACGATGTCGGGCAGCAGGTCGGCCGCCTTCTCCACCGCCTCGGCGCCGTCCCCCGCCTCGCCGACGACCTCGATGTCGGACTCCTGGGCGAGCACGATCTCCAGGCCCCGCCGGAACAGCTCGTGGTCGTCCACCACCAGCACCCTGATCGGCTCGCTCTCCTCGGCCGGCTCACGCTCGGCCGTGAAGGCCGGCCGCCCTCTGGGCATCCTGGGCCCGAACGTCTCCACCATCGAATCCCTCCCCCTGGCCGGTACGCCGCCACACTCGGCTACCCCATGATTCCATGGCGGCACCCCCGGCCGGGTCCACGATCCGGCCAAGGGGTGCGCGCTAACCAGGCACGAAGCGGCGTCAGCCGCCGAGCGCGCCCCCCGCGCCCTCCGGCGCGACCTCGCTCAGCGGATCGGTCTCCAGCCGGATCACGCCGTAGTCGTAGGCGTGCCGTCGGTAGACCACGCTGGGCTGCTTGGTCTCGATGTCGACGAAGAGATAGAAGTCGTGGCCGACCAACTCCATCTCGTAGAGCGCCTGGTCCAGGCCCATCGGGGCGGCGGTGTGGGTCTTCTCCCTGACCACCAGCGGCCCGTCGCCCTCCACCACCACGGGCCCGACGCGCCGCACGGGCACCTCCTCGGGCTCGGAGGTCGGCGTCGGCAGCAGCCCGTTGCCGTTGAGCGGCGCCGCGTCCGGCACCACCTCGGCGACGGCGCTCGCCGGGATGCGGCCGCGCCCCCTGCGGGAGGTCCGCTTGTCGTTCTGCCGGCGCAGCCGGGACTCCAGCTTCTCCACGGCGAGATCGAGCGCCGCGTACGGGTCCGCCGCCGACGCCTCGGCGCGCACCACGGGCCCCCGGTGGCGCATCGTGATCTCGACCCGGTCGGAACGGTCCGCCTGACGTGGGTTCGGTTCCTTGGACACCTCCACGTCGAGACGGGTCACCTTGCCGTCGATTCTCTGGATCTTGTCCAGCTTGAGCTTCTCGGCCACGTGCCGGCGGAAGCGCTCCGGCACCTCGGTCTTGCGACCCTTGACGACGATGTCCACGCGAACTCCGTTCCCGGACGGCCCCACGCTGTCTCGTGGGGCACCTCCTTGGTGCACTTGCGCCGGACGGGCCGGTGTCCACGGCCCCCTTCCGGCGTTACGACGGGGTTACGACTTTCACCTCCTCTTCCCCGGGGAGGAAGATCAACACCCCCTCCTCCTCCGGGAGTCTCAGGGGATGTGGTCGGAAGTCGATCCTTCGCGAACATATGCGCATCTACTGTTATGGCGAGCTGATCGCGCTGTCCGAACCGGAATGCGCATCATCCGCTCTCCTTCGAACGTACCGCTGTCAACGCCGGTGTGGCACCCCTACCCGCGCGTACGCCCGACCCACGCGGCCAGCGGCCCGGCGACCACGGCCGCCGCCACCGGTTCCGCCCCGCAGGCGCGCACCGCGCGCGCCGCCTCGGCGAGCGAGGCACCCGTGGTCACCACGTCGTCGACGAGCAGCACCCGCGCCCCGGCGGGCAGCGCCCGGGGGCGCACGGCCAACGCGTTCGCCACGTTCTCCGCTCTCGCGCGCCCCGACAGCCCGGCCTGGTCCACCACCGGACGCACCTGCCGCAGCGCCGGCACCACCCGGGCCGCCAGGCCGGCGCCGCGCAGCGCGCCCGCCGCCCGCAGCGCGATCCGCCGCGTCGGGTCGTGCCCGCGCCGGG
>NZ_RFFJ01000124.1 GCF_003696235.1 Streptomyces triticirhizae
GGTGGGCAACGGCCGGGCGCCGTCCGGCCGTTGCCCGGGCGAGCGGCGCCTGCGACGTGCGGCGCGGAGGGCGACGACACCGGGACCACGCCCCGGCCGACGCGTCCGAACGGGCCAGCGCCCGCCTCGCCGGACGGGGCGTCGGCTTCACCCGTCACCTCCCCGACCGAACGGGCCCCCCGTCAGTCAGTCGTGCCGTATCCGTGCGCACCACCGGCCGTCCTCCAGATCGTCTCGGTGGAATCCCCGTGGAGCAGGGCGCGGCGCCCTCAGACCCTCGGGGCCTGGGAGGCGCCTGACGGTTCTCGCCCCCGCGCCGGTGCGCACCGGCGCGGGGGCGGTCAACGGGCGCCCGCCGGCCGTCGGATGGGGCCGCACCGGCGACACCCTCACCGGTGGCTGAGGCCCCCGTCGAACTCCGATGCCCGGCGAGCGCGGGGCCCCGGCTCCGCCGGACGGCAACGCGCCAGCCGACGAACCCCACCCCCCGGCGGCAGCCGGGAGACCCGGGCCGGGCCCCGCCCGGCGCGTGGGCCCGCGCCCGGAGGGCGCGTCAGCCCCCCAGCCAGCGGGGCACCTCGTCCACCGCGTCCAGCGCCTCGTCGTCGAAGGCGTCGCTGATGTCGAAGCGGCAGATCACCCGCTCCGCGTCCACCGCGTCGAACGGCGCGGCCAGCCACTCCCCCGGCTCCGCCGGCTCGTCCTGCGCGGTCACCCAGAGCGTGGCGTCGCCCTCCGCGAGGCCGAACTCCTCGTGGCGGGAGGCGATCTCGTCGGGGTCGAACTCGCCGAAGAGCACGCCGAGCGCGGCCTTGAGCCCGCGCCCTGCGGCCGGCTCGGCCGAGCCGCCCTCCACCTCGTTGCCCTCGGCGTCCAGCTCGGCGATCCGCGCCGCCTGGGCGAGCAGCCGCCTGGGCTCGGCCACGGTGTAGTCGCGCCGCAGGAAGACGCTGAGCACCTCCGGGTCCTCCGGGCCCGTGTAGGAGGCCCCGTCGGAGGCGGGCACCTCGAAGGGGGTGACCTCGTCGTAGACGTCGTAGAGCAGCTCGTCGTACACCTCGCCCGCCGCCGCCATCTCGTTGAACGCGGCGAAGACGGCGGCGTCGGCCGCCTCGACCTCCGCCTCGGGGGCCGCCGCACGTCGCTCGATGGCGGCCAGATGCCGGTCGAGCGCTTCCTTGAGCGCCTCCGCGGCGGCACGGACTTCGGCAGCCGTGGGCTGCGCAGCATCAGACATGGTGCAGACGGTATCGGCATCCAGGGCTTGGCCGCACAATAGATTCGATGCCGGAATACGAGTTTCGCGATGTGTATGTGCCACGTGGGGTCTCGCGAGCCGCCACGACCCGTCTGCTGACGGAGCACGCCGAGTACGGACACTGGGAGTTGGCCAGGCTCCGCCTGTACCCGGACGGGAGCCGTCAGGTGCGGCTGAAACGTCGCATCATCCGCCAGCCGCGCCCCACCTGGTGAACGTTCCCACCCCACCTGGTGAACGATCCCGCCCCGCCCGGTGACCCGCTCGCCCTCCCGTTGACCTGCCCCGCCACGGCCATCGGGCGGAGGCGGGCGGAGGGCCACCGGGGCCGCACACGACGAACGAGTGGGTCCTGGCTCGGACCCACTCGTTCTGGTGGCGTGCGCCGGCTGGGCGGAAGGGGTCAGCCCTGCCGCACCGTCCGCGTCCTGCGGTAGAGCAGCGCGCCGCCGAGCACCAGGCCGGCGCCGACCGGGACCGCCGCGAGCAGCGCGAAGTCGCCGCCGGTGGCGGCGAGTTGCGTCTCGGTCACCTGGACCGGGGTCTCGGCCTCCACGGGGGTGGTCCCCTCGGGAACCAGCTCCGGGGACTCGCCCTCGGGCTCGTGCTCCGGCTCCTCGCCCGGGTGCTTGGGCTCCTCGGGCTCCTCCTCCGGGTGGGGCGCCCGCTCGTGCGGGGCCGTCCCGTTGGCGCACTCGTTGCCCGAGGCCGGGTTGCCGAGGCCGACCACGTCAACGCTGTTGCCGCAGGCGTTCACCGGCACCTCGACGGGGGCCTGGACGTTGTTGCCCGAGATGAAGCCCGGCGAGCCGCTGGCGCCGCCGGTGGCGCTGGCCCCGCCGTCGCCCTCGTTGACGCAGGTGTTGCCGAAGGCCGGGTTGAGCAGCCCGACCACGTTGACGGTGTTCCCGCAGACGTTGACCGGCACGTGGACCGGTGCCTGCACGGAGTTCCCTGAGATCACTCCGGGAGAGTTGGCCGCGCCGCCCTCCGCCTCGGAGTCGGCGAAGGCGATCCCACCGGAGGCGGCCAGCACGCCGCCGGCGGCGAACACGGTGAGCAGGCCGTTTCGCGTGACCTGTCGCATGGTTGATTCCCCTGACTTGCTTGGGATGGGTCGCGGGGTGGGGGGTGAGGGCGCCCGCGCCCGACGTAGAGCCTGGGCGGTCCCGGTGCGCCGCGTCGCGCTCCGGGACCGCCGGCTCAAGCCCTCAGTGAGATGGGGGTGGCTCTACTTGTTGACGCAGACGTTGCCGAACGTCGGGTTGAGCAGCCCGATGACGTCGACGGTGTTGCCGCACACGTTGACGGGGATGTGGATCGGCACCTGGATGTTGTTCCCCGAGATCACGCCGGGGGAGGCGACGGCGGCACCGGCGGCGCCGGAGTCCGCGACCGCGAGCCCGGCACCGGCCAGCGCCAGGCCGCTGGCGGCTGCCGCAGTGGCGACGACCTTCTTGATCATTACTTCCTCCTCGTTGACAACGCGGACCCCAGCCGGGGACTGCATGTGTTGCAACGAGATGGCCAAAACAAGGGCACGAAACGCCGCGCCCATTCACCTAACCTGGGGAATTCCGCACGTCCGAACGATTAACGCCCACCCCGATCGGGCCCGTTCAGCACTGATCGAGGAAACGGTCGAGCACCCGTACGCCGAACTGGAGCCCGTCAACCGGCACCCGCTCGTCCACGCCGTGGAACATCCCGGCGAAGTCCAGCTCCGGCGGCAGCTTCAGCGGGGCGAAGCCGAAGGCCCTGATGCCGAGGTCGTCGAAGGACTTGGCGTCCGTGCCGCCCGAGAGCATGTACGGAACAGCCCGCGCGATCGGGTCCTCGGCGACCAGCGCCGACTGCATCGCGTCCACCAGCGCCCCGTCGAAGCTGGTCTCCAGGGCCTTGTCGCTGTGGATGTCCTCGCGCTTCACCCGGGGGCCGAGCACCCGGTCGAGGTCGGCCAGGAACTCCTCCTCGAAGCCGGGCAGGAACCGCCCGTCCACGGCCGCCGTGGCCTGCCCGGGGATCACGTTCACCTTGTAGCCGGCGTCGAGTTGGGTGGGGGCCGCCGTGTTCTGGAGCGTGGCCCCGATGATCTTGGCGATGCCGCCGAGCTTGGCGAGGGTCTCCTCCATGTTCTCCGGGTCCAGCGGGGTGCCCAGCGCGTCGGACAGCTCGTCGAGAAACGAACGCACCGTCTTGGTGACCCGCACCGGGAACCTGTGCCGCCCCAGCCGGCCGACCGCCTCGCACAGCTCGGTGATGGCGTTGTCGTCGTTGGTCATCGACCCGTGGCCGGCCGTGCCGTCCACGGTCAGCCGCATCCAGTGCATCCCCTTCTGGGCCGTCTCGACGAGGTAGAGCCGCAGCTTCTCGTTGACGGTGAACGAGAAGCCGCCGACCTCGCCGATCGCCTCGGTGACGCCCTCGAACAACTCCGGGTGGTGGTCGACGAGATACCGCGCGCCGTGGATCCCGCCGGCCTCCTCGTCCGCGAGGAACGCCAGCACCACGTCCCTGGGCGGCTTGCGACCGGTGCGCAGCCGCTCGCGGACCACGGCCAGGGTCATGGCGTCCATGTCCTTCATATCCACCGCGCCGCGCCCCCAGACGCAGCCGTCGGCGATCTCGCCGGAGAACGGGTGGTGCGTCCAGTCCTCGGCGTTGGCGGGAACGACGTCGGTGTGGCCGTGGATCAGCAGCGCCGGCCGGGAGGGGTCCTCGCCGGCGATCCGCGCGACGGTGGAGGCGCGGCCGGGGTGGGACTCGAAGATCCGCGGTTCGAGACCGACCTCGGCGAGCTTCTCCGCGACGTACTCGGCGGCGGCGCGTTCGCCGGGGCCCGAGTGGTCGCCGTAGTTGCTGGTGTCGATCCGGATCAGGTCGCGGCAGAGGTCGACGACCTCCTCCTCGGCGCGGCCCGGGACTCCGCCTCGGCTGGGGCTGGCCTGGTTGGGGGTGGTCTCGCTCACACTGCCTCCTCCTGCGGTACGTGCCTCTCATCCTCCCTCCCGCCGGCCACGATCCCAAGGCCGGCCGCCTCTCCCCGGCGGCCGGGGCCCGGCCGCCGGGGAGAGGCGTCATCGTGGCCCTGACCTTTGCTATGGTTTCCCTCGTCAGCGCGCCCGCGAGGGTCGCGCCCTCACCTTGTCCGGGTGGCGGAATGGCAGACGCGCTAGCTTGAGGTGCTAGTGCCCGTTTAAGGGCGTGGGGGTTCAAGTCCCCCCTCGGACACCACATCAGGCTTTGTCTGACCTGCGGTTTCTCTCTGGCTAGGGGCTCTCAGATGCCCCGTATGGCCAACCGCGTGGCCAACGGAAATGATCTTGCCGAATCAGGCGACCGTGGACGGCCCAATCCGGGCGGCACTGGCTCCCGCCAGCCTCTTCGTCGAGTCGGCGCGGCGCCGGCCGTAGGCCCGTCGAGCGCGATGCTGCCCTCCTCCCAGTTGATGAGCGACCACTTCCACCTCAGGACCTCGCTGCGGCAGCATTTGGTGGCTACTGAGCTTGAACTCGTGGTGTCGTAGGGGCTGTCAGGGGCATTGCATGACCAACCGCGTGCACAACGGAAGTGATCTCGCTCCATCAGCCGCAGGCGATGGACAGCCCGCGCCGGTCCGCCCCGGCACCGGCGAGCTTCTTCCCCAAATGGCCTTGGGCCAGCAGCCGGTTCTGGCCCATCGACGAGCACGGCCGCCCACAGTTCCTGGCGGCTCCTCCGTCGATCCTTGTCGGTGCGGATCAGAGGCGCCGAGGTCAACGACATGTTCGTGGATCTCTCTTCGGCTCCAGTTCTTCGAACCTCCCGCGCGCCGGGGAGACCTCAGTTCGCTCACCGGTGGGATGAGAGACCGCCCGCGTCCTGGTAAGGACCCCGAAGCGCTTCTGGTCGTTGACGATCGTCAGACTAGTGCGAGCGCGGCCAAGCAGTGCCCAACGAGACTGCAGGTGTAGCCCCAGGCCAACGACTGTGGCCTTGCGGCAGGCCCAGGTGTCGATCGCGATGTGCCGCCTTCGCCCGTTGGCCAACTCGCCTCCGTCGAAGCCGCGACTGTCGGCGCCGACGAGGGGGTCCGCTGAGCCCGGCGGCTTTGGAAGGCGGGCGCACACCCGGGCCGGCGCCTGCGTTCAGGAGTCGGCCGTATCCCACCACGGGGTCAGGGCGTTGACCGTGATCCGCACGTCTGAGGTCGAGGTGAATGTGGCCCGTTGTCGGGTGGCGTCCCAGCTGATGTCCATGAACGGGTTCGAGCGCTCGAAGTACATCACCCACTCCAACTCTTCGTCGCCGTATGTGCAGGCGACGAAGCCCTCCGAGCCGTGGCCGCCGTCGCCGCAGCACAGTACGCGTCCCTCGGCCTCCAGGGCGAGCTGGCGGGTCGGTTCGATCTCGGTCACCCACTCGGGGTCGGCGTCAAGGCTGGCCCGCAGGTCGAAGGGCTCGAGGATTTCGACCCCGGTCTGTGCCTGCGGTGCCAGTCGGGCTGCGTACGAGACTCCAGTGGCCAGGTACAGACCGTCGCGGATGGGTAGGGTCCGTTCCTTCCAGAGCGCGATGATGGGGGTCACCTTAGTGGTCACCTGCGGCCTCCTGGGCATTGCACGGTCGGTGCTTCGGACAGTCCCGTGTTGGGTACCACACCGCCAGCACGTCGGTTGCGCGGGTCGTTGAAGCGTCGCTGGAACTGCTGTCCCCAGGTACGTCCGCTCGTGGAGTCGGGGTGCGGCGCCGACGGGTCGACGCGTTGGATGGGGACCTGCTGGAGGCCGGCCTCCCGCGCCGCGTTCAGCCGCCGGTTGTCGTAGCTGACGAGTTGCCCGTCGACCTCCATCACGTGCAGTGGGCCGGAGCGTTGCCAGTCCCATGCGCCGTTCCGCATGGCCTCCGCATAGTCGTTGGCGGAAATCGTGCGTTGCGAGAAGTTGATGTCGTTCGGGTTGACCAGTTCGGGGCTGAGGCCGAGCGGGTCGGCCCACACCCACGGGTTGTGCGGGTATGCGTAAGGGTTCGGGGCGGGTTCGAGGCCGAGTGGGTCTGGCGTGGCGTAGCGGGCGGTGCCCTCTCTGTCAGCCTTGGGTGAGACATCCCGCTTCGTCGGGTTAGCCTGAGAGGGCACGACAGGAGAACCCCCCTCATGACCAGCACGAACCCTGCCGGACCCGACCCGGCTGCCCGGCCGAAGCGCCGTACCTTCAGTCCCGAGTACAAGCTGCGGATCGTGGCCGAGTACGACGCCGCGCCCAAGAACGAGAAAGGCGCGGTCCTGCGCCGCGAGCGTCTGTACCACTCGCACGTCAAGGAATGGCGGGCCGCGCGGGATGCCGGGGCCCTGGAGAAGCTGACAGAGAGGGCCGGGTGGTTCGCGCAGAACTTCAGCGAGGGCTTCCTGCTGGACATCGTGCTCTCCGGCAAGATCCGGCTGCCGGCCGGCGACGGCGCGGCGACCTTCGTGGACGCCGAGGACATCGCGGCCGTCGCGGTGGCGGCGCTCACCGAGGACCGGCACGTGGGCGAGGTCTACGAGCTGTCGGGACCGCGTGCCTACACCCTGGCCGAGGTCGCCGGCCTCATCTCGGAGGCCAGCGGGCGCGAGCTGCGCTATGTGCCGCTGGAGCACGACGAGTTCGTCGCCGAGATGGTGAACGAGGGCTGGCCCAAGGCCGACGCCGAGGACTTCGCCGACACCGTCGGAGCGATCCGCCGGGGCCTGGACAGCCATGTCTCCGACGGGGTGCCACGCGCTCTCGGCCGCCAGCCCCGCGACTTCTCCCTGTTCGTGAAGGAGGCCGCCGCCGCCGGCACATGGCGCGGCTGACCACCCTTCCTCAACCGGACAGCAGCCCGTTCGGGGTCGTCCGGTGACCTCCGGCTGACCCCGAACCACAGGCTCGACCATGGCCCGTGGTTTCGAACCACGGGGCGACAACATGAACTTGGGCGACATCGGTCTGTGACAGGTAGGTGGACGTGGCCGGTTGCCAGGTCCACAGGGTCGGTACCGCGTTGCGCGTTCGGTCGAACGCGCCCTGCGCGGCGTTGCGTACGACCCGCCGCGAGGGCGCGCCACATGGCGAGCATCGCCGCCGACGCCAGCCGTCCCCACCTCGGCGGGGCCATGACCGCCCTACTCGCGACGGACCCCGGGGAAGCCCATCCGGGCCTGCTCTTCCGCCGCGGCCTGGACCGGCTCTTCAACGGCATCGCACCCGGTAGCGCCGCTCCGAACGGCGAAGGGTGATCGGGGCGGCCGCGTCTGCCGTTCAGGACCGGTCCGGCAGGTGGTCCGGCAAGGTGGTCCGGCAGGTGGCCCCTCGGGTGCCCGCGGAGAACGACGGTGGAGGCGGGGTTCCCCGCGATCCGGTTCGTCGGCAACCACGCGCTGTGCCACGGCGCCCGCGCGGTGTCCCTGCCGACGTCGCGCTACCGGTCCGTCAGCCTCCCTGCTGTTCCTGCCGTTTCTCCTCCTCGCCCTCAGGGCCGCACTCCCGTCAGGGTGGTGAGCAGCTCCCGCACCGTGGCGGCCACCGCCGCGCGGGCCGGGGACAGGTAGGTGCGCGGGTCGACGGGGAGGGGCTCGCTCGCCACGATCGGGCGGAGGGCGTGGGTGAACGCCTTGTTGAGGACCGTGCCGAAGTTGATCTTCACCATGCCGGCGTGGATCGCGGCGCGCAGCTCCTCGTCGGGGACGCCGGACGAGCCGTGCAGCACCAGCGGGACGGGCACGGCCGCGCGCAGCCGCGCGATGAGCGCGTGGTCCAGGGTGGCGGTGCGCCGGGTCATGGCGTGGCTGCTGCCGACGGCGACCGCGAGCGCGTCGACGCCGGTGCGGCTGACGAACGCGACGGCCTCCTCGGGGTCGGTGCGCACGCCGTCGGCGTGCGCGCTCGCGGGGGCGTCCGGTTTGCCGCCCACATAGCCGAGTTCGGCCTCCAGCCACAGCCCGGCGCCGTGCGCCCAGGTCGCGGCCGCGGCGGTGGCCTCGACGTTCTCCGCGTACGGCAGCGCGCCCGCGTCGAACATCGCCGAGGAGAAGCCGGCGTCGGCCGCCTGCCGCAGCAGGTCGGGGTCGGTGACATGGTCGAGGTGGAGGGAGAGTTCCGCGTCGCTCGCGGCGGCCACGGCCGCGCTCGCCGCCGCGAGGGGGCCGACCCTTCCCCCGTGGTAGCGCACGGCGTTCTCGCTGATCTGGAGGATGGCCGGACGCCCGGCCTCCTCGGCGCCGCGCGCGACGGCCTCGGCGTGCTCCAGCGTGATGACGTTGAAGGCGGCGACGCACCCTCGGTCGGCGGCGGCCCGGGCGACCAGGTCTGCGGTGGGGACCAGCGGCATGTCGGTGTTTCCTCGGGGTGGTTGCGGTGGTTGCGGTGGACCGGCGGGGCGGGTGCCGGCCCGGCCACGGGCTCCCCCGGACGAGGAGCACCATGGCCGGGCCGGCGGCCGTCAGCGGACGACGGGGTCGGCGGCGCCGGGTGCGACGACGTTCTCGTCCCGCTTCTCGTCGGTGTAGACCATGAGCGTCGAGCCGGCGAGGGCGAGGACGATGCCGATCGACGACCAGACGGAGGGCACCGTCTGGTAGATCGCCAGGGACAGCACGACCGTCAGAACCGGCGCCAGCGCGTTGGTGATGGGCGCCACCACGGCGGCCTTGCCCCGGCTCAGCGCCATGACGAGGAACAGCGCGCCCACGGCGTTCAACACCTGGGTGCCGGCGGTGATCACCGGCGCCTGCCAGGGGGCTGAGGGCATCCCGCCCATCATCAGGTAGGCGACCGGCACCAGGGCCAGGCCCGTGATCGTCATCCAGCCGAAGGTGGTCGCGTCGTTGACGCCGGCGAGGGCCGCCTTGCGCATGAAGAACGCCTGCGCGCCCCAGGCCGCGCAGATCAGCACGGCGAGCACCAGCCAGGAGCCGGTGTCCACGTCGCCGCCGTCCCCCGACGGGATGCTGAGCAGCAGGATCGCGACCAGCGCGGTGAACACGCCGACGACGGCGAGCGGGACGATCCGTTCGCGGAGCAGGACGACGGCCATGAGCACGGTGATGACCGGCGAGAGCGACACGATCGGGAAGATCAGGTACGCGGGGCCGTCGGCCAGGGCCTGGAAGAGGACGAGTTGGCCGCCCGCGCCGGTGAGCCCGGCGAGCAGGCCGTAGACGGCGGCGACCGGGCGGCGGTCGAACCGCTGCCGGCGCAGCGCGACGGCCGCCGGGACCAGCATGGTGAAGGCCCAGATGATGTAGATCATCTCGTCCGGGTAGCCGTACCGCTCGACGGGCTGGCTCGATGTCGCGCCCCAGACGCCCCAGAACAGCACGAGCAGTCCCGCGTAGACTATCCAGCTTCGGTTGTTACGGACGGTCATGACTGTTCTCCGTGGGGTTGGTTCTCCGCGAGGTGGGGTTCCGCTTCGGGCCCCGCTTCCGCCTCGGCGGCGGCGCGCAGCGTGGCCAGGGCCTCGGGGTTCAGGGGGGTGCCGGCCAGCTTCGCCGCGTAGAGCGCGGCGCCGACGACCGGCGGGAGGAGCGGCGTGCGCAGGTCGTACTCGGCCGCGCGGCGGCCCAGTTCGTCGCGGAACGCCCCCCGCACGGCGGCCGAGCGGAAGACGCCGCCGGAGTAGGAGACGGGCACGGTCTCGCCCGGCGCGAAGCCGAGGCGGTGGCGCGCGGTGTCGACCAGCTCGGCCAGTTCCCGGCCCGCCTCGGCGAGGATGGCGGCGGCCTGGCGGTCGCCCGCCTCGGCGGCCTCGACGACCGTGACGCTGAGCGCCGCGATGTCGGAGCGGCGGCCCCGCAGCCGGTTGAGGACGACGTCGATGACCTCCAGGTCCTCGGTCAGCCCCAGCCGCCGGCGCAGCAGGCCGGCGAGCGGCCCCTCGGGGAGTCGGCCGTCGCTCATCCGGGAGAACGCGTTCAGCGCGCGGGTGGCGATCCAGTACGCCGACCCCTCGTCGCTGAACAGCTCGCCCCAGCCGCCGACGCGGACGCCGCGCCCCGCCCGCTCGCCGTAGACCATGGAGCCGGTGCCGCTGATGACGTTGATGCCGTCGGCGGCGCCGAGCGAGCCGGCCCAGCCGCAGATCATGTCGTTGTCGCAGGCGTAGCGGTCGTTGCCCAACACCGCGCGGGGCGCGGCGTCCAGCGCGGCCACGTCCCCCGGCGCCTCGCCGTAGCCGGGCAGGCCGAGGAAGGTGTGGTCGATGTCGGCGGGCGTGATGCCCACCCGCTCGCACAGGGCGGCCACGCCCTTCTCCAGCACGCGCACGACATGGTCGACGCCGCCCGCGCCGTTGTCAGCGAAGTAGTAGGTGCTGTCACCCACGGCGCGGGCGCGTACCGTTCCGGCGCTGTCGACCAGGCAGAAGGCGGTCTTGGTGCCCCCTCCGTCCACTCCCAGAAACATCGTTGTTTCTCCTCTCCGCATCTTCCGGGGACGCGCTCAGGCGCGGTCGCCGCGCCGCGGAAGCTTGTGCACGGTCACGCCCTGGACGACGCGGTTGACCTCGCCGGAGGGGAACGGGTTGTCGGGCCGCAGGCCCCGGGCGAGGGAGGAACGCAGTGCGATGAGCTGGGCGCACACCACGGCCGGCAGCGCGAGGGCCGCGTCGGGGGCGTCCGCGAGGCCCGGCAGGAGCCAGGTGTCCTCGGAGTCGGGAAGTCCGTCCGGGCGGCCGGCGATCGCGACAACGGTTCCGGCCGGGAGCGCGGCGCGCAGCTCGGCGAGGATGTCGAGGTCGTAGGCCCGGGTGTAGGGGTCGTTGGAGACATAGACCACGACGGCGGTGCGGTCGTCGAGCACGGCCTTGGGGCCGTGGCGGAAGCCGAGCGCGGTCTCGGCCATCGCGAGGACCGCGCCGCCGGTCAGTTCGAGGAGCTTCAGCGCGGACTCCTCGGCCAGCCCCTTCAGCGCGCCGCTGCCGAGGTAGACGAGGCGTTCCGGCCGGCCGTCGACGAGGGCGCCGACGCGGGCGTCGGCGCCGCCGGAGGTGAGGTGGTCGGCGGCCGCCGCCAGGGCGGGGAGGGCGGCCCGGGCGTCGGCGGCGCGGAAGGCGAGCAGCGCCGCGAGCACCATGCAGGTGAAGCTCGACGTCATCGCGAAGCCCTGGTCGTTCGACCCGTCCGGCATGAGCAGGACGTGGGAGTCCGCCCGGCCGCCGTGCTCGCGGGCCAGCCGGCCGGCCGCGTTGCAGGTGATGACCAGGTGGCTCACCTCGGTCAGGCGGGCCTCGGCGAACTCGGTCGCGGCCACGCTCTCCGGGCTGTCCCCGGAGCGGGCGAACGAGACCAGCAGGGTGGGCACGTCCGCGTCGAGGCTGCCGTCGGGGTCGGCGACGATGTCGGTGGTGGCGACGGCGTCCACGCGGCGGCCGGTGGCGCGGGCGAGCGCGTTGCTGGCGATCCGGCCGGCGAAGGCCGAGGTGCCGGCGCCGGTGAGGACGATCCGCAGGTCCCGGCGGGCGAGGATCGGCCGCAGGAAGGCGTCCAGCGCGTCCCGCCCCTCCTCGATGTTCCGGCCGACCTCGCGCCACAGGCGGGGCTGCTGGGTGATCTCGGCGACCGTGTGGGCGGCGCCGTCCTGGGCCAGGGGGCTGGGGGTGGTGTTCACACGAGTTCCTTGTCGGTGGTGCGGCAGGCGTGGTCGTAGTCGCGCAGCACGTCGCGGACGCGGTCGATGGTCAACGCCCTCGGGTCCACGGCGAGTTGGCCGCCGCGCACCCGTCGGTACTGCTCGGGCAGGTGGGCGCTGAGGAGGGGCAGCGGGATTCCGGAGTCGGCGAGGTTGTCGAACAGCCGGGTGACGGCGGCGTCGATCGCCTCGTCCGGCCAGTAGTAGCGCACCCGGTCGCTGTAGCTGTAGGTGCGGGCCAGGCGCCGCTCCTCGTCGGTTCCCTCGTAGTAGCCCTCCCACTGGGAGGGTTCGGCGCGCATCCGGCGGTCGACGACCTCGGGGAGACGGGATCGGCGCTCCTCCGGCACGAGTTCGGCCTCGATGGCCGCGAGCGCGTACAGCGCCTCGCGCAGCGCGAAGGTCAGCCCCGGGCCGACCTTGAGCACGGCCCAGTGGTCCTCGACCAGGGCGGCGAGGGCCTCGGGGGTCTGGTAGTCCGTGGAGTGCGCCTCGAAGACCATGCCGGGCTCGGTGTCCAGCACGGCCCGCAGCTCCTCGGTCAGCTCCCTGCGGTAGGCGACGACCTGGACGTGGTCGAACTCGACTCCCGGCTGGACGACCAGGGCCGTCACGCGGGGCCAGACGTCGGCCAGGCCGTGGGCGGCGAACGCCTCGCGGTGGCGGGCCAGGGTCCTCGTGGCCGCCGATGCGGTGGTGGGCCTGACGCCGTCGAGGGTCTCGTGGGCGCCGCCGGGCACGGGGACCTCGGTGCCGATGACATAGCGGAGCCGGTCGGCGTCGGGGCCGGCGGCGGCCTCGGCGGCCCGCACCAGCTGGACGGCCCGCTCGGCCACCACGTCGTCGCTCGGGGAGACGGGGTCTCCGGCGCAGGAGAAGCTACAGTCCAGGTGGATCTTGGTGAAGCCGGCCCGGACGTAGGCCGCGACGAGGTCCTCCGCCTCGGTCATCGCCTCGTGCGGCGGCCGGTCCCGCCACCGGTTGGGGCCGAGGTGGTCGCCGCCGAGGATCACCGGTCCTGCGGGAGGTCGTGCCGGGCGGCGATGTCGAGGACCAGGGACCGGAAGTCGTCCGGTCGCATACCGGTATACCCGCCGTACTGGTCCACCTGGTTGGAGGTCGCCTCCACCAGCAGGTACCCGCCGGAGTCCCGGGCCTGGAGCACCGCCGCCTCGATCACCAGCGGATGGGCCGAGCAGACCGACGCGATGCCGCTCGGCTCGCCGCTCTTCTGGCGTCGCACCAGGTCGTCCAGGGGACCGCGCATGTCGTTGCTCCAGGAAGTACCAGAAAGGACGCGTTGATGCCGACTCGCGCCCCTTGCACGAAAACTCACCTGGGACGGTACTGGTCTCCCCGACGGCAGTCAATGGTCTCTTTCTGGTCTTGCACTGGTATGCCTTGCTCTGGCATCCTACGGACATGTCTTCCTCGGACTCCCCCCTCCTCCCCCAGGGCCCGCTCGGCAGCGAGGCCCTGCCGCTCTACACCCGGGTGGCCGGACGTCTGCTCGACGACATCGCCGCGAACGGCGCCAGGCCGGGAGACCGGCTGCCCTCGGAACGCGCGCTCGCCGACCGCTACGGGGTCTCCCGGGTCACCATGCGCTCCGCGCTCAACGAGCTGGCGGAGCGCGGCGTCATCGAGTCATCGCCCGCGCGCGGCTGGTTCCTTGCGGCGGGCAGCGCGCACGTCCTGTCCCCGCCGGGGGACGCCGCCGCGCCGGTGGGCAGCCGCACCGTCCAGGGGTTCGCCGACTACGCGGAGCGGCACGGCTTCGGCGTCCGGGCCGAGGTCCTGCACGCCCGGGTCAGGGCGGCCACCGTCCAGGAGTCCGAACGCCTGCGGGTCGGCCCCGGCGCCGACCTGTTCGAGATGCGCCGCGTCCGGTTCCTCGACGACCGCGTCGTCGTGCTGGAGCACAACCGGCTGCCGCTCGGCCTGTGCCCGGGGCTGACGGAGGCCGACTTCTCCCGCGACTCCCTCTACGCCACCCTGCGCCGCGCCGACCCGCCCCAACTCCCGCGCGTCGCCGACTACTCGGTGGAGGCCCGGCAGCCGACCGACGAGGAGCGCGAGCTGCTGGAGATCACGGACGCCACGCCCGTCCTCGTGGCCACCCAGCTCGCCTTCAACCAGGACGCCCAGCCCCTGGAACTCACCGTCGCCAGCTACCGGGGCGACCGCTACCACTTCCGGGCGTCCATCACCGGCTGACCGGCGCCACGGCGGGCGCGGAGCCGCCGAGCCCCCGGGGAGGCCGGGGGCTCGGCGGCGCGCGGGTGGGGCGGCCACCGCGTCGCGGCTACGGTGCGGGGGTCACGGTGCCGGGGCCACGGTGCCGGCGGTGGTGTCGATGGTGAGGTGGGGGGTCCAACTCAGCGCCATGGTGCGGCTGTCGGGGAACTCGACGGGGAGCCACACGTACTCCGAGTCGTTGACCAGCCCTCCGGAGGCGTTCCCCCACCGGTCGCCCATGTAGAGGTAGGAGGTGGCCTCGGTGCCCTGGATCGGCAGGACGAACGTGGTCTGGGAGTCGAAGCCGGTGGCGTCGCCGACGTCGCGCATCTCACTCCACTCGCCGTCCAGGCTGGTGGCGGTGGCGTACCGCTGCTGGTTGGGGTCCCAGCCGGTGGCGCCTGAGGTCAGCATGAAGTAGACGCCGTCGCGCTGGAAGAGCGCGGGCGCCTCGCGGTGGCCGCCGGGCCAGGGGTTGGCGACCAGCTCGGCGACGTCGGTGTAGTCGTCGGTGAGGCGGTAGATGTGCAGGTCGTAGTTCTCCCGCGCGGCGGAGACCATGTAGCCGGTGCCGTCGGTGTCGACGAAGGCGGTGATGTCGCGGGACATGTGGTCCAGCGGGCGGAAGCTGCCCTGCCAGCTGTAGTCGCCGTCCACGGTGTCGGAGACGGCGACGGCGGCGCGGGCCTCGCTGTAGTCCTGGCCGTTCTCCTTGTGCATCCACATGACGAACTGTCCGGTGGACTCGTTGTAGATGACCTTGGGGCGCTCGATGTTGGCCCGCGCCAGTTCGGGGTCGGACTGCTGGGTCAGGACGTGGTTGCGGAACTCCCAGTTCTTCAGGTCGGTGGAGCGATAGGCGGAGACGTAGCGGAAGCCGTTGTTGTCGTCGTGCCGGTTCTCGCCGAACCAGTAGTAGTAGCCGTCGACTTCGAGGATGCCGCCGCCGTGGGCGTGCAGCGGGTTGCCGGCGGTGTCGGTGAACTGGGTTCCGTTGGGGACGGTCACGGGCTCCGCCTGGGCCGAGTGGCCGGTGAGGAACGGGAGGAGCAGGGCCAGGCCGAGGAGCGTGGCGAGGCGCCAGCGGCGCGGCGATCCCGTGCCACGACCGGCGGGCCGACGGCGCGTGTGTGGCAGGTGCATGAGGCGACTCCTGAGGTGAGGCGCACCGGTTCCGCCGCCCGCGGACGCGCGGTGCGTGGGGGGCCGACCACCGCCCGGCCGGGCTTCGGCCGGGCGGTGGCGTCCCGTTCACCGTCGAACGGCGGCCACCGGAGGTCAACCGCCGCACACCGAATCGATCAGAACCAATCAACTACGCTCAGGGGGTGGGGTGTTGGGCCGGGGTCGGGGTCGGGTCCGGGAGGCCGAGGTTCTCGCGGAGGGTGGCGCCCGTGTACTCCGTGCGCAGGGCGCCGCGCTCCTGGAGGAGGGGAACGACCCGGTCCACGAACTCGTCCAGGCCGGTGGGCGTCAGATGCGAGCCGAGGATGAAGCCGTCGGAGCCGTCGTTCTGGACGAACGCGTCGAGCTGGTCGGCCACCTGCTGGGGCGTGCCGACGAACTCGGTGCGGCCGAAGACATGGATGGCCAGGTCGCGCAGCGAGTAGCCGTTCGCCTCGGCCAGTTGGCGCCACTCGGCGACGGTCCGGTGGGCGTCCTGGTGGATGCGGGCGCGGCCTTCGATCACGGGCGGACCGTCGGGGTCGGGGTCGATGTCGGGCAGCGGCCCGTCGGGGTCGTAGCCGGAGAGGTCGCGGTTCCAGACGGTCTCCAGCAGGATCTGCGCGGTCCTGCCGGTGACCTGCTGGCGGGCGATGTGCCGGTGCCGCTCGACGGCGTCCGCCTCGCTGTCGCCGAGGACGAAGGACGCGGAGGGCAGGACCTTGACCGCGCCGGGCGGCCGGCCGGCCCGGGCGGCGCGGCGCTGGATGTCCCGGTAGAACTCCCTGGCCTCGTCGAGGTGGTGGAACGGCGAGAAGATGGCGTCGGAGCGCCGGACCGCGAAGTCCCGGCCGCCGGGCGAGACGCCCGCCTGGAGGATCACCGGCCGGCCCTGCGGCGAGCGCGGGGTGGTGAAGTGGCCGGAGATGTCGAACTGTTCGCCGGCGAAGGCGAACGCGCCGACCCCGCCGTCGCCGCCCCCGTCGCCGTCTGACCGGTTGAGGAACCGGCCGGTCTCCTTGTCGGCGACGATCGCGTCCTTCGCCCAGGTGTCCCACAGCCGGTGGGTGGCGGCGAGGAACTCGTCGGCCCTGACATAGCGGTCGTCCCGGTGCAGATAGCCGCCGCGCCGGAAGTTCTGCCCGGTGAACGCGTCGAAGGAGGTGACGACGTTCCACCCGGCGCGCCCGCCCGAGAGATGGTCCAGGCTGCTCAACTGGCGGGCCAGCTCGTAGGGTTCGTTGAAGGTCGTGTTGAGGGTGCCCACCAGGCCCAGGTGTTCGGTGACGGCGGCCAGCGCGGCCAGCACCGGGAGGGTGTCGGGGCGGCCGACCACGTCCTGGTCGAAGACCCGCCCCAGCCGCTCGCGCAGCGCGAGCCCCTCGGCGAGGAAGAAGAAGTCGAACCGGCCGCGCTCGGCCGTCCGGGCCAGGTGCCGGAACGAGGAGAACGCGATCTGGCTGCCGGCCTGCGGGGCCGACCAGAGGGTGTGGTGGTTGACGCCGCTGAGGAAGGCGCCCAGGATGATCCGCTTGCGGGGCTGTGCCGGCTCGGTCATGGTCTCTCGTCCAGTCCAGAGGTCAACGGGGGGTCGGCGGGGTCACGTCGGCGGTCAACGGGCGGCCGTGGCAGGGCGGTTGGCCGTGGCGTAGCGGTTGGCCGGCCGGGGCAGGCCGAGGCGGGCCCGCAGGCTCTCCGGCGCGTAGGAGCCCCGGAACACGCCGCGCCGCCGCAGCTCGGGCACCAGCGCGCCGACCACCGCTTCGAGGTCGTCGGGGAGCACCGCCGGGCGCAGGCGGTAGCCGGTCAGCCCGGCCCGCTGCCACTCCAGCAGGGTGTCGGCCAGCGCCGAGGCGGTGCCGACGAAGATCGGCGCGTCGCTGGTGAACGGCTCCCCCGCCCGCTCCGCCAGGCGCGCCGCGCGCTCCTCGGCGGCGGCCCGGGTCTCGCCGAGCAGGACGACGACGTCCGCGAAGACGTGGAGGGTGGTGTCGGCCCGCCCGGCCTCCTCCTGCGCGGCGCGGATCTCCGCGACGACGGCGCGGACGTCGTCCTCGTCGTGCGGGGTGGTGTAGATGACGTCGGCGGAGCGGGCCCCGAGCCGGTAGGGCAGGCTGCCGTGGGCCAGCAGCGTCACCAGCGGCTGGCCCTGCGGCGGGCGCGGCACGATGCCGGGGCCGCGCACGCGGAACCAGCGGCCCTCGAAGTCGATGGTGTGCAGCCGGGCGCGGTCGACGAAGCGGCCGGTGGCGGCGTCCCTGATCTCGGCGTCGTCCTCCCAGCTGTCCCACAGCCGGCGGGCGACCTCGACGAAGTCCTCGGCCTCGGCGAAGTGTTCCTCGACATAGGCCCTGACCCCGGGCCCTTCGGGGGCGGTGAGGCTCACGGGGCCGACCTCGCGGCGGCCGAAGTGCCGGTTCTCCGCCGGGCGCGAGACCTGTACCCGCCAGCCGGCGCGGCCCTCGCT
The DNA here is from genome assembly GCF_003696235.1 of Streptomyces triticirhizae. Taxonomy (GTDB): domain Bacteria; phylum Actinomycetota; class Actinomycetes; order Streptomycetales; family Streptomycetaceae; genus Streptomyces; species Streptomyces triticirhizae. Next base: position 17,756 of record NZ_RFFJ01000124.1, read on the forward strand.
GACGTGGTCCAGGGTGGCGATCGCCTTGGCGATGTGGAAGGGCTCGGTGTGGGTGGTGGTCGCGGTCGGGACCAGCCCGATGTGGCGGGTCAACGGGGCGACCCGGGACGCGATCAGCACCGCGTCCAGCCGGCCGCGCACCCGGTCAATCCGACCGTCGGGGCCGTCGGGGAGGGTGGACTGGAGGGACAGCGAGTCCTCGATGGTGACGAAGTCCAGCAGCCCGGACTCGGCCGTGGCCACCAGGTCGGCCCAGTAGCGGGCGGTGAACAACGCGTCGGGGCGGGCCCGTTGTTCCCGCCAGGCCGCCGGGTGCCAGCCAACGCCGTCCAGGGCGACGGCGAGGTGGAGGGGATAGGAGGAGCCGGGGAACGACACGGAGGAACGGGGCATGGGAGTGGCCTCACTTGCCGGTCGAGGGAGACATGCCGGTTGAGGGAGCGTGCGGAGCGGGGGACCCCCGGGCGCGCCGGCGGACGGCACGGCGCGTGCGGCGACGCAACGGGCGGGCGGCGCGGAACGGCTCAGCGGAGCGGCTCACGGGGTCGGCGGAGCCGACCGGGCCGGGCGCGGGGAGGTCCGTGGCGTCAGCGACAGAGCGAACTGGCGGAGCGGACCAGGTCGATGGGCAGCCGCCTGGTCAACCGGCGGGACACGGCGGGCGCTTCGGGCGCTCTCACGGTGTGCCCCCCTTCGGCGGAACGCGCGCGCCCCTCATCCGGGACCCGCGCTCGACGACCGGCCTCGACAGCCGCTCCAGCACGCTAACGCGCCAACGCGCGCCCTGTCCATGCGCCCTCGCGCGGGCGGGCGGCGGCCGCCCGCCCGCGCGGTGCGCTCAGAGCGGGATCTCGGTGGGCGGTCCCGCCGGCCAGTGGGCGGTGATGTGGCCGGCGGCGACCGCCAGCCTCGGTCGGGGCAACGCGCCCCCGGCGTCCACCCGTTCGAGGGTGACCAGGGCCGCCAGCACCGCGCCGGCCCCGGGTGGTCCGGCGGTGGCGGCCCACGGCACGGCCGTGTGCCGGCCGAGCGGGCCGGTGTCCCGCTCG
>NZ_RFFJ01000125.1 GCF_003696235.1 Streptomyces triticirhizae
CGAGCGCGCGGCGCTCGAGGCCGAGGCCGAGGCGGAGGCGGCGGCCGAGGCGGCCGAGGTCGACGCCAAGCCGGCGGCCGAGCCGGCGCCGGCCCCCGAACCCGCCCCCGAGCCGGAGCCTGAGCCTGCCCCGGCCCCCGAGCCCGCCGCGCCGGTGTACCCGGACAACCTCGACGGGTGGATCAGGGAGGCGCTGGACATCATGGCCCAGCACGGAATTCCCGGAACCTACGAGGGACTTCACCGGAACATCATGCGGGAGTCCAGCGGCGATCCCAACGCGATCAATCTCTGGGATATCAACGCGATCAACGGAACCCCGTCCATCGGTCTGCTCCAGGTGATCCAGCCGACCTTTGACGCGTACCACGTTCCCGGCACCCCGTACGACCTTTACGACCCGGTCGCCAATATCGTTGCTGCCGCCAACTACGCCTGGGATCGGTACGGTTCGATCGACAATGTGAACGGACCCTACTGACACTCCGGCCGGACCCTCCTGGCAGGCTGGGCCCGTGCAGCGCGACCCTTCGGAACGCCGACCGATCGGCGGCCATGTCCCCGTCGCGGGGGGACTGGCCGCCGTCGGTCTGCGCTACGCCCGCTCCATCGGCGCCGAGGCGGTCCAGGTCTTCGTCGCCAACCCGCGCGGCTGGGCCACCCCGCCGGGCAACCCGGCGCAGGACGAGGCGTTCGCCGCCGCCTGCGCGGCCGAGGGGCTGCCGTCCTATGTGCACGCGCCCTATCTGATCAACCTCGGCTCGCACAGCGCCGATACCGCCGAGCGCTCGGTGGCCTCGCTGCGCCACTCGCTGCTGCGGGCGCGCGCCATCGGCGCGCTGGGCGTGGTCGTCCACACCGGCTCGGCCACCGGGGGCCGCCCGCGCGAGGTCGCCCTGGAGCAGGCCGGCCGGCTGCTGCGCCCGCTGCTGGCCGAACTCGACCGACTCGAAGCCTCGGGCGGCGCCGTTCCCCGGCTGCTGCTGGAGCCGACGGCCGGTCAGGGCTTCTCGCTCTGCTCGAAGATCGCCGATCTGGGCCCCTATCTGGCCGCGCTGGAGCACCACCCGAGGGTCGGCGTCTGCCTGGACACCTGCCACGTCTTCGCCGCCGGCCACGACCTGGCCGCGCCCGGCGGCGCCACGGCGGCGCTGGACGAGCTGGAACGGGTCGCCGGCCCCGGCCGGTTGGGCCTGGTCCACGCCAACGACTCGAAGGCCGGCGCCGGCAGCCGCCTCGACCGGCACCAGAACGTCGGCGCCGGCGCCATCGGCGAGGCCGCCTTCGCCGAGCTGCTGCGCCACCCGGCGACGGCCGGGGTGCCGCTGGTCATCGAGACGCCCGGCGGCGCCGAGGGCCACGCCGCCGACATCGCCCGGCTGAAGGCCCTGCACCCCTGAACGCCGAGGCTCAGGGCTCGGGCCCTTCGCCCGGCTCCTCCTGGTAGGAGTAGCGCTGCTCGCGCCAGGGGTCGCCGATGTTGTGGTAGCCGCGCTCCTCCCAGAAGCCCCGGCGGTCGGTCGTCATGTACTCGACGCCGCGCACCCACTTGGGGCCCTTCCACGCGTAGAGCTGCGGCACCACGAGCCGCAGCGGGAAGCCGTGCTCGGCGGTGAGCAGCTCGCCGTCCCGGTGCGTCGCGAAGAGCGTGGTGTCGGCCGCGAAGTCGGAGAGCCTGATGTTGGCGCTGTAGCCGTACTCGGCCCAGACCATGACATGGCTCACCTCGGCCGCCGGCGGCGCCAGCTCCAGGATCGTGGCCGCCGGCACCCCGCCCCACTCCACGTCCCGCATCGAGAACTTGGTGACGCAGTGCAGGTCGGCGACCACCGTGTGGTAGGGCAGCGCGGAGAACTCCTCGTGGGTCCAGCAGCGCTTGTCCCCGTCGGCGGTGGCGCCGAAGACCCGAAACTCCCAGCGCTCGGCGCGGAATCGGGGCACCGGGCCGTAGTGCGTCACCGGCCAGCCGCGCTGCGGCCGCTGCCCCGGCGGAAGCCCCTCGGCACGCCTCTCGCCACGGTGCTCCGGCTGACCCATGGCTCCATGGTGACAGACCGCCCCGAACGGTTCGCACCGCCACCGTCTTCCAGGAGCGCCGGCCGCTGCCAATCGGGTCAATTCGGTAAGCCTTCGCTTACTGGACGAACTGTCGTACCAGTGCCACGATGCGCGGACGGCGCCGTCGGCCGTCGGCCTCGCGACGCGGTGATCGCGTCACCGTCTCGCGCGTTGCCGCCATGCGCGTTGCCGCCAGTCCCGACCGTACGAACACGAGGAAGGAGATTTCCCCGCCATGCAGGGTGATCCCGAGGTCATCGAGTTGCTCAACGAGCAGCTCACCGCCGAACTCACCGCGATCAACCAGTACTTCCTGCACGCCAAGATGCAGGAGAACTTCGGCTGGACCAAGCTCGCCGCGTACACCAGGGCCGAGTCCTTCGACGAGATGCGCCACGCCGAGGTACTGACCGACCGCGTTCTCTTCCTGGAGGGGCTGCCCAACTACCAGCGCCTCTTCCACGTTCGGGTCGGGCAGACCGTCACCGAGATGTTCCAGGCCGACCGGCAGATCGAGGTCGAGGCCATCGACCGGCTGCGCCGGGGCGTGGAGATCATGCGGGCCAAGGGGGACATCACCTCGGCCAAGATCTTCGAGTCGATCCTCAAGGACGAGGAACACCACATCGACTATCTGGACACCCAGCTGGAGCTGGTGGAGAAGCTGGACGAGGCGCTGTACATCGCGCAGCAGATCGAGCAGCCCAAGGAGGCCTGACGCCGGCGCGGTCCCGTCAGACGGGCAACGGCGCCGGCGCGGCGAAGGACGGCGCGGGCACGGCGGGAGCGGGAGGCGCTGTCGCGGGCTCGGGGACGGACGGCGCGGCCGCCGCCTCCTCGGGGCGTGGGCAGGCCCGGCCCAGCAGCCCCTGGATGCGCCGGACGCAGGAGCCGCAGTCGGTGCCGGCGCGGCACTCGGCGGCCAGCCGCCGGGGCGTGCAGGCGCCGGCGGCGGCGTGGCTGCGCACCTGTTCCTCGGTGACGCCGAAGCACGAGCAGACGTACACGCGTAACTCCCTGGCGGAGACGGGCCCGACGGTGGTCAGTGAGGTACTCAGCGAGCGACTCGGTGAGGTAAACCTAACCTTACTATCGGCGGCCCGGCGCGGAGAAGCGCCCCGGGATGTGGCCAGCGCCACGTCCCGGGGCGCTTCTCGTCGCCCGGCGCTCCCTCAGGAGCGGTACATCTCGGCCACCAGGAAGGCCAGGTCGAGCGACTGGCTGCGGTTGAGCCTGGGGTCGCAGGCCGTCTCGTAGCGCTGGTGCAGGTCGTCGACGAAGATCTCGTCGCCGCCGCCCACGCACTCGGTGACGTCGTCGCCGGTCAGCTCGACATGGATGCCGCCCGGGTGGGTGCCCAGGCCCTTGTGCACCTCGAAGAAGCCCTTGACCTCGTCGAGCACGTCGTCGAAGCGCCGGGTCTTGTGCCCGGAGGCCGCCTCGAAGGTGTTGCCGTGCATCGGGTCGCAGACCCAGGCCACCGGGGCGCCCGAAGCGGTGACCTTCTCCACCAGGGTGGGCAGCCGGTCGCGGATGCGGTCCGCGCCCATCCGCGTGATGAACGTCAGCCGGCCGGGGCGCCGCTCCGGGTCCAGCCGGTCGATCAGCGCGAGGGCCTCCTCGGGCGTGGTGGTCGGGCCGAGCTTGACGCCGATCGGGTTCTGGATGCGGGAGGCGAACTCGATGTGCGCGCCGTCCAGCTGGCGGGTGCGCTCGCCGATCCACACCATGTGGCCCGAGACGTCGTACAGCCGGCCGCTGCGCGAGTCGGTCCTGGTGAGGGCCGCCTCGTAGTCCAGCAACAGCGCCTCGTGCGAGGCGTAGAACTCCACGGACTGGAACTCGGCCGGATCGGCGCCACACGCCCGCATGAAGTTCAGCGCGTTGTCGATCTCCCTGGCCAGGGCCTCGTAGCGCTGCCCGGCCGCCGAGTTGCGCACGAAGTCCTGGTTCCACGAGTGGACCTGGTGCAGGTCGGCGTAGCCGCCGGTGGTGAAGCCACGGACCAGGTTCAGCGTGGCGGCTGAGCTGTTGTACATCCGCAGCAGCCGGCTCGGGTCGGGGACCCGCGCCTCCTCGGTGAACTCCGCCCCGTTGACCGAGTCGCCCCGGTAGGTGGGCAGGGTCACACCGTCCCTGGTCTCGGTCGGCTTGGAGCGGGGCTTGGAGTACTGGCCAGCGATCCGGCCGACCTTGACCACCGGGACCGCCGCCGCATAGGTGAGCACCGCGCTCATCTGGAGCAGCGTCTTGAGCTTGGCCCGGATCTGGTCGGCGCCAACCTGGTCGAACGCCTCCGCGCAGTCCCCGCCCTGGAGCAGAAAGGCCCGGCCCTGGGCAACTTCGGCTATCCGGTCCCCGAGCTGGTCGCACTCGCCGGCGAAGACCAGCGGCGGATAGCCGGCGAGCTCCTCGGTGACGGCGCGCAGCGCGGCGGGGTCCGGATACTCCGGCTGTTGTGCTGCGGGCAGGTCTCGCCAGGAGTCGAAGGAGATGCTGCTGTCAGCGTTCACGGTCACGCACCCAGGTTACGGGGTGAGGTCGGGGTCGTTTCTACCCGCTCGTTCCGTGAGACGGGCGCCCACGGACGGTGGCGCACGCCGGCGTGCGTGCCCTACAGTGCCGCCATGAACGTGCGACAGCTCACCTCCTGGTGGTGGCCCGCTCCCGAGGCGGCCCACCTCAGCGCGCGTTCCCACTGAACGAAGCGAAGGCCGCCCCCCGGGGCGGCCTTCGGCGTTCCCGCGACCCGCGCGGATCTCGACCTCACGGCCTCCCGGAGCGGCGGACCCCGTGTCCGACCCGGCGGGCCCTCCCCTGGGGCTCGTCCAGACCTCCTGGAACTGGAAGAGGAAGAGGCATCCCATGAAGCGTGTGGAGCACCCGGCACCACCGGCCGCGCCCGTCACCGGGGACGCGGCGGAGACGCTGGCCCGGCTGCTGGCCGACGAGCGGCCGTTCGCCCTGCTGCGGCGCCGCACCCCCGGGCACGACCCGAATGTGGTGGAGGTGCTCTCCGGTTCGGTCGAGGACATGGAGCGCCTCTCCGACATCCCGCTCCCCCCGGGCGCGGCCGGCCCGGCGGCGCTGGCGCTGGTGCCGTTCCGGCAGCTGGCCGAGCGCGGCTTCGAGGTCACCGACGACGGGACGCCGCTGACGGTGCTGCGCGCCGAGCGCGCGGTCGAGCTGCCGCTGGACGAGGCCCTGGCCGCGCTGCCCGACCACCGGGTGGCGGTGGCCGACGGCGCGTTCGACGTCTCCGACGCACGGTACGCGGAGATCGTGACGCGGGTGCTGGAGACGGAGATCGGCGCGGGCGAGGGCGCCAACTTCGTGATCAGGCGCACCTTCACCGGGACCGTGGAGGGCACCGGGCCCGGTGACCGCTTCGGGCGGGCCGACGCGCTCGCGCTGTTCCGGCGGCTGCTGGTGGCCGAGCGCGGGGCGTACTGGACCTTCGTGGTGCACACCGGGGAGCGCGTGCTGGTGGGCGCGAGCCCCGAGGTGCATGTGCGGATGTCCGGCTCCACGGTGGTGATGAACCCGATCAGCGGCACCTACCGCTATCCCGCCGAAGGCCCCTCCCTGGAGGGCCTGTTGACGTTCCTCGACGACGCCAAGGAGATCGAGGAGCTGTCGATGGTGGTGGACGAGGAGCTGAAGATGATGTGCGCGGTGGGCGACCGGGGCGGGGTGGTGGTCGGGCCCAGGCTGCGCGAGATGGCGCATCTGGCGCACACCGAGTACGAGTTGCGCGGGCGGAGCACCTGGGACGTGCGGGAGGTGCTGCGGGAGACGATGTTCGCGGCCACCGTCACCGGCAGTCCGGTGGAGAACGCCTGCCGGGTGATCGCCCGGCACGAGCCGGGCGGGCGCGGCTACTACGCGGGGGCGCTGGCGCTGCTGGGCCATGACGCCTCGGGCGGGCAGACGTTGGACTCGCCGATCCTGATCCGCACCGCCGAGGTGCGGGCCGCCGACGGGCGGCTGCGGGTGCCGGTCGGGGCGACCCTGGTGCGGGGCTCGGACCCGGCGAGCGAGGTCGCGGAGACGCACGCCAAGGCGGCGGGGGTGCTCGCCGCGTTGGGTGTGCGCCCCGAGGCGCCCGCGCCGGCGCGCGACGAGGCCGAGCGCCCCCGGCTGGCCGAACACCCCGAGGTGGTCGCGGCGTTGGCGGCCCGGCGGGCCCATCTCTCGCCGTTCTGGCTGCGGATGCGCGAGCCGGCGCCGGAGGCCGTGCGGGCCGCCGCCGAACGGGCGCCCGCCGCGCGGGTGTTGGTGCTGGACGCCGAGGACAGCTTCACCTCGATGCTGGCCCATCTGCTGCGGGTGGTCGGGGCCGAGGTGGAGGTGGTGCGGTGGAACGCGCTCGGCGCGCGGGCGCGCGCGCTGGCGCACCCCGGCCCCGTGGTGCTGGGCCCGGGCCCCGGCGACCCCAACGACAAGAACGACCCCCGGATGCGACGCCTGCGCCCGTTGGCCGCCGAGCTGTTGGCCGGCCACCGGCACGGCCTGGTCGGGGTCTGCCTGGGCCACGAGCTGCTCGCCGCCGAGCTGGGCCTGCCGGTGGTCCGCAAGCGCCGCCCCTACCAGGGCGCCCAGGAGCGGATCGACCTCTTCGGCACCGAGCGCACCGTCGGCTTCTACAACTCGTTCACCGCGCGCTGCGCCGACGAGGCCGCCGAGGAGCTGGCCGGCCGTGGCGTGACGGTGAGCCGGGACGCGGCGGGCGAGGTGCACGCGCTGCGCGGCCCGGGCTTCGTGGGGGTGCAGTTCCACCCCGAGTCGGTGCTGACCCTGGACGGTCCCGCGATCGTCGCCGAGCTGCTGAGCCCGGCGGGCGCCCCGGCGCTCTGAGAACAGCGGGAACGGCGCGGGGGAGGCTCAGTCCTTCTCCGCGTCGCCCCGCCCCCTGGCCGCCTCGGCCAACTGCCGCTTGGCGACGGTCGCGTAGATGTCGACATACTCCTGGCCCGAGAGGCGCATGATCGCGTACATCACCTCGTCGGTGAGCGACCGCAGGATGAAACGGTCGCCCTCCATCCCCTCGTAGCGGCTGAAGTCCAGGGGCGCGCCGATCCGGATGCCCGGGCGCATCAGCTTGGGGACGACCTTCCCCGGCGGCTGGATCTTCTCCGTGTCGATCATCGCCACCGGCAGCACCGGCGCGCCCGTGGCCAGCGCCACCCGGGCCAGCCCGCCGGGCTTGCCCCGGTAGAGCCGCCCGTCGGGCGAGCGGGTGCCCTCCGGGTAGATCCCGAACAGCTCGCCCCGCTCCAACACCGCTATCGCGCTGGCGATCGCCGCCTCGCCCGCGCCCCGGCCGCCGGAGCGGTCCACCGGCAGCTGGCCGACGCCCTTGAAGAACGCCGCCGTCAACCGCCCCTTGACGCCTGGCGAGTTGAAGTACTCGGCCTTGGCGATGAACGTGACCCTGCGGTCCAGGACCGCCGGCAGGAAGAACGAGTCGGAGAACGACAGGTGGTTGCTGGCCAGGATCGCCGGGCCCTCGGCGGGAACGTGTTCCTTCCCCTCCACCCAGGGCCGGAAGGCGGCCTTCAGCCCCGCCCCCACGGACACCTTCATCGCTCCGTACAGCACAACGCACCTCCCGTGTTCGCCGATGCGGACCCTACCGGGGTTTCGCGTGCGTGGCGCGTCCTCGGGCGCCCCACGTAGGCTGGCAGGCGCCGTCGCACCCACCCGGGTCACCGCCCCGCGAAGGGAGCCCCCGTTGATGCGCCTTCTGCCCGGTGCCGAGCCGTTCCACCACATCTCCCAGGACGCCTCGCGGCGCGGGGCCGAGGTCGGAGTGCTGCTCTGCCACGGCTTCACCGGCAGCCCGCAGTCGTTGCGCCCCTGGGCGGAGGCGCTGGCGGCGCGCGGGCACACGGTCTCGCTGCCGCTGCTGCCCGGGCACGGCACCCGCTGGCAGGACATGGCCGTCACCGGCTGGCCCGACTGGTACGCGACCGTCCACCGCGAACTGCTGCTGCTGGCCGAGCGCTGCGAGCGGGTGGTGGTCTGCGGCCTGTCGATGGGCGGGGCGTTGGCGCTGCGGCTGGCGGCGCGGCAGCCGGGGAATGTCAGCGCGCTGGCGTTGGTTAACCCGGCGCTCACCTTTCCCGCCGCCAAGGGTGCGGCCCTCGCGGTGCTGCGCCATCTGGTGCCCAGCACCCCGGGGTTGGTGGGCGACATCGCCAGGCCGGGGGTGCGCGAGGTGGGGTACGACCGGGTGCCGTCGCGGGCGGCGCACTCGCTGCGCGAGCTGCTGTCCCTGGTCCGCGACGAGCTGCCGCAGGTGACGCAGCCGCTGCTGCTGATGCACAGCGCGGTGGACCACGTGGTGCCCCCGACGGACTCGGCGTTGCTGCTGGCGCGGGTCTCCTCCCTGGACGTGCGGGAGGTGGTGCTGACGGAGAGCTTCCATGTGGCCACCCTGGACCATGACGCGGAGCGTATCTTGCAAGAGACGGACGCCTTCATCACTCGCCTCGTGACCTCGCCTCGTGACAAGGAAGTCAGCCCGTGACGGAACGTGACCAGGAGCGCGGTGACGGCCGCGACCCGATCGACGAGGAAGCCGCCTGGGCGGAGATCGTCGCCGGATACGGCGAGGAGCCCGCCGATCCGCCGGGCCTGTGGCCGCGCGCGGAGGACGTCGAGCCGGTGAGCCGCGTCGAGGCCGCCGATGGGCTGAACGACGCGTTGAACGACGGGCCCGACGGCCTGAACGAGGGGCTGCCCGGGGAGCGACCGAGCGACAGCGGGCCGCGCGACTGGGTCGCCGAGGAGGAGGACGAGGGCCACTTCGAGCCGCCGGAGCCGCCGCCGCTGCCCCCGACCGACCTGACCACCAAGCTGTCCTGGCTCGCGGTGCTGGGCGGGCCGCTGCTGTTGGTCTTCACGGTGCTGTTCCAGCAGCGGATGACGTGGTGGGTGGTGACGCTGGGCGTGGGCGGCTTCCTGGGCGGGTTCGCCAGCCTGGTGAGCCGGATGCGGGACGGGGACGACGACTGGCAGGACCCGGGCAACGGCGCGGTGGTCTGAGGCGCCGGCGCCGTGGGCGGCGTCGGTCGCCGCTCGGCTCAGATCGCGAGGACGGCGAGGACCGGCAGGTGGTCGGAGGCCGCCGCCAGGTCGTCGGGGTCGGGCGCGGTGGGCACCCCGCAGGAGAGCGGGGTGACGCCCTCGCCGCACAGCACGGCATCGATCCGCCGCCGAGGCGCGGCGGCCGGGAAGGTGAACTCCCCGCCGACGGGCGCCCGTTCCCGCGCGTCGGTGAGCGCGCCGGCCAGCCGGCGGAACGTGGCGCCGGTCGGCGGCTCGTTGATGTCTCCCGCCACCACGGCCGGCGTCCGGAAAGTGGCGACCCGGCGCAGCAACTCCTCGCCCTGGGCGCGGCGTTCGCCGCTCCGCAGGCTGAGGTGGGAGCTGACCACGGTGAGCCTGGCGTCCCGCCCGAAGCGCAGCCTGGCCAGGGCGAGCCCGCGCCGGTGCTCGCCCCTGACCAGGGGGAACGTGGTCTCCTCCGTGTGCTCGACGGCGGCCCGCAGGCTGGAGAGGATCATCGTCCCGCAGCTGGGCGCGCCACCGGTGACCGTCACCAGGCCGCTGTGCCGGGCCAGTTCGGCGGCGCGCTTGCGCCAGCGGAAGAAGCGCGGGGCCTCCTGGAGGCAGACCACGTCAGGGGCGCAGGCCCGGATCGCCCGGGCCAGCGCGCGCTGGTCGTCCCGCAGGGACCTGACGTTGTAGCTGAGCAGCCTGACCTTGACCGACACCGCTGGTCCGCGCCCTCCTCAGCCCTGCCGGGCGAGGTCGGCGGCGCCCACCAGCCCGGCGCGGCCGCCGAGTTGGGCGGCGAGCACCTGGGCGTGCGGGCGGTGGCGGCCGCCCACCAGCCAGCGGCGGAACGACTTGCGGATGGGCTCAAGCACCAGGTCGCCCTCGTCGGAGACGCCGCCGCCGACGATGAAGGCGGAGGGGTCGAAGAGCGAGGCCAGGTCGGCCAGCCCCGCGCCGGCCCAGCGGGCCAGCTCGCGGAAGGAGTCGATGGCGACCGGGTCGCCGGCCCTGGCCGCGTCGCTGACGTGTCGGCCCTCGATGCCCTCGGGGGTGCCGTCGCCCAGGCCGAGCAGCAGCTCCGCGTTCTCCGGGGTGGCCGAGGCGCGCTGCCTGGCGTAGCGGACCAGGGCGCGGCCCGAGGCGTACTGCTCCCAGCAGCCCTGGCTGCCGCAGCCGCACAGCAGGCCGTCCGGCACCACCCTGAGGTGGCCGAACTCGCCGGCGACGCCGAACCGTCCACGGTGCAGCCGGCCGCCGATGATGATCCCGCCACCGAGGCCGGTGCCCAGGGTGACGCAGACCACGTCGTCGTGGCCGGCGCCGGCGCCGAAGCGGTACTCGCCCCAGGCGGCGGCGTTGGCGTCGTTCTCCACCACCACGGACATGCCGACGCGCTGCTCGATCTTGTCCTTGAGGGTCTCGTGCCGCCAGCGGATGTTGGGGGCGAAGAGAACGGTGGCCCGCTTGTCGTCGACGTACCCGGCGGCGCCGATCCCCACGGCGTCGGCCGAACTCCCCTCGCCCACGGACCTGATGACGTCGGCGATGGCCTCGATCACGCCCTCGGGGGTGGGCGGGGTCGGAACCTGAGAAGTGTCGAGGATCGTGCCACCCTCATCGACCACACCGGCCGCGATCTTCGTACCGCCGATGTCGACGCCGATCGTCAGTCCCATTTGTCCCTCAAGTGATGTCGGTGAAACCCGCCTCCGACCCACGTTACCGGAGGCCGCCCTGGCTGGGCTCCCCGATGTCAGTCCAGGTCGATACGGTGGGCGCCGCCCGGGCCGACCGAATCATCCCCCTCGTCACGATTGCCCCGCCGCTGCCCCGCGTCGTCGGCGGAGGCGTCGCCCGAGGCGCCCTCGGAGCCCTGGTCCGGGCCCCGGTTTCCGGAACTTCCCGCGTCCCGCGCCCCGTCGTCGGCGCCGTCCCGCTCGCGCCCGCCCTCGGACCCGCGCGCGGCGTCCGTCCCCTCCGCGCCGTCCGGCCTGGACCAGCGCCCCTCCTGGCCGAGCACGGCGGAGCGGTAGGCGGCGAGCAACTCCTGTCCGGCGGAGGCGAGATGCTGGATCGCGTCGGCGTTGCGCTCGATCATCGGGTCGATCGCGGCCCTGGCCTGGCTCGCCAACGGCTTGGCCAGCAGGCCGACCTGGGGCAGCCGGGAGCCCAACTCGCCCAGCCGGCCGGTCAACGCGTCCGCCAGCCGGCGCAACTCCTCGGTGGGGTCCGGGCGCTCGGGGCCAAAGGCCGCGCGGCGGCGCTCCCGCTCGGCGGCCAGGTCCTCGGCGCAGGCGGCGGCCCAGGGGTCGGCGTCGTCGGCCGGCCCGGCCGCGCCGGGCGTGGCCTCGTGCGCCGGCGCCGGCTCGTTCTCCTGCGGCTCGGATGCGTCGCCCATCGCGACCTCCTGGTGCTGGGCGCCCGGGGCCGGGCGCGGGTGAGCGTCCCCTTCGACGTTACCCGACCGGCTCGGCCCCCCGGTCGTTACCGGCCGACCGCTGCCGTGGCCAGCGCTCGGGGTCGGGCGCGAAGCGCACCGCCAGCTCGCCGTGGGCGAAGGCGGCGCCGGCCACCACGCAGCGGCGCGGCGCCGAGGGCAGCGACAGCACCCGGCGGAACGGCCCGGTGGTGACGACGAGTTCGTCCCCGCGCCGCACCAGGTCCAGGCGCTGCTTGACGGCGCCGGGCAGCGGTATCCGCCAGACCAGCAGGCCCTCATCGGCCAGGCGGTCCTCCAAGACCGGTGTCGGGCGGGCGACTTCGCCGCCGGCCGGCGGTGGCGTCAGCCGGGCCAGGGTCGCGGCGTCCGGGTCGGGGCCCAGGTGCGGCAGCCGCCTGGGCGGCTCGGGCCGCCCGACGGCCTCCGCGAACTCCGCCGTCAGCGCGTCCTGTCGGGCGGCCAGCGCGATCACCAGGCGGTCCGGGGAGCGGCGCGGCACCAGCCGGTTGGCCAGCACCTCCTCCACGCCGAGGCCGTGCAGCGCGAGCCCGGCGTGCGCGGCGCGCGACAGCGCGAGGGAGCGCGCGGTGGGCTCGAAGACCAGCCGGACCGCGACCCCCGGGTCGGCCAGCAGCCCCTCGACCTCGGCGAGCGCCGCGTCCCAGCCGGCCGCCGCGTCCAACAGCGCCTCGGCCGGCAGCGGAACGTTCGCCAACTGGGCGATCAGCGGGCGCAGCGCGCGGGCGGCCCGCCGCTCCTGCGGCAGCAGCCGCCGCAGATAGCGGCGCAGCTGCCCGGGCAGGGCCAGCAGCCGCACGGCCTCGGCGGCCGGCGGCAGGTCAACGACCACCAGCGGCCAGCGATCCTCGGCGTGCGCGGCGCGCAGCGCGGCCAGCGTCGCCAGCTGCTCGGCGCCCGGCAGCTCGGTCAGCTCGTCGTCCTCCAGGGTGGCCGAGCCCAGCGTCGCCAGCGCCGAACGGGCCCGCCGCTGCGCGCCCAACACGGCGGCGCGGAACGGCGGCCCCTGGTCGATCCGACGCACCCACAGGCCGGGCGCGGCCTCCACGGGCGCCTCTCCGGTCAGGGTCTCGGGGTCCACGCCCAGCAGCGCGCCGAGCCGGTCGGCGGGCTCGGCGCTCAGCAGCAGCGTCAGCCGCCCCGAGCGGGCGGCGGCCCAGGCCGTCGCGGCGGCCACCGTGCTGACCCCGTCCCCGCCGGGGCCGGTGACCAGCAGCGTGCGCGGGGCGGCGCTCACCCGTCGGAGGGCTGGTCGGCGCCGCTCTCCACCCGGCTCTTGAGGCCGGCCAGGGCGCGGTCGATGATGACCTTCTCCGCCTTGCGCTTGATGCTGCCGAGCATCGGGATCTTCACGTCCACGGTCAGCTGGTAGGTGACCTCGGTCCGCCGGCCGGCGGCCACCGGCACCAGCCGGTAGGAGCCGTCCAGCGCCCGCAGCATCCGGGACCTCACCAGCGACCAGCTCACCTCGTTCGCGTCCGGCCACTGGTAGGCCAGGGTGTGCTCGTCCTTGATCGCCCCGGCGTCCAGCAACAGCCGCACCTGCTCGGCTCTGCCGCGCTCGTCCCTGGCCAGCACCTCGGCCTCCTTGACCTCCCCGGTCCACTCCGGGTAGCGGTCGAAGTCCGTGATCACCGCCATGACCTCGGCCGGAGTGGCCTCGATGGTGATGCTCGACCTGGTGTGTTCGGCCATCGGTCTGGCTCCTCGCGCTTATCTCCCGGTGCCGTCCCGGGGAAGGCTACCGCGCGCCACCCCCAGCCCACGGCCCGGTGGACGATCCCCCCTCGCCCGCCGCCGGCTACCGGGGAGTACGCTGCGCGGGGGGCGGGGCGAACACTCCCAGAGAGGAGTGCGAGCGCGCTGAACCGCCGCAGGGCGGACGGACCGGGCCTCGGGGCCACCTCCGGGCGGCGCCGTGTGGTGACCCCATGGGAAGCGAAGAGGAGTAACGGTGCGCGAGTTCAGTCTGCCGGCGCGGTACACCGTGCCGGCCGAGGGCGGACTGCCGGAGCTGCTGGCGGCCAACGCGGCCCGCCACCCCCACACGGCGGTGATCGCCCGCCAGCGGCGCGGCACCTGGGAGGACCTGACCGCCACCGAGTTCCTCGCCGAGGTCGAGTCCGTGGCCAGGGGCCTGCTGCGCTCGGGCGTCCAGCCGGGCGACCGGGTGGGGCTGCTCTCCCGCACCCGCTACGAGTGGACGCTGTTCGACTTCGCCATCTGGACCGTGGGCGCGGTGACCGTTCCCGTCTACGAGACCAGCTCCCCCGAGCAGATCGCCTGGAACCTGGGCGACTCCGGCGCCGTCGCCGTCGTCGTCGAGACCTCGGCGCAGCTGGCGGTCGTCGAGTCGCTCCGGGAACGCCTGCCACGGCTCACCCGGCGCTGGTGCCTCGAACCGGACTCGGGCCCCGGCGCCGTCGCCCTGCTGACGGCGGCCGGCGCGCCCATCAGCGACCAGCGGCTCGCGGCGGCCACCGCCACCGTGACGCCCGAGTCCCCGGCCACCATCGTCTACACCTCCGGCACCACCGGGCGGCCCAGGGGCTGTGTGCTCAGCCACCGCGCGTTCCTCGCGACCTGCGGCAACGTGGTTCCCGCGCTCGGGCCGCTGTTCCGCACCGGGGAGTCATCGGTGCTGCTGTTCCTGCCGCTGGCCCATGTCTTCGCCAGGATGGTGCAGGTCGCCGCGCTGCTGGCGCCGATCAGGCTGGGCCTGGTGCCGGGCGTCGCCCAACTCACCGACGACCTGGCCTCGTTCCGCCCCACCATCGTGCTCGGCGTCCCGCGCGTCTTCGAGAAGGTCTACAACTCGGCCCGCGCGACCGCCGTCTCGGGCGGCCGGGGCGCGGTCTTCGACCGGGCCGCCGCGACCGCGACCGCCTACAGCCGCGCCCTGGACACCCCGGGCGGCCCCGGGCTCGGCCTGCGGCTGCGGCACCGCGTCTTCGACCGGCTGGTCTACCGGAAGCTGCGCGCCGTGCTCGGCGGCCGCGCCACCCACGCGATCTCCGGCGGCGCGCCGCTGGGCGAGCGCCTCGGGCACTTCTACCGGGGCATCGGCTTCACGGTGCTGGAGGGCTACGGGCTGACCGAGTCCTGCGCGCCGACCTCGTTCAACCCCTGGGACGCGCCCCGCATCGGCACCGTCGGCCGCCCGCTGCCCGGCACCACGATCCGGATCGCCGAGGACGACGAGATCCTGCTGCGCGGCGAGCACCTGTTCACCGAGTACTGGAACGACCCGGCGGCCACGGCCGAGGCGCTGCGGGACGGCTGGTTCCACACCGGAGACCTGGGGCGGCTGGACGATGCCGGCTATCTGACGGTCACCGGGCGCTCCAAGGAGATCCTGGTGACCGCCGGCGGCAAGAACGTCGCCCCCGCCGTGCTGGAGGACCGGATCAGGGCGCACGCGCTGGTGGCCGAGTGCATGGTGGTCGGCGAGGGCCGCCCGTTCGTCGGCGCGCTGCTCACCGTGGACGACGACTTCCTGCCCCGCTGGGCCGAGGAACAGGGCCTGACCGGCCTGGACCGCTCCGAACTCCTCGACCACCCCGCCCTGTTGGCCGCCCTGGACGAGGCGGTCCGGCAGGCCAACGAGGCCGTCTCCCGAGCCGAGTCGGTCCGCGCGTTCCGCGTGCTGCCCGAACACTTCACGGAGGAGTCGGGCCATCTGACCCCGTCGCTGAAGCTGAAGCGGCACGTGGTGGCGAAGGACTTCGCCACCGAGATCGACGCGCTCTACGGGACCTGACCGCTCAGGGCAGGGCCGGCCGGCAGCCGGCGAGTTCGGCGACGAGCCGGTCGCCGATCACCTCCTCGGCCAGCAGGCGCGCCACGGTCGGCGCCAGGGTCACCCCCGGGTGCAGCACCGCCACCCACAGGGCGCGGTCCCGCGTCACGGGCCCGACGATCGGCCCGTCCGCCGGCAGGGGCCGGTTCCCGACCCGGTCCTCCAGGACGACGGCCTCCTCGGCGCCCCGGAACAGCCCGCGCAGCGCCGCCCCGGCGTCGCGCCCCGGGGGCAACGTCAGCCGCAGCGTGCCGTCGCGCACCTCCCGCGCCTCGCAGCCGGGCGCGGCGACGACCGACCTGACCAGCCCGGCCGGCGCCGCCATCCGCACCCCACGGGCCGGTGAGCCGACGACCGGCAACGCGACGCCCAACGGCCGGCACAGCCGCACGACCTCCGTGCCGGCGGCGAGCACGACCCGCGCCGCGCGGTGCGCACCGGCCGACGACCGCACGCCCGCGACGCGCCCGTTCACCACCTCAAGTCCCGTGACCCGCACCCCCGTCCGCACCTTCGCCCCCCGCGCGCGGGCCGCCGCCACCAGCGCCTCCGCCACGGCCGTCGGATCGACGCCCGCGTCACTCGGGGTGTGCACGGCCCGCTCGGGCGGCTCCCGAAGCGCGGGCTCCAGCGCGGCGACCTCGTCGCGCCCGACCAGGAACCGCCCCTCCCCCGGCTCCCCGTCCACCCCCGACGCCTCGTCCCACGCCAGCGAGCCGCACCAGCGCACGTCAACGCCGGACCTCGCCCGCCAGCCGCCGGTAGTCCGCCAGCACGAACTCCCGCAACTCCCGCGCCCCGCCCGGCCAGTGCCCGCCCACCCCGCCGATCCACCCGAACGAAGCGCCGGTCACGCCGCGCCCCGGCGACGCCTCCGCGTCCAGCAAGGTCACCCCGACCCCGCGCGCCGCCAACTCCCACGCCAGCGCGGCGCCGACGATCCCCGCACCCACGACCACGACAGCCGCCACATCGCCTCCTCGCGTCCGGACGCCGGGCGCCCGGACGTGACGGTACCCCCGAACGGTTCAGGACGTGGCCTCTGGCCCGTAGGCGCCGAAGCCCGGCTCGCCGGTCACCTCGTAGACCTGGGCGGTGACCCCGCTCGGCGTCGTCTCGCTGCTCACCAGCCGGAGCCCGGCGGGAACCCCGCTCTCCGGGAAGAGCCGCCGGCCGGCGCCCACCACCACCGGTGCGATCATCAGCCGCACCTCGTCGACCAGCCCGGCGGCCAGCAGCGAGGCGCCCAGCCGGGCGCTGCCGTGGATCTGCAACTCCCGCCCGGGGCGCCCCCGCACCTCGTCGACCCGGGCGACCACATCGCCCGAGAGGATCGTGGTCGGCTCCCAGTCGGCGCTGGTCAGGGTGTTGGTGGCGACATACTTCGGCAGGTGGTTGAGCTTGCTGGCCACCGGGTCGTCGGGGTCGTCCATCGCGGGCCAGTCACGCGCGAAGTTCTCGTAGGTGCGCCGTCCGAACAGGAACCCGTCCACCTCGTCGAGCCAGCCGGTCACGATCCGCAGGAACGCGTCGTCCAGGTGCGGAACGAGCCAACCTCCCCGCGTGAACCCGCCGCTGGTGTCCTCGTCCGGGGCCCCCGGCCCCTGCGCCACGCCGTCCAGCGACAGGAACTCCTGAAGAACGACCTTCACGTCGCGTCACCTCTCTTCAACTCCGGGCACGTGTGCCGCCCCCGGGTGAAAGGGGACCCACGCCCCGCCCGGAACTCATCGCCGCCGGTCCGCGCGCAACCCCCGCCGGCCACCGGGCGGCCGGCCCTTCGGGGGGCCGGCCGCCGTCCGGTCATGTCAACAGCGCCCGCAGCCGTTCGGAGAGCATGTCCCAGCCCCACTTCTCCTCGACCCACTCCCGCCCCCGCGTGCCCATCCTGCGGCGCAGTTCCGGGTCGCGGAGCAGCGTGACGATGCGTTCGGCGGTCTCCCGGGGGGCGGTGGGCCCCCCGCCGCGCACCACCCAACCGGTTTCACCGTCGAGCACCGCGTCCGGCGCGCCGCCGGAGTCGCCGGCGATCACGGGGAGTCCGGTGGCCGACGCCTCCAGGTACACCATCCCCAGGCCCTCGACGTCCAGCCCCCGGTGCCGGGTGCGGCACGGCATCGCGAAGACGTCGCCGATACCGAAGTGCGCGGGCAGTTGTGCCCATGACACCTCACCAAGAAAGCGCACCGACCGCTGGAGCCCCATGCGTTGCACCAGCCGTTCCAGGTCCGAGCGGTACGCCCCGCCGCCCACGATCGCCAGCACGGCGTCGGGCTCGGCGGCCAACACCGCCGGCATGGCGCGGATCAGCGTGTCCTGCCCCTTGCGGGCGACCAGCCGGGAGACGCAGACCACCACCGGCCGGTCGGCCAGGCCCAGGCTGGCGCGCAGCCGCCGACCGCCGGAGTCGGGGTGGAAGAGCTTGTGGTCGACGCCCGGGGTGAGTTGGGTCATCCGGGAGGCGGCCGAAGGCGTCAGCGCGGCGGCGATCCGGCTCCTGGTGTACTCGCCGAGGTAGGTGATCACATCGGTGTTCTCGCCGATGCGGCGCACCACCTGGCGCGTGACCGGCATTCCCGCCCAACCGGCCTCGTGCCCGTGGCTGGTGGCCACCAGCCGCTCGGCGCCGGCGGCGCGCAGCGTCGGGGCCATCAGGCCCAGCGGCGCGGCGGCGCCGAACCACACGGCCGTGCATCCGTGTTCCCGCAGCAGCTCGGCGGCCTTGCGGGTGGTGGCTCTGGTGGGCAGCAGCGACGCCGACCTGTCCCGGAAGACCGGGTAGGGCTGCTCGGCGTCGAACTCGGTGGTGGCCTCGACGGCTTCGGCGTCCCGCCGCCAGCTGGAGGCATACACCACCACCTGGCCCGGGTCCATCCGCAGCGCCATGCTGTGCAGGAACGCCTGGATTCCGCCCGGGCGGGGCGGGAAGTCGTTGGTCACGATCAACGTCTTTCGCATCACCCGAACATTACCGACCTCGGGTCAGGGTCGTACCACCGAGGAGACCGGCATCATCCCGACCGGGTCATACCGCACGGAAGCTCCGGTATAAGGGGCGTGCACCACTTGTCCGTCGCCGGCGTAGAGGCCCACATGGCTGGCGTCCGCCCGGTAGACAACGATGTCGCCCGGCTGTGCCTGGTCGAGCGGCACCCGCCGCCCGGCCGTGGCCTGCGCCTGGGAGGTGCGGGGCAGGGAGACGCCGGCCTTGGCGTAGGCCCACTGCACCAGGCCCGAGCAGTCGAACGCGTCGGGTCCGGCCTGGCCCCAGCCGTAGGGCCGCCCCAACGCGCCCAGGGCGGCGGCCAACGCGACGCCGGCCCGGCCGGAGGCCGCGACCGGCGCTGGCGGTTCGGGGGCGGCCTGGGCCCGGGCCCCGGAGGCGGCGGG
>NZ_RFFJ01000126.1 GCF_003696235.1 Streptomyces triticirhizae
AACCGCATCAAACACTGGCGCGGCCTCGCCACCCGCTACGACAAAACCGCAACCATCTACCTCGCCGGACTCCACATCGCAGGCATCTTCATCTGGTCCGCACGATGATCCAAACGAAAGAACCTAGGTGCGCAGCATCCGCGCGATGGCGGCCGTGGCCTCCTCGACCTTGGCGTCGATCTCGGGTCCGCCCTCCTGCGCGGCGTGGGCGACGCAGTGCCGCAGGTGCTCCTCCAGCAGCTGGAGGGCGAACGACTGGAGCGCCTTGGTGGAGGCGGAGACCTGCGTCAGTATGTCGATGCAGTAGACGTCCTCCTCGACCATCCGCTGGAGGCCGCGCACCTGCCCCTCGATCCGGCGCAGCCGCTTGAGGTGGGCGTCCTTGTCCTTGCTGTACCCGTGCTGGCCCTGCGCGTGGGACCCGTCGCCGTGCGGCGCCGCCGCGTCCTCGTCGCCGGTCGTGCCGGGCCCGGCCGCCGTCTTCGCCGTGGTCATAACGCCGCCTTCTGCTCATATACCCCTGACGGGTATAGCGTAACGAATCGTCCGCCAACCGGGCAGTATCGTGCACCCGGCCGGCAACCTGACCGCCCCGCCTGATTCATTTGCTATTCACTTTTGACCGTAAGCCGATTCACCTGATCAACCTACTTTCGGTTGGGAACGGTTACGGGAAGGATCGACGACAGTGAAGCTTTCGCGCACGAGGGGGCGGCGGGCGCTCGGTCTTGGCGCCGCGCTGGCGGCGGGCGCTCTGGTCCTCACTGCCTGTGGCACGGACGACAACTCCGGCCTCCCCGGAGCGGTGGACTTCACCGTGGACGACCTCAGCTGCGGCCCGGGCGGCACGCTGCTGGCCTCCGGGTCGAGCGCCCAGGCGAACGCGATGGAGGTCTGGGTGAACACCTACCAGGCCAACTGTGAAGGAAGCCAGATCAACTACAAGGCGACCGGCTCAGGCGCCGGCGTGCAGGAGTTCCTCCAGGGCACCACCGCGTTCGCCGGCTCCGACTCGCTGCTGAGCCCCGGCGAGGTCGACGAGTCCCGGCGGGTCTGCCGCGACGGCGGCCGGGCGATCCACCTCCCGATGGCCGCCGGCCCGATCGCGCTCGGCTACAACGTGCCGGGCGTGCCCGAGCTGACGCTGGACGCCTCGACGCTGGCGCGGATCTTCGACTCCCAGATCACCCGCTGGAACGATCCGGCGATCGACGCGCTCAACCCGGGCGTCGACCTGCCCGACCTGGCGATCACGCCGTTCCACCGCTCCGACGGCTCCGGCACCACCGAGAACCTCACCACCTACCTCCACGCCTCGGCCCCCGAGGACTGGCCCTACGAGCCGGACAAGGCGTGGCGCGGCCGGGGCGGCCAGTCCGCCGACGGCTCGTCGGGGCTGGTCGGGATGGTGCAGCAGAACGCGGGCGCCATCGCCTACTTCGAGCTGTCCTACGCGCACCAGAACGACCTCGACACGGTCCGCGTGGACACCGGCGCCAGCGAGCCGGTCGAGGCCACCGTGGAGAACTCCTCCAACGCCATCGCCGAGGCCGAGGTGGTCGGCGAGGACGGCGACCTGGCGCTGGAGCTGAACTACGCCACCAGGGAGGAGGGCGTCTACCCCATCGTGCTGGTCACCTACGAGATCGTCTGCGACGGCGGCAACGACCCCGCCACCCTGGAGCTGACCCGGGCGTTCCTCGACTACACCGCCGGCGAGGAGGGCCAGCGCGCGCTGGCCGAGATCGACTACGCGCCGATCTCCGACGACATCATCCAGCAGGTGCGGGACCGCGTCGAGGCGATGGACTGAGGCCCAGATGACCGTGAACGACACCAAGCCGCCGGCTCCCGCCCCCGCACCCAGGGCGTCGAACCGGAGCACCACGCGCCTGGGCGACCGGGTGTTCAGCAACCTGTCCAAGGGCTCCGGCATCGCGCTGCTGGTGATCATGGCCGCGATCGCGGTCTTCCTCGCCATCCGCGCCGTGGTCGCCATCCGGGCCAACGACGGCAACTTCCTGACGACGTTCGCCTGGGAGGCCAACGCCGACCCGCCCTACTTCGGGATCGCGGTGCTGCTCTTCGGCACCGTGGTCTCCTCGGTGATCGCGATGGTCATCGCGGTGCCGGTCGCGGTGGGGATCGCGCTCTTCCTCTCGCACTACGCGCCGCGCCGGCTGGCCACGCCCATCGGCTACCTGGTGGACCTGCTGGCCGCCGTGCCCAGCATCATCTACGGCCTGTGGGGCGCGCTCTACCTGGTGCCCCGGCTGACCGGGCTCTACGAGTGGCTGGACGACCTGTTCGGCTGGACGAGGATCCTCGCCTACGACGGCAGCCCCGCCCGTTCCCTGATGACGGTCGGCATCCTGCTGGCCGTGATGATCCTGCCGATCATCACGTCCGTCACCCGCGAGGTCTTCCAGCAGACGCCCAAGGCGCACCAGGAGGCGGCGCTGGCGCTGGGCGCCACCCGCTGGGAGGTGGTCCGGGTGACCGTGCTGCCGTTCGGCAGGTCCGGCGTGATCAGCGCCTCCATGCTGGGCCTTGGCCGCGCGCTGGGCGAGACCATGGCGGTGGCCACGGTCCTCTCGCCGAGCTTCCTGATCAACGCCAGCCTGCTGGAGTCCGGCGGCGGAACGTTCGCGCAGAACATCGCCAGCCAGTTCAAGGAGGCCGGCTCCATGGGGCGGGACGCGCTGATCGCCTCCGGCCTGGTGCTCTTCCTGCTGACCCTGCTGGTCAACGGCGTCGCCCGGCTGATCATCGCCCGCCGCAAGGAGTACTCGGGGGCCAACGCATGAGCCAGTCCACCCTGAACCGCGCCCGCGCCGCCGCCGACGTCCGCCCCGAGACGCTGCGCCCGCCGAGGCTGCCGCGCTGGTCGCTGGCGGCGCTGCTGCTCGGCTCGGCCGCCGTCGGCGTCGCCGCCGGGCTGCTCGGCCGGCTGGACAGCCGGGTGCAGTGGGGCATGATCGCCGCGATCGTCTTCGTGGTCGCCCGCTTCGTGCTGACCTCGGCCGTCGAGGGCCGGCGGCAGGCCGTGGACCGGCTGGCCGCCACCCTGGTCTGGGCCAGCTTCGTGCTGGCCGTGCTGCCGCTGGCCTCGCTGATCTGGGAGACCGTCTCCCGGGGCGCGCCCGGCGTCGACTGGTACTTCCTGACCCACTCGATGAACGGCGTCCTCAGCTGGCAGGACGGCGGCGGGATCTACCACGCGCTGCTGGGCACGCTGCAACAGGTCGCGCTCGCCTCGCTGTTGGCGATCCCGGTCGGGCTGCTGACCGCCGTCTACCTGGTGGAGTACGGGCGGGGCCGGCTGGCGAAGACGATCACCTTCTTCGTCGACGTGATGACCGGCATCCCCTCGATCGTCGCCGGCCTCTTCGTCCTCAGCCTGTGGATCATGATGCTGGACCTGGGCTACTCCGGCTTCGCCGGGGCGCTGGCGCTGGCCATCCTGATGATGCCGATCGTGGTCCGCTCCACCGAGGAGATGCTCAAGCTGGTCCCCGGCGAGCTGCGCGAGGCGTCGCTGGCGCTTGGCATCCCCAAGTGGCGCACCATCCTCAAGGTGGTGCTGCCCACCGCCATCGGCGGGATCACCACCGGGGTGATGCTGGCCCTGGCCAGGATCGCCGGCGAGACCGCGCCGATCATCCTGCTGGTGTTCGGCAACAACATGATCAACGCCAACGTCTTCGAGGGCGCCCAGTCCTCGCTGCCGCTCTACGTCTACGAGCAGTGGGCCTACGGCACCGAGTCCGCCTACGACCGGGCCTGGGCGGCGGCGTTGGTGCTGATCGCCCTGGTGATGGTTCTCAACCTGGTCGCCCGCGGGATCGCCCGCTGGAAGGCCCCCAAGACCGGCCGTTAGGAGAGGTGCCACCCATCATGGCCAAGCGCATCGATGTCAGCGGGCTGACCGCGTACTACGGCGCCCACAAGGCGATCGAGGACATCACCATGCACATCGAGCCGGGCGCGGTGACCGCGTTCATCGGCCCGTCCGGCTGCGGCAAGTCGACGTTCCTGCGCACCCTCAACCGGATGCACGAGGTGACCCCCGGCGGCCGCGTCGAGGGCCGGGTGCTGCTGGACAACGAGGACCTCTACGGCCCGGGCGTCGACCCGGTGTCGGTGCGCCGCACCATCGGGATGGTCTTCCAGCGGCCCAACCCGTTCCCCACCATGTCGATCTACGACAACGTCGCCGCCGGCATCCGGCTCAACGGCGGCGGGCGGCGGAAGTCCGAGCTGGACGACCTGGTGGAGAAGAACCTGCGGGGCGCCAACCTCTGGAACGAGGTCAAGGACCGCCTGGCGCGGCCCGGTTCTGGCCTGTCGGGCGGCCAGCAGCAGCGGCTGTGCATCGCGCGGGCGACCGCCGTCCAGCCGGACGTGCTGCTGATGGACGAGCCCTGCTCGGCGCTCGACCCGGTCTCCACCCTCGCCATCGAGGACCTGATCGACAAGCTGAAGTCCGAGTACACCATCGTGATCGTCACCCACAACATGCAGCAGGCGGCCCGGGTCTCGGACCGCACCGCCTTCTTCAACCTCTCGGCGATCGGGCAGCCGGGCCGGCTGATCGAGATCGACCAGACCGAGAAGATCTTCTCCAACCCCTCGGTCCAGTCGACCGAGGACTACATCTCCGGCCGCTTCGGCTGAGACGCCGGGGCCCCGCACGACGAACGGCCCGCGTTCCCTCCCGTTCGAGGAGGGAACGCGGGCCGTCGCCCGCTGGTGCGGGTCGGTCAGGCGGTGCGGTAGGCGTCGATGATGGTCTGCGTCAACGCGTTGCCGTCGCCGTCGTCGACCTGGGCGCGCAGCGAGACGCTGCCGCCGGCCTCGGGGCTGACGATCTCGACCGCGCCGTCGACGACCTCGACCTCATCCCAGGTCTCGCCGCCGTCGGTGGAGGCGGAGACGACCAGGGACTCGGCGTTCTCGGCCGCCGCGCCCTGGACGGTGACCGGCACGGTCAGCGTCTCACCGGCCGGCGTGGTGCTGTCCAGGGCCAGCTCCGGGGTGAACCGGACGGCGCTGAACGGCAGTTCCGTCGCCTCCTCGGTCGCCGCCGAGGTGAACGTGTAGGAGGCGGTGACCTCCGTGGTGACCGCGGCCACCGGCGCGCCCCGGGAGACCGTGGTGACCAGCTCGTACTCGGCCTCCTCGGCGGGCAGCTCGAACTCGACCGCGTCCAGCAGGTCGTCCGCCGTGGCGAACTCCTCGCCGTTCCGGTAGAGCGTGGTGCTCGCCGAGTCGTACAGGCTGAAGACCGGGTTGCCCGCGCCGTCGGTGAACGGGTTGATCCAGCCGTAGAGCGTGTCACCCTCGCGGACCAGCGAGGTGTTCTCGTTCGCGGTCGGGCCGTGGACGCCCACGTTCAACGTGAGGTCGTAGGTCTCGCCGGCCGTGTAGTCGACGTAGTCCGTGAAGCCGAAGACCATGCCGAAGAGGTCCTCGGTGTTCTGGAGGTAGTCGGTCGCCCAGGGCGTGCCCTCCTGGAGGTACAGGTTGGTGGTCAGCGGCAGCGGCACATCGTAGGCGGAGATGAGACCCGCCGCCGGCGGGTAGACGAGGAGCGCCCCCGTCGTGTCCGGCACCGAGGAGCCGAGCGCCGCCTCGACGAGCGCGGTCTGGTCGAGCGTGAGGTGGGCCGTCAGCCCGGTGTAGAACGCGCCCTCGCTGCTGTCGGCGGCCCGGTACTGGGCGTTGGTCTCGGCGTTGTCCCAGCCGGCGTTGGCGAAGCCGAGGAAGCTCTCGGGGTTGTCCGGCGTGTCCACCTGGGCGGTGTGGAAGCCCTCCGGCAGGCCGGCGGCGAACCAGGAGGAGCCGAGGGTCGAGCCCGTCTCCGGGTCGGACGCCTCGAAGCCGACGCTCAGGTCGGTCTGCTCGGCCGCCTCGTCCTCCACGGTCCAGTCGATGGGCTGGGCGTCGGTGGCGGCGAGGCTGAGCACGGTGTCCTCGGTCAGCGCGACGTTCGGCTCCACCAGCCAGTCGATGCCGAGCAGCTCCTCGCCGTCCTCGGTGGCGTGGAAGTGCGCGGCGTCGACCACGTACTCGCCCTCCGGCAGCCGCGCGCTGGCGACGCCGTCGACGAGGGGCAGGTCGTACTGGTCCAGCGTCGCGAGATCGGTCACGGTCACCCAGGCGTCCTGCGACGGCTCCCCGTCGCGGCCGGTGACCTCGATGTCGAGCCCGAACTTCTCCTCCTCGCGCTCGACGCCGCCCGCCGTGGTGACGGTGGTGCCGTCCTCGGCGGTCGCGGTGACGAACAGCGAGTGCCCGCCGAAGAGTTCGCCGGCCGCCGTGCTCGCGGTGGCCTCGACGGTCGCGGTCCCGCCGGCCGGGACGGTGACCTCGTCGGCGCTGAGGGCGAACAGGCCCTCGGGGGCGGGGTTGCCCTCGGGGTCGGTGCCCTCGGCGGCCAGTTGGAGCGTCACGTCGGCGTCACCGAGGTTGCGGTAGGTGAGTTCCCTGGTGACCGGCTCGGCGTCCTCGTGCGGGAAGGGCACGGCGCCGAAGCTCAGCGAGGACGGCTCGGCGATCACGCTCTGCGCGATGGCCGCCGGGACGTCGATCCGGCCCGAGCCCTGCTGGAAGGCGGAGTAGCCCTCGGCGGTGATCGCCGAGCCGGCGAGGGCGGCCTTGATCTGGTCGCCGGTCAGGTCCGGGTTGGCCTGCGCCAACAGCGCGGCGGCGCCGGCCACATGGGGCGTGGCCATGGAGGTGCCGGAGATCGCGACATGGGTGTCGTCGACCGGGGTGCCGTACTCCCAGATCGCCGCGCCCTCGGCGCCGGCGGCGGCGATGTCCACGCCCGGCGCCGTGACGTCGGGCTTCAGCCCGCCGTCCCGGGTGCGCGGGCCGACGGAGGAGAACTCGGCGAGCGCGTCGTCGTCGTCCACGGCGCCCACGGTGAGCGCCGCGTCGGCGGTGCCCGGGCTGCCGATGGTGCCGGCGGACGGGCCCTCGTTGCCGGCGGCGATCACGAAGAGCGCGCCGCTCTCGGCGGAGAGGGTGTTGACGGCCTCCTCCATCGGGTCGATCTCCGGGCCGGCGTAGCCGCCCAGGCTCATCGACACGATGTCGGCGCCCTCATCGACGGCCCACTGCATCCCCTCGATGATGTCCGACTCCCAGCCGCTGCCGTAGTCGTCCAGCACCTTGCCGTTGAGCAGCGAGGCGCCGGGCGCCACGCCCGTGTACGGGTCGCCGACGCCGGCGACGGTGGAGGCGACGTGGGTGCCGTGGCCGTCGCGGTCGGAGGCGGTGTCCGACTCGGAGAAGTTCTGCTCGGCGACGACCTTGTCCGCGCCGAGGTCCGGGTGATCGGCGGAGATGCCGGTGTCCAGCACGGCGACGGTGACGCCGCTGCCGTCGAAGCCGGCCTCCCACGCCTCGGGCGCGCCGATCTGCGGGACGCTGACGTCCAGCGACTTGGTGACCACGCCGTCCAGCGCCACCGACTCGATCGCCGGAGCGGCGGACAGGGTGGCGGCGCCCTCGGAGCGCGTGGTGAGCGCGGCGAACAGCGCGGCCGCGTCCGCGTCGGCGACGGTCAACGCCTCGCCGTTGACCGCCGAGAGGGTGGCGCCCACCTCGGGGTCGGCGTCGGCGAACAGCTCGGCGGCCTCGGCCTGTTGGGCGTTCTCGGCGTAGGAGACGATCAGCCGCAGCCCCTCGTCCTGCTGGCGGCGCTGCTCGCTGAGCGCCTCGATGTCGAAGAGGCGGCGGTCCAGCGTGCCGTCGGCGATCAGCGGCAGGACGTCGGCCGGCAGCACCGAGACGCCGCCGCCCACGCGCGCCGTGCGCACCGGGATGTTCTCGCGGCCCTCGGCCGGGATCAGCCCGGCGACCTCCCCGCCCCGGCCCAGCACCACCTGGTCGCCGGTGATCAGGGTGAGGCGTTCGCCCGTGGCCTGTCCCTCGGAGACGGTGGGCACGGTGCCCGTCGGCGTCGGCTCGGCGCCGGCCGTGTTCGCGAGCGTCGCGGTGACGGCGAGCGCCACGGCGGTCGCGGTGACGGCGGTGGCGACCTTGGTCCTGGTCCTGACCCGCCGGCCGGGTATCCGCGTCGGCTCCCTTGAATCTTTCCTCAACTGTCCCCCTGATGACAGAAGTTGACAGGGGGTGTCATCCATCCCCCCACTCGATCATGAGCGGAGGGAAGGGGTTGCGACCATGCTCCCAGGTATGGAGTCTGTGAAGGGATGGTGCCCGAACGGTGCCGCGCTCCCCGGGCGCGCGGGCTCAGCCGGCGGTCCTAGGCCGTGTCCGTGAAGTCTCGCCGGGCCCGTGACGCCATACGCGGCACCTCGCCGCGTTACCGCATCGCGCGAATACGGCCAGGTATGAGCTGCGATCCGGCGCCTCGCGACGCACCGCGTCTGACGCCGCGGTCTGATCCGACGAGACTTCACGGACACGACCTAACCCACGACGAGGTGCACCAGCAGATAGCAGAGCGCGGCCACCCCGCCGGCCGCCGGCATGGTGATGAACCAGCCCCGCACGATGTTGCCCGCCACGCCCCACCGCACCGCGCTCACCCGGCGGGTGGCGCCCACGCCCATGATCGCCGAGGTGATCACATGGGTCGTCGAGATCGGCGCGTTGAAGAAGTACGACGCGGTGTAGAGCACCGAGGCCGCCGTGGTCTCGGCGGCGAATCCGCGCGGCGGGTCCAGCTCGATGATCCGCCGCCCCAGGGTCCGCATGATCCGCCAGCCGCCGGCGTAGGTCCCCAGCGAGAGCATCACCGCGCAGGACACCTTGACCCAGACCGGGATGGCGTCGCTCTCGTCCTGCACGTCGGCGATCACCAGGGCCATCACCACCACGCCCATGGTCTTCTGCGCGTCCTGGAGCCCGTGGCCCAGGGCCATCCCGGCCGCCGAGACGGTCTGCGCCATCCGGAAGCCACGCTGCGCCCGGTGCGGGTTGGCCCGCCGGAACGCCCACAGGATGCCGACCATCACGAGATAGCCCAGCACCAGGCCGATCAGTGGGGAGAGGAACATGGGGATCACGATCTTGGTGAGCACCCCGCCCCAGTACACCGTCGAGCTGCCGGCCAGCGCCGCGCCGACCAGCCCGCCGAAGAGGGCGTGCGAGGACGACGAGGGTAGCCCGTAGTGCCAGGAGATCAGGTTCCAGGCGATCGCCCCGACCAGCGCGGCGAAGAGGATGACCATGCCCTGCTTGCCCGTCGGGGTGGCGATCAGCCCCTCGCTGACGGTCTTGGCCACGCCCGAGCCCAGAAAGGCCCCGGCCATGTTCATCACGGCGGCCATTCCGAGGGCGACCCTCGGGGTGAGCGCCCGGGTGGAGATGGAGGTGGCGATCGCGTTCGCCGAGTCGTGGAACCCGTTGGTGTAGGTGAAGAAGAGCGCGACGCCGATCACGACGATCAGTGCGAAGGTGTCCACGGTGGGTTCAGGACTCCTTGACCACGATGGTCTCCACCGTGTTGGCCACCGACTCGAAGGCGTCGGCCGCCTCCTCCAGCACATCCACGATCTGCTTGAGCTTCATGACCTCGATGGCCTCGAAGCCCCCGTTGAACAGCTGCGCCAGCAGCTTGCGGTGGACCTGGTCGGCCTGGTTCTCCAGGCGGTTGACCTCGATCCAGTACTCGTTGAGGTCCCGCATGTCCCGCAGCCTGGGCATCGCCTCGGCGGTCAGCTCCGCCGCCCGGCCGAGCACCTCTATCTGGCTCTCCACGCCCTTGGGCAGCTCGTCGATCTCGTAGAGGACCACCAGATCGACGGCCTCCTCCATGAAGTCCATGATGTCGTCGAGGAGCGAGGCCAGCCGGTAGATGTCCTCACGGTCGAACGGGGTGACAAACGACGAGTTCAGCTGGTGGAAGATGGCATGGGTCACATCGTCGCCGGCGTGCTCGGCCGCGCGCATCCGCTCGCCGATCTCCACCCGCGCGGCGGCGTCGGCGCCCAGCAGCTCCATCAGCAGTTTCGAGCCACTGAGCACGTTGTCGGCCGCGGTGGAGAACAGCTCGTAGAAGCTGGTCTCCTTCGGCGTCAGGCGAAAGCGCACGGCAGTTCCTCTGGCATTCAGCGGCTGTTGTCCCGTTGATGCTAAGGGCAGGAACCAGCCACGGCTAACCTTCCCACGGCTCCCCGGGCGGGAGCCGGGGGGTCGCGTCTCAGCGGTTGCCGTTGTACGGGCCGTACGGGCCGTCGCTGCTGCTCCAGCCGCCGTTACCGCCGCCACCGCCGGTCACGGCGCGGAGCGCCGGCCGCACGTCGACGAGGTAGACGATGGTGGCGACCGTCGCCGCCAGCACCAGCAGCAGCATCGGGATGGCCAGCTGGACCGCGACGGAGACGCCGAGGATCACCAGCCAGGCCGGCTTGGTCTGCTTGTCCGCGGCGCGGAACGCGTCCTCGCGCTGGAGCGCCGCGTGGATCAGCGCGTAGCCGCTCATGAGCAGCAGCGCGAGGAAGAGGTAGAACCACAGCGACATAAACGTCTCGTAAAACATGCTCCGCCACCCACCGTGTCCGTTTGCGGCCGTTTGCCGATGGTCGTCTTCCACGCTACCGGCCGGAAGCCCGGGCCGGTAATGCCCGGGCTGCCGGCTGTTGACGCCTGGTCCCGGTCAGTCCTTGGGCGGCATCTTCCGGGGCTCGCGGGTGGCGGCCCTGCGGCTGCCGTTGGCCCGGCGGGGCCTGGCCGGCGCGTCCTTCTTCCCCGTGGCCTCGGCCGGGGCCTCCCCAGCCGCTTCCTTGGCCTCAGCGGCCTCCGCCTCCTCGGTGACGCTGGCCGGCTCGGTCACCGGCTCGGTGACCGGGGCGCGCTCGACCTTCACCTCGGACCAGCCCTCCTCGGGCCCGTCCTCGCCGCGCCGTCGCTCGACCACGGTCTTGCCGCGCTCGGCCAGCCCGTCGTACGTCTCCCGCGCCTTGACCGCGTACTCCAGGGCCAGGCCGACGCCGGTCAGCGCCGCGTGCTGGGCGCGCTCGCGCAGCTTGGGCAGCCGCTCGGGGGCCTCGGCCCGCAGCCGGTCGAGGGTGGCGGGCAGCTCGCGCAGCTTCTGCGCGGCGAGGTCGGCGGTGCCGGCCGCCACATAGAGCGGCGTGGAGTCGGTCAGTGTCTTCCGCAGGTCATCGGTGATGGCCATGGTGGTTCCCTCCCGTGGGTCGGTCAGTCGTCGTGCTGGTCGCGGGCGCGCGGGCGGCGCCTGCCGCGCGGTCTCTCGTCTCCGGCCCCGGCCGGCTGGTCGCGCGCTGGCGCCTCGCCGGCCGGCTGGTCGCGGGCGTTCTCGCTCCGGAACGAGACATAGATCTGGAGCAGGGCCTCCTTCTGCCGCTCGTTCAGGCCCGGGTCGGCGAGGATCGCCTCGCGCACCCCGACCCGCGCGTCGGCATCGGCCTCCTCCTGCACCCGCTCGTCGAGAAAGCCGGCCTGGACATAGAGCGTCTCGGCGGAGATCCGCAGCGCCTTGGCGATCTGCTGGAGGATCTCCGCGCTCGGCCTGCGCAGCCCGCGCTCGATCTGGCTGAGATAGGGGTTGGACACCCCGGCGGCGTCGGCCAGTTGACGCAGGGACAACTGCGCCTGCCGCCGCTGCTCCCGAAGGAACGCCCCCAGATCTCCCACACCGAGTGAAGCCATGACCCCAGCCTGCCGGACGGTGCTAGCAATTGCAAGCGCCCCGCTTGCGGCAGAACGCACGCCCGCGCCCGCCCGGCCGTGACGCGTGGCGCTTCGCCGGCAGATCCTCCTGGCCGACTGAGCTGGAACGTTCACGAGTGAGCTGGTGTGCGGTTGACGGGGCCCGCCCGATCATGCCGATCGAGCGGGTCCTGGTGTCCGGTGGGATCAGGAGTCGGCGGGCTTGGTGTGCCGGCGCAGGAAGGCTTCCAGGGTCAGCATGTTCGGGTGGAGGCGGCGCAGGGTGGGGATGTCGGCCTGGTAGCCGCTCTCGGCGAACCACTGGAACATGCGCTCGGTGATGGGTTCGGGCTCCAGGCGGGTGGGGACGCCGGTGACGCGCTGGTAGATCTCGGCGACCTGGGAGAAGGAGGGGGCGTCACCGGCGATCTCCAGCTCCCTGCCGAGGTAGTCGGCGGGGTGGTTGAACGCCTCGGCGGCGAAGTGGCCGATATCGTCGGCAGCGATCATCTGCATGGGCCGGTCCGGGTCCACCGGGAGTCGCATGACGCGTTCGCGGTTCTCCGTGGCGTCGGCGTAGTGGAGCAGGTTGTTCATGAAGAACACCGGACGCAGCACGGTGGCGGGCAGGCCGAGGGCCTGGATGTGGCGTTCGATGGCGGCCTTGCTCTCGAAGTGATCGATGCCGGTGTCGCGTTCGGCCCCGCCAACCGAGCTGTAGACCAGGTGGGCCACTCCCGTCTCCTGGGCTGTGTCGGCCACGTTCTTGCCCTGGCGGATCTCGGTGGCCAGGGTCTCGGGCTCGTAGGCCAGCGCCTGGACGCTGAAGACGCCGTGGACGCCGGTCATGGCGCGGCGCAGCGAGTCAGGATCGTTCAGGTCGCCCTGGGCAAGCTCGGCGCCCCGGGCCTTGAGCCGGAGCGCGGCGGGGGTGTCCGGGTCGCGCACCAGGGCGCGTACCCGCTGGCCGCGGGCCAGGAGGTGGCGGGCGGTCGCGCCGCCTTGGTTCCCGGTCGCGCCGGTCACGAGGATGATGCTGTCAGCGGTCATCTCATCTGCCGTTTCGTGTAGGAGGGGTGGGGATGAGGAGGGTCTTGCCGAGGGTGGCGCGTGCCTCGATGGCCGCGTGCGCTTCCGGCGCGGCCGACAGCGGAAAGGTCTGCCCGATCGTCGGGCGCAGCCGTCCGGCGGCAGCCTCCGCGAGTGCGTCGCGGACCAGTTGACGTAGCTCCCCTGGGGCGGGCGGCGGGCCGAAGCCCACAGCCGTGATCCCGAGGCGGTCGGCCGTGGGGCCGTCGAGCGTGGTCGCCTGTCCGCTGGCCATGCCGAACGAGCAGAGGCGGCCGCCACGCCGCAGCAGGCCCGCGGCCGCCTCGCCGATGGCGCCGCCGACCCCGTCGAAGACCAGGTCGACACCGGCGCCGCCGGTGGCAGCGCGTACCCGGTCGGGCCAGCCGGGATCGGTGTAGTCGACTGCCGACCGGGCGCCCAGGCGTTCGGCCAGCCGCAGCTTGGCCGCGCCACCGGCGGCGGCGATCACGTGGGCGCCACGGGCGGCGGCCAACTGCACCAGCAGGCTGCCGACGCCGCCGCCCGCCGCCTCCACCAGCACGTACTCGCCCGGGCCCGGGGCCGCCGTGCGGCTCAGCAGCATGGCCGTGCGGCCGTCGGCCAGCAGCGCCGTGGCGTCGGTCACCCGAAGCCCTTCGGGGACGGGGATCAGCTCGGCGGCGTCCACCGCGACCAGTCCGGCATAGCCGCCGCTGCCACCGGTCGTGGTCACCACGCGAGCGCCCAGCAGCCCGCGTTCGACGCCCTCGCCCACCCCGGTCACCACTCCGCCCACGCCGTTGCCGGGGATCACCGGCAACGAAGGGCGGTGGGCGGGGGTGGGCCCACGTCCGGCCCGGATCTGGGTCTCGACGAACGTGACGCTGACGGCCTGTACCGCCACCAGCGCCTGTCCCGGCTTGGCGACGGGATCGGGCACCTGCTCGGTGACCAGCACCTCCGGCGGGCCGAACTCCCGCAGCATGACAGCCTGCACCGAAACACCTCCTCCATTCGGAGCGATTCACTCCGAGTAAGCTAACTCGGAGTGAATCGCTCCGCAAGCGCTATCCTGGCGTCATGCGCGACGCCGCCTCCCCCGAGACGCCCGAGACACCCGTGCCCCGCCGCAAGCCAGGCCCGCAGACCCGTGCCGCCCGCAACGACCGCGCGCTCATCGAGGCCGCCCGTGAGGTCTTCGCCGTCCAGGGCTTCGGCGCTCCCGTCGCGGCCATCGCCGAACGGGCCGGCGTGGGGATGGGCAGCCTCTACCGCCGCTACCGGACCAAGGAGGAGCTTTTTCAGCACCTGTGCGAGGACTCCATGGACCAGATCGCCGCCGCGGCCGAGGCCAGCGCCGCCATCGACGAGCCCTGGCAGGCCCTGGTGGCGTTCATCCAGCGCTGCGTGGACTTCGGCCTGGGAACCCTCGCCCCCCTCGCCGGAACCATCCGCCCCACCCCCGCCATGCGGCGAAGCAGCGAGCGTGCCCAAGAGCTTGCCGAAGCGCTCATCGCACGCGCGCGCACCGCCGGCGCGCTGCGCGGCGACGTCACCACCATGGACATCTTCCTGTTCATCGGCCAGTTCGGTATGCGACACCCCGCCGCCCCCGGCGCACAGGACAACACCGCACGCCAGCGCGTCCTCGCCATCGCGATCGACGGCCTGCGCCCCGGCCCCACAACCCCCCTACCCGGCACAGCCCACAGCCCGGAGCACTACCAAGCCCTCTGGCGCACGCACACCACCGCACCCGCGGGAAACGATCACTCACCAGCCGGGGAAGGACGCGGATAGTCCGCGAACTCCCACCGGAGTGGATCTTCGAAACTGGTGACAACCACCGCCGCGCGTCACACGGCCCGTGGGCGCCGACCCGTCACCGTCCCGACTCCGCCGAAGCGGTTCTGCTGTGTGCGTGTCAACGTCGCGTGGCACGGGCCGGCGCCGGGTGGCTCCTTAGCGTGCCTCCATGAGAACCCCACGACTCACCGTCCGACCGTGGTCGCCCCTGGCGGCCACGGCGGGCGCCGTCCTCGCCGTGCTGCTCGGCGCGAGCCCGGGACTGGCGCACTCCCCCACGTCCTCTCCCGGCGCGGTGCCGATGGCGCCGCCGAGCGACGGTTCGCTGCTGCTGGACGAGACCTTCGCCGGGACCCAGGTCGACGACCCGGGCTTCGTTCCCCTCGACACCGCCTGCCTGACCGGGGCCTCGGCCGAGCCGCCGCCCGGGGTCTCCACCGTCGGGCCGTGCGACGGCCCCGACCAGACGACCGGGCCGGTGCCCCCGGCCGGCGTCACCCCCGGGTACCTCCAGCTGACCGACAGCGGCACCTACCGCACCGGCGGGCTCCTCTACAACCGGCCGCTGCTGGGGATCGGCGGGCTCCAGGTCACCTTCGACCAGTACCAGTACGGCACCAACCCCGACGGGGCCGGCGCCGACGGGATCGGGTTCTTCCTGGTCGACGGCGCCACCGACCTGACCAGCGCGGGCGCGACGGGCGGGTCCCTGGGCTACGCCCAGCGCAACCTCGAACCGGGCGTGGACGGCGGGTATGTGGGCATCGGCCTCGACGCCTACGGCAACTTCGCCAACGACTTCGAGAACCGGGGCAACGGCTGCCCCGAGGACCAGCGTTCGCCGATCACGGTGGACGCCCAGGTGCCGAACACGGTGACCGTGCGCGGCCCGGGCCAGGACATCGAGGGCTACTGCTTCCTCGCCTCCACCATCGAGCCCGACGCCAGCGCCCCCGCCGGCTACACCTCCACCCTGCCGGGCAGCCTGCGCGAGCAGGGCACCGACCCCGTACCCGCGCGCCGCACCGTGCAGATCACGGTCAGCCCGGACGTCCGGCCCACCGTCGAGGTGGACATCGACTTCCAGGACGGCGCGGGCTTCCGGACGGTCCTGACCCAGGAACTGCCCGAGGACGCCCCGCCGACCTACAAGTTCGGCTTCTCGGCCTCGACCGGGGGCTTCTTCGACACGCACCTGATCGGCAACGTCACCGCGATGTCCGTCCAGGAGCTGGACGAGTTGAACGTGGTGAAGACCGTCACCAGCGGCACGACGGATCCCTACGACGTCGGGGACACCGTCGAGTACGAGTTCCTGGTGACCAACACCGGCACGAGGACGCTGACCGACGTGGCGGTCAACGACCCCTCCGTCACGGACATCAGCTGTCCCGAGACGGAACTCGGCCCCGCCGGCACCCCGACCTCGTCGATGGTGTGCACCGGCAGCCATGTGATCACCGAGGACGACGTCCTCACCGGGACGTTCACCAACACGGCGACCGCCGAGGGCCTCAACGCCGCCGGCGACGAGGTCGTCTCCAACGAGTCCTCGGCCTCCGTTCCCGTGGTCCAGCGGGTCAGGGACCTGGTGATCGACAAGTCGGCGAGTGTGGCTGAGGTGGGTCCTGGGGGTGAGGTGACCTACACGGTGTCGGTGTCGAACGAGGGGGATGCTGTGGTTGATCCGGCGGGGTTCTCGGATGACCTGTCGGGTGTGTTGGATGACGCGGAGTTGGTGGGGGAGCCGGTGGCCGATGTGGGGTCGGTGTCGGTGGTTGGTTCGGTGTTGGAGTGGAGTGGGGCGTTGGCTCCGGGGGAGACGGCGACGATCACGTACACGGTTCGGGTGGATGATCCGGACGAGGGTGATCGGGTGTTGCGGAACGCGGTGAACTCCGAGACGGAGGGCGCGCGTTGTGCGGACGGGGAGGACCTGCCGTGCGAGACCGAGGTCACCGTCCGGGTGCCCGGACCGCATCCGCCCTGCTGCGAGTGCCCCTGCGACTGCTGCTGCCACAAGCCCCCGCACCACGGGGACAAGCCCCCGCACCACGGGCACAAGCCGCCCCACCACGGGCACAAGCCCCCGCACCACGGGGACCGGCCCCCGCACGACTGCGGGAAGCCTGAGCACGCGCACGGCGCCTGAGTCGGGCGTTCGGGCCTGAGGCCCGCCCCCACGTTCCGGTCGTAGGCCGGGCGCGGGGGCGGGCCTTTCCCGTGCCGGCGCCGATCGCCGGGCCCGCCCGCCCGCCCGCCTGGGTACCCACCAGAAAGTGGGTACTTGGCAGCGGGCCCAGGGACGACGAACCTGGTGGTCAGGCGGGCGGCGCGGGCGGGCGGTTCAGTAGGTGGACGGGCCAACGCCGAGGCGTTCGAGGCGGCGGTGGCCCCAGTCGGAGAGCGGCGCCAGGATCTCCGACAGCTCGCGGCCGACCGGGGTCAGCGAGTACTCGGTGCGCAGGGGCAGTTCGTCGAACACCTGGCGGTGGACCAGGCCCTCGGACTCCATCTCGCGCAGGGCCTGGGTCAGGACCTTCTCGCTGATGCCGGACAGCTGGCGGCGCAGCTCCCCCGGGCGGCGCGGGCCTGCCTC
Organism: Streptomyces triticirhizae; assembly: GCF_003696235.1. Lineage (GTDB taxonomy): Bacteria > Actinomycetota > Actinomycetes > Streptomycetales > Streptomycetaceae > Streptomyces > Streptomyces triticirhizae. Next base: position 17,108 of record NZ_RFFJ01000126.1, read on the forward strand.
CAACAGCCAGAGCAGCGACGGCTTCCACTTGCCGTCGATCGAGTCGATCGCGGCGGTGACCCCACAGACCTCGGTGTCCCGGGCCTTGCTGCGCCTCATCGGCGCCCCTTTCCACGCGTTCCCAACGATTTCCCACGAGGTGCCATGACTTTCCACAGAACGACGACAGACAGCGACATCGACGTCACGAGGAGCGAACCCGGCATGACCGCATCCCCTGAGTCCCCTGAGTCCCCTGAACAACCGGAGGCCGGCCGGTCTTCCGTGACCGTCCTGGGGCTCGGCCCGATGGGGCGGGCGCTGGCGGGGGCCTTTGTCGCGGCGGGGCACCGGACCACGGTCTGGAACCGGACCCCGGGCCGGGAACGGGAGCTGGTGGAGCGTGGCGCGCTGGCCGCCGCCTCGGCCGCCGAGGCGGTGGCGGCCAGCGAGTTGACGGTGATCTGTGTGGTGAACTACCGGGCGGTCGAGGCCGTTCTCGGCGCCGAGGGGGTCGCGGAGACACTCAAGGGGCGCGTGGTGGTGAACCTGTCCAATGACACGCCCCAACGCGCCCGGGAGTTGGCGGCCTGGGCCGGCGAGCGGGGCGTCGACTATCTGGACGGCGCGATCATGACGCCGACCACCACCATCGGGACGCCGGACGGGGTATTCCTCTACAGCGGCCCGGAGGCGCACTTCCGGCGTCACCTCCCGACGTTGGAGGCGCTCGGCGCCGGGGGCCACACCCATCTCGGGGAGGCCGTGGGCCTGGCCGCTGCCTATGACCTGGCGCTGTTGGACATCTTCTGGTCGGCGATGGCCGGTTATGCCCATGCGTTGGCGATCGCCGGCGCGGAGGGGATCGGCGCGCGGGAGTTGGCGCCGTTCGCCGAGGGCATCGCGGCGATCCTGCCGCCGATCTTCCAGGGTTTGGCCGCCGAGGTGGACGAGGGCTCCTACTCCCACGACGACAACCCCTTGACCTCGACCGCGTCCTCGACGGCGCACATCGTCTCGGTGTCCGAGAGCCATGGCATCGACGCCGGGCTGATGCACGCGGTGCAGGGGTTGGTGGGCCGCGCCATCGGGCTCGGCCACGGCGAGGACGGCTTCGCCCGCGTCGCCGAGCTGCTCGCCAGGGGCGCGCGGCCGGTCGGCTGAGAGCGGCGGCCCCGGGGCGGCGGTCGGCCGAACGGTCAGCGGGGGCCGGTGCGTTCGGCGTACCGGCCCGGCCGGCCGCCGTGGTCCCGGTGCCGCGTCGTGCGCCGTGCGTCCGGATTCACGGTGGCCAGCCTTGTCAGGTCCCGGCGGGAAGCGTGAACGCGCCGGCCGCCGCGGCCAGGGTGGCGGCGCGGGCGGCGCG
>NZ_RFFJ01000127.1 GCF_003696235.1 Streptomyces triticirhizae
TCGCCGGCCAGCCCCCCGGCCGGGGCGGCGGGTCGCTCGGGCTCGGGCGCGGGGCGCCTGGCCTCCTCGCCGCGCTCGTCCTGCGGCTGGGCGCCCCCGGCGGTGAGCCAGGAGCGGATCGCGACCCGGGCCGCCGGCGTGGTGGCGTGTTCCAGCCACTCGGGCGAGGGGCCGGAGCCCCCGTCGCCGGCGAGGAGCAGCTGAACGGTGTCCCCGTCGCGCAGCACGGTGCGCAGCGTCGCCAGCCGGCCGTTGACCCGGGCGCCCATACAGGAGTGGGCGGCCGCGCCGTGCCGGGCGTAGGCGGCGTCCACGCAGGTGGCGCCGACCGGCAGCTGGAGCGGGCCGTCCTCGGGTGAGCCGGCGAAGACGGTGATCTCGCGGTCCCTGGCCAGCTCGTCCCGCAGCTCGGTCCAGAAGGTGTCGGGGTCCGTGGCCTGCTCCTGCCACTTCAGCAGCCGGGAGAGCCAGCCGGGGCGGGTCGGGTCGGCGGCGCGCTCCGCCTCCTCGGCGCCCGGCTCGCCCTCGGCCGAGCGGTGCGGGTCGCCGAGCGCGATCACGCCGTTCTCCGCGACCCGGTGCATCGCGTGGGTGCGCACCAGCACCTCGGCGACATCGCCGTCGGGGGTGGAGAAGGCGGTGTGCAGCGACTGGTAGAGGTTGAACTTGGGGGCGGCGACGAAGTCCTTGAACTCCGAGACCACCGGGTTGAGGCAGGTGTGCAGCTCGCCCAGGACGGCGTAGCAGTCCGCGTTCTCCGCGACCAGGATCAGCAGGCGGCCGTAGTCCCAGGCGCCCAGCTCGCCGCGTTTGAGGCGGGCGCGGTGGACGGAGAACAGATGGCGTGGCCGGATCTGCACCTCGGCCGCGATGCCCGCCTCCCGCAGCACGGCGCGCACCAGCGAGGCGGCGTCCGCCAGCGGGTCGGGCCGCTCGCGGTGCGCCCGCACCAGCGCGTGGGCCGCGCGGTGCTCCTCGGGGTGGAGAACGGCGAAGACCAGGTCCTCCAGCTCGGTCTTGACCGTGTGCACGCCGAGCCGCTCGGCCAGCGGGATCAGCACGTCGCGGGTGACCCGCGCGATCCTGGCCTGCTTCTCGGGGCGCATGACGCCGAGGGTGCGCATGTTGTGGAGCCGGTCGGCCAGCTTGATCGACATCACGCGCACATCGCTGCCGGTGGCCACCAGCATCTTGCGGAACGTCTCGGACTCGGCGGCGGCGCCGTACTCGACCTTCTGCAACTTGGTGACGCCGTCCACCAGATGACCGACCTCGTCCCCGAAGTCGGCCCGCACCTGGTCGAGGGTGACGTCCGTGTCCTCCACGGTGTCGTGGAGGAGGGAGGCGGTCAACGTGGTGGTCTCGGCGCCGAGTTCGGCCAGGATCAGGGTGACGGCCAGCGGGTGGGTGATGTACGGCTCGCCGCTCTTGCGGGTCTGGCCCCGGTGGGCGGCCTCGGCCAGCCGGTAGGCGCGGTGCAGGTCGCCGAGGTCGGCGCCCGGGTGGTGCGAGCGGTGGGCCTTGGCGAGATGCTCGATGGCGTCGGGCAGCCGGTGCCGGTCGGAGCCGAAGACCGCCGCGCGGCCGAGCTGACGCAGCCTCACCCGGCGGTGGCCCCGGCGCGTGGGGACGGCGCCGCTCGGGGTGGACGCCTCTGCCGTCATCTGGGGGCACCTCCGCGGTCGGGTGGACCGGACCGCGTCTGTCGACCGGTGGTCCCCGTGATCGTCCGGTGGTCCCGTGATCAGGGATGGTCCCGCAGCGGCGCCGGTGCTTGATGCTACCGAGCCCACCACGTGGCACGTGCCACCGGCCGTCCCGATCGCCGGGGATCACCCATTCAGGTGACGTATGTTCTGAGGAAGGTGGCCGAAAGAAGCTGGTCCCCGGCCGAGGGATGACGTTTCGTCGGCTGACGCTCCGTCGGCGACCCGTCGGGCACGGTCTCAGCCGGCCGCCCGGAGCAGCCCGGGCACGAGGGTGCCCTCGGCGACGATCACGGCCGGGCCGGCCATGGTGACCGTGCCGTCGACCGCCTCGGTGATCTCCAGACGCCCGCCCGGCACGTCCACCGTGTAGCCGACGGGCCGGCCGTCCACCGCCGGATCGCGGCCGTCCCTGCGGGCGGCGGCCACCATCACGGCGCAGGCGCCGGTGCCGCAGGAGCGGGTCTCCCCCGAGCCGCGCTCGTGCACCCGCAGCGCCACATGGCGTTCGCCCCGGTCCACGACGAACTCGACGTTGGTGCCGTGCGGATAGGCGGCGGCCGGGGACACCTCGGGGGCGTCGAACAGGCGCCCGGCGTGGGCGAGATCCTCGACGAACGCGACGGCGTGCGGGTTGCCCATGTCCACGTGGTGGGCCGGCCAGTTCCGCTCGCCGACGGTGACCGTGACGGAGGGCGCCGCGCCCTCGGGCAGCCGGGCGCGGCCCATGGTCACAGTGATCGGGCCCGAGTCGGCGTCCCGTTCGTCGAACCGCGCCCGGCGCAGCCCGGCCCGGGTGGCGACGGTCACCTCGGACTCCTTGGCGAGGCCGGCGTGGCGCAGGTAGCGGGCGAAGACCCGCAGGCCGTTGCCGCACATCTCGGCGACGCTGCCGTCGGCGTTGCGGTAGTCCATGAACCACTCGGCGCGGTCGGCCAGTTCGACCGCCTCGGGGTGGGCGGCTGAGCGGACCACGCGGAGCACGCCGTCGGCGCCGAGGCCGGCGCGGCGGTCGCACAGGAGCGCCACCTCGGCGGCGGAGGGGTCGAGCCGCCCGTCGGGGTCGGGGATGATCACGAAGTCGTTCTCGGTGCCGTGTCCCTTGAGGAACGGCACGCTCTGCGCTGCGGTGCCCACCCGACGATGGTAGTGGGCCCGTCAGCGCAGTCCGGCCACCCGCCAGACGGCCAGCGCGAGGGCGGCCGACAGGGCCAGGGCGTAGAGCAGCAGCATCCGCCAGTCGGGGCGGCGGCCGGAGCCGCGCGGGGGGACGCCGGGCCAGGTGTAGCCGACGCGGCGGGCGGCCATCATGCCCCAGCCGGCGGCCGACGAGCCGATCAGCAGGCCCAGCATCGCGACCACGGAGCCGGCCTCGTCGAAGGCGAAGGCGAGGGGGAAGGCGAACATCAGCGAGCCCAGCAGGCTGAGCACCACGATGGGCGCGAACAGCGTCAGGCGCAGCCGGCGCGGGGGCCGGAGGTCAGCGTAGGACTCGGCCGTCCGGTCCGCCTCGTCCGCCGGGTCCAGCGGGTCGTCGTCGTGGGGCAGCGGCTCGCCGGCGAGCGGCGGACGGTCGGTCAGGTGCTCGTCGCCCGACAGCTCGCCGTGGTCGGGCGCGAGGCCGTCGGCGGGGCGCGGCGCGGGCGGCGCGGAATCGCTGGTTCTTTCGGTCGTTTCGCTGGTTTCGCGAGGGCTGGCCTCCATCGCCACGTGCCCTCCCAACTCCACGGTTCCCGGTCGTAGCATCGGGCTCGATGATGGCACGCCCAGCCCTCGCTCCCGGCCGCCGGGAGCGTCCCGATGCCATCACGTGATCAGGATGTGACCGCCCGTTCGACCAACTCCCAGGCCCGGTCCACGAGGGTCTCGGCGCCCTCCGCGCCGCCGTCGAGCCAGCGGACTCTGTGGTCCCTGCGGAACCAGCTCTCCTGCCTGCGGGCGAAGCGGCGGGTGGCCCTGATCGTCTCCTCGCGGGCGGCCCGTTCGTCGTACCGGCCGTCGAGCGCGGCGAGCACCTGTTGGTAGCCCAGCGCGCGGGAGGCGGTGCGGCCCTCGCGCAGGCCCTGGGCGTCGAGCCGGCGCACCTCGTCGACGAGTCCCGCGGCCCACATCCGCTCGACCCTGGCGGCGATCCTGGCGTCGAGTTCGGGCCGGGGGACGCCGACGCCGATGTGGAGGGCGGGGTAGAACGCGCGGTCCTCGTCCGGGTCGGGGAGCTGGGCGGTGAACGGGCGCCCGGTGATCTCGATGACCTCAAGCGCGCGGACCACGCGCCGCCCGTTGCTGGGCAGGATGGCCTCGGCGGCCTGCGGGTCCAGCTCCGCGAGCCGGGCGTGGAGGGCGCCGCTGCCGACCCGTTCCAGCTCCTCCTCCAGCTCGGCGCGCACCTTGGGGTCGGTGCCGGGGAACGTCAGGGTGTCCAGGGCGCCGCGCACATAGAGCCCCGAGCCGCCGACGACGACCGGCGGGCGGCCGCTCACCAGCAGTTCGTCGATCGCGGTGCGGGCCAGCCGCTGGTACTCGGCGACGCTCGCCGTGACCGAGACGTCCCAGATGTCGAGCAGGTGGTGGGGCACCCCGCCGCGTTCGGCGGGGCTGAGCTTGGCGGTGCCGATGTCCATGCCCCGGTAGAGCTGCATGGAGTCGGCGTTGATCACCTCGCCGCCGAGCCGTTGGGCGAGCGTGACGGCCAGGTCTGACTTGCCCGCCGCCGTCGGGCCGACGACGGCGATGACGCGGGGGGTGCGGTGGGTGACGTGCACCCGAACAGTCTCCCAGAGCCGGCGGGGTGGGCGGGCGGTCGACCGGTCAGGACCAGGTGGCGACGAGGTAGCCGACGCCGTAGGGCGCCTCGTCGTGCAGCAGTCGGCCGGCGAGGTCGGCGCCCTCGGCGGCGCCGGCGAGCAGCTGCCAGCCGGGGCGGCCGGCGACGTGCAGCTGGCGGGCCAGCACGGGGTCGAGATCGGCGAGGGCCCGGGGGTCGGCGCCGGAGAGGGCGTCGGCGACGGCGCGGTCGAACGGCGCGGCCCGGTCGTCGAAGGCGCCGGGCGCCTTCTCGGTGCGGCAGGCGCTGCCGTCGCCCAGCACCAGCAGCGCCAACCGGCCGTCCTCGGCGGCCAGTTCGCGGCCGGTGGCCAGGCAGTCGGCCGGCCCGTCCCGGTCGGAGAGGGCGAGCGCGGCGACCGGGGCGGCGCGCCAGCCGGTGCGTTCCAGCAGCCAGGCGCCGACGGTGAGCGAGGGCGGCAGGGGGCGCGCGCCGGGCTCCCCCGCGCCCCGCTCCCCCGCGCCCAGGGTCACGTCGAGCGCGACGCCGAAGCCGCGCAGCGAACCCGGGCTGCCGGCCGGGTAGGCGCCGCTCTCGGCCGGCTCGGCGGGGCCGACGACCAGCAGCCGGTCGGGGCGCGCGGCAGCGAGCACGGCGACGGCGTCGTAGCAGGCGGCCCGCGCCTGGTCCATCTCGGCGGCGGCGCCGGCGGCCACCTCGGGGACGAGCAGGGGCGGGCAGGGGCAGACTGCGGCGGCGACGAGCATGATCGAGAGCGTAGCCCGGCGGGCTCCCTCAGTGGTTGACGCCGCAGCCGCCGACCGGCTCGGTCGGCTGCGGCGGGACGCCCACCGTGGGCAGGCCGAGCAGCACGCCGCCCGAACCGGCCTGCTCCGGCTGGGCGTTGCGCCGTTCCCAGGCGTCGCCGGCGCGGCTGCGGCGGACGGCCCGCGGCGTGCCCTCGGCCAGCAGGTGGTGGGGCGCGGCGTAGGTGATCTCGACCGTGACCAGGTCGCCGGGCCTCACGGGCTGCTCGGGTCGGGTGAAGTGGACCAGCCGGTTGTCGGGCGCGCGGCCCGACAGGCGGCGGGTGGCGTCGTCCTTGCGGCCCTCGCCCTCGGCGACCAGGACCTCGACGGTGCGGCCGACCTGGCGCTTGTTCTCCGCCCAGGAGATCTCCTCCTGGAGGGCGACCAGCCGCTCGTAGCGCTCCTGGACGACCTCCTTGGGGATCTGCCCGGGCATCTCGGCGGCCGGGGTGCCGGGGCGCTTGGAGTACTGGAAGGTGAACGCCTGCGCGAAGCGCGCCTCGCGGACCACGTGCAGGGTGTCCTGGAAGTCCTCCTCGGTCTCGCCGGGGAAGCCCACGATGATGTCGGTGGTGATGGCCGCCTCGGGGATGGCCCGCCGGACGTTCTCGATGATGCCCAGGTAGCGGTCCTGCCGGTAGGAGCGGCGCATGGCCCTCAGCACCCGGGACGAGCCGGACTGGAGCGGCATGTGCAGCTGCGGCATCACGTTGGGGGTGGCCGCCATGGCCTCGATCACGTCGTCGGTGAAGTCCCTCGGGTGCGGGGAGGTGAACCGCACCCGCTCAAGACCCTCGACGGAGCCGCAGGCGCGCAGCAGCTTGGAGAACGCCTGCCGGTCGCCGATGTCCGAGCCGTAGGCGTTGACGTTCTGCCCGAGCAGGGTGACCTCGATGACGCCCTCGGCGACCAGCGCCTCGACCTCGGCGAGGATGTCGCCCGGGCGGCGGTCCTTCTCCTTGCCGCGCAGCGCGGGCACGATGCAGAAGGTGCAGGTGTTGTTGCAGCCGACGGAGATGGCGACCCACGCCGCGTAGGCGCTGTCCCTGCGGGTGGGCAGGGTCGAGGGGAACGCCTCGAGCGACTCGGCGATCTCGACCTGCGCCTCGCGCTCGATGCGGGCGCGCTCCAGCAGGACGGGCAGGCTGCCGACGTTGTGTGTGCCGAAGACCACGTCCACCCAGGGCGCGCGGCGGGTGATCGCGTCGCGGTCCTTCTGGGCGAGGCAGCCGCCGACCGCGATCTGCATCCCGGGACGGGCGGCCTTCCTGGGGGCGAGCTGGCCGAGGTTGCCGTAGAGGCGGTTGTCGGCGTTCTCCCTGACGGCGCAGGTGTTGAAGACGACGATGTCGGCGACCTCGTCGCGTTCGCCCGCCGGGACATAGCCGGCCTCCTCCAACAGCCCGGCCATGCGTTCCGAGTCGTGGACGTTCATCTGGCAGCCGAACGTCCGGACTTGGTAGGTACGCGCCTCGGGCCTGGCAGAAGGTGGCATGGGAAGGACTCAATCCGCATCGATCAGGAAGCAAGCTGGCCGGAGCCAAGTCTACGGTCCGCTGATAGTTTGCTCGGGTGGCTTCGGGAGCGCCGGAACGGTGGCGGATCGTGCCCCGCTCCACCCGGGGGCGGCGGCTGTTGGTCGCGGCGGCGGTGGTGTTCGCGGTGCTGGTGGTGGTGCTGGCCCGTCCGCTGGTGCGGGACGACGGGCGGCCCTCCGGCACGGTGACGATGAGCACCGGCGTCAGCAGCGGGGTGTACGCGCGCTACGGGCAGCTGCTGCGCGCCCAGTTGGCGGAGGACGCGCCCGAGTTGGACATGCGGCTGATGAAGAGCGCGGGTTCGGTGCAGAACATCGAGCGCGTACTCAGCGGGGAGGCGGACTTCACCATCGCCACGGCCGACTCGATCGCCGCCTACCAGGAGGCCGGCGGGGAGGGCGCCGAGCGGCTGCGGGCCTGCGCCCGGCTCTACGACGACTACATGCACCTGGTGGTGCCGGCGCGCTCCCCGGTGGAGCGGACCAGCGACCTGGCGGGGCTGCGGGTCGGGGTCGGGCAGGACCAGTCGGGCGTGCAGCTGGTGACCAGGGAGCTGCTGGCGGCGGCCGGGCTCGACATGGAACGCGACCTGACGGCGGTCCGGCTGGGCATCGACAGTATGCCGAGGATGCTGGAGGCCGGGCGGCTGGACGCGTTCTTCTGGTCGGGCGGGCTGCCGACCTCGGCGATCGAGCGGCTGGCGGAGTTCACCGAGATCCGGCTGGTGCCGCTGGACGACCTGCTGCCGGAGCTGACCGGGCGGGACGGCGGGGGCCACACGGCGTACTACCGGGCGGCGGTGATGCCGCCCGACGCCTATCCGCAGATCCCGGGCACCCAGGGCATCGACACCCTGGCGGTGGCGAACCTGCTGGTCACGACGGTGGAGGCGGACGACCGGCTGACCGAGGAGATCACCCGCTCGGTGATCAACGGGCGGGACCGGATCGGCGGCGAGGTGCACGCGGCGCAGCGCGTCGACCTGCGGACGGCCATCTACACCCAGCCGTTGGACCTCCATCGGGGCGCGCGGGACTACTACCGCTCGGTCAAGTCCTGAGGCGACGGCCCGGCGTCCTCGTCCGTCGTTCTTTCCGCAGATATTTCCGGGGAATCTCGTTTGATTCTGTTCTTACTGGTTCACCACTTACCGGGAACAGCGGAACAGAACGTTGAGGAGTCACCTTCATGCACGACGACCGGGACCTTGTCGAGCAGCGGTTGCGCCGGGTGCTCGACGAGCGGATCAGGCCGGCGGTGTACGGCGCGGCGGTGCCGCTGGGGCTGGAGCGGTGGGACGCGCCGGGCGAGCCCGTTCCGGTGGCCGAGGCCCTGGCCGCCGCGTACCGGCCGGCCGAGGTCGGGGAACGGTGGGGGCCGGCGTGGGGCACCAGTTGGTTCCGGCTGACGGGGCGGGTGCCGGCCGAGTGGGCCGGGCGCCGCGTCGAGGCCAGGATCGACCTGGGCTTCGACCGGCAGCTGCCGGGCTTCCAGTGCGAGGGGCTGGTCCACCGGCCGGACGGCACCGCCGTCAAGGGCGTGCACCCGCACAACGACTGGGTGCCGGTGGCCCGTTCGGCGAACGGCGGCGAGGAGGTCGAACTCCTGGTGGAGGCGGCGGCCAACCCGATCCTGGTGGAGCCGCGCCCGACCGAGCTGGGCGACCGGCTGACCGTCGGGGACGAGCCGCTCTACCGGCTGCTCAGGGCGGAGTTGGCGGTCTTCGAGGCCGAGGTCTGGGAGCTGGTGCGCGACCTTGAGGTCGTCGGCTCGCTGATGGTCGAGCTGTCCACGGACGACGCCCGCCGCTTCGCGCTGGTGCGGGCGGTCGAGGCGGCGCTCGACGCGGTTGACCTGGCGGATGTCGCGGGCAGCGCGCCGGCGGCGCGCGCCCAGCTCGCGGGCGTGCTCTCCGCGCCGGCGCACGCCTCCGCGCACCGGCTGAGCGCCGTCGGCCACGCGCACATCGACTCGGCCTGGCTGTGGCCGCTGCGCGAGACGGTGCGCAAGGTGTCCCGCACCACCGCCAACGTGGTGGCACTGCTGGAGGAGTCCGACGAGCTGGTCTTCGCGATGTCGCAGGCGCAACAGCTGGCCTGGGTCAAGGAGCACCGCCCCGAGCTGTTCGAGCGGGTGCGGCGCCGGATCGAGGAGGGCGGCTTCGTGCCGGTCGGCGGCATGTGGGTGGAGTCCGACACCAACATGGTCGGCGGCGAGGCGATGGCGCGGCAGTTCGTCCACGGAAAGCGCTTCTTCCTGGACGAGTTCGGCATCGAGACCGAGGAGGTGTGGCTGCCCGACTCGTTCGGCTACACCGCGGCGCTGCCGCAGCTGGTGAAGCTGTCGGGCTCGAAGTGGTTCCTCACCCAGAAGATCTCCTGGAGCCGGACCAACGCCTTCCCGCACCACACCTTCTGGTGGGAGGGCATCGACGGGACCCGGGTCTTCACGCACTTCCCGCCGGTCGACACCTACAACTCCGACCTCTCGGGCCGCGAGTTGGCGCACGCCGCGCGCAACTACCGGGAGAAGGGGCGGGGCAGCCGTTCGCTGGTGCCGTTCGGCTTCGGCGACGGCGGTGGCGGCCCCACCCGGGAGATGCTGGGCCGGGCGCGGCGGACGCGGGACCTGGAGGGTTCGCCCCGGGTCGAGATCGAGCCGCCGGCCGCGTTCTTCGCCAAGGCGCACGAGGAGTACCCGAACGCGCCGGTCTGGGTCGGCGAGCTGTATCTGGAGCTGCACCGGGGCACCTACACCTCGCAGGCCAAGACCAAGCAGGGCAACCGGCACAGCGAGTCGCTGCTGCGGGAGGCCGAGCTGTGGGCGACCACGGCGGCGCTGCGGGTGCCCGGATACGCCTACCCCTACGCGGAGTTGGACCGGATCTGGAAGACGGTGCTGCTGCACCAGTTCCACGACATCCTGCCCGGCTCCTCGATCGCCTGGGTGCACCGGGAGGCGAGGGAGACCTACGCCGCGCTGCGCGAGGAGCTGCTGACGCTGATCACCACCGCCCAGCGGGCGCTGGCCGGGGACGGCGAGGGCACGGTGGTGTTCAACGCGGCGCCGCACGAGCGCGGCGGGGTGCCGGGCGGCGGCGCGGGGCCGCGCCGGGCGGGCGAGGCGGCGCCGGTCGGCGTCGAGGAGCGGGCCGGCGGCGGCTTCGTGCTGGACAACGGGCTGCTGCGGGTCGAGGTGGACGGCCGGGGCCTGGTGGTCTCGGCGGTGGACCGGGCCAGCGGCCGGGAGGCGATCGCCCCGGGCGGCGCGGGCAACCTGCTCCAGCTGCACCCGGACTTCCCCAACGCGTGGGACGCCTGGGACCTGGACGAGTTCTACCGCAACCGGGTCACGGACCTGGTGGACGTCGAGTCGCTGGAGCTGGCCGAGGCCGGGGTCGCGCACGAGGGCGACGAGGGGGCGGCGACGGTGCGCGTCACCCGCGCGTTCGGCGCGTCCCGGGTGGTGCAGCTGATCGTTCTGCGCCCCGGCGCGCGGGCGGTGGAGTTCGACACCGCCATCGACTGGCGGGAGTCCGAGAAGGTGCTCAAGGCCGCCTTCCCACTGGATGTGAAGGCCGACCAGTCGGCCTCTGAGACCCAGTTCGGCCACGTCTTCCGGCCCACGCACACCAACACCTCGTGGGAGGCGGCCAAGTTCGAGATCTGCGCGCACCGCTGGGTGCACGTGGGCGAGCCGGGCTACGGGGTCGCCGTGGTCAACGACTCGACCTACGGCCACGATGTGACCAGGGACGTGCGCGCGGACGGCGGGCAGACCACCACGGTGCGGCTGTCGCTGCTGCGCGCCCCCCGTTACCCGGACCCCGAGACCGACCAGGGCGAACACCGGCTGCGCTTCGGTCTGGTGCCGGGCGCCGACATCGACGACGCGGTGCGCGAGGGGCACCGGATCAACCTGCCGGAGCGCGCGGTGCCGGGGAACGCCCAGGTGGCGCCGCTGGTGAGCGTGGTCGACGGCGAGGGGCGGGCCCCGGGCGGCGCGGCCAGCGTCGTGGTCTCGGCGGTGAAGCTGGCCGACGACGAGAGCGGCGACCTGGTGGTGCGGCTCTACGAGTCCGGCGGCCGGCGGGCCACCGGCGAGCTGTCCTTCGACCTCCCCGTGACGTCGGTCGCGATGACCGACCTGCTGGAGCGTCCGCTGGCGGACGAGCCGCCGCCCGAGGTGAACGACGGGCGCGTGGCCTTCGCACTGCGCCCCTTCCAGATCCTCACGCTCCGTCTGGCGCACCGGAGTTGAGCGCCTCGTAGGGGGCGGGGAACCTGGCGGGCTCCGGCGCGTGCCGGGGCACCGTCACGGTCACCCGCAGCCCCGTCGGCTCGTTGTGGGCGTAGGCGATCTTCGCCCCGCCGGCGGCCAACAGCGCGCCCACGATGGACAGGCCGAGCCCGGAGCCGGAGACGTTCTGGTGCCGGTGGCTGCGCCAGAAGCGGGAGCCGACCCGTTCCAGCTCGTCCTCGGCGACACCGGGCCCGTTGTCCGAGACCACCAGGGCGACGGTGTCCCGCTCCGGCGTGACGCCGACCTCCACCAGGCCGCCGGCCGGGGTGAACTTCAGCGCGTTGTCGATCACGGCGTCCAGCGCGCTGGAGAGCGCCACCGGGTCGGCCCAGCCGGTCACCGCGGCCTGGCCGGCCAGCCGCAGCTCGACGCCGCCCCGGTCGGCCACGGGCCGCCAGGCGCCGACCCGCTCGGCGACCAGGGCCGCGACGTCCACCACCCGGGGGTCGGCGGCGCTGTGCTCGGCCAGCGCCAGGTCCAGCAGCCCGTCCAGCACCTGCGCCAGCCGCTTGCCCTCGGCCCGCACCGAGGCGAACTCCTCGTTGCCCTCGGGCAGTTCGAGACCGAGCAGGTCGATGCGCAGCAGCAGCGCTGCCAGCGGGTTGCGCAGCTGGTGGGAGGCGTCGGCGACGAAGGCGCGCTGCTGCTCCAGCACCTCCTCCACATGGTCGGCCATCTCGTTGAAGGAGACCGCCAGCCGCCGCAGCTCCGGCGGCCCCCCGGCCGGCGCCACCCGGGCCGTCATCCGGCCGGTCGCGATGTGGTGGGTGGCCCGGTCCAGGACCCGCACCGGGCGCAGCACCCAGCGGGTGAGCTGGAACGCGGCCACCACCGCGAGCAGCAGCGCCGCCGCCTCGCCAAGGAGGATCGGCAGCCAGCTCGCGAGGATGCTGGAGCGCAGCGGCCCGGTCGGCGACTCGGTGACCACCACGGCGATCACGTCGCCGTCCCTGATCACCGGCGAGGCCACCACCAGCGTCCGGTCGGTGTCCCAGGGCCACACCTGCGCCGGGCCCTGGCTGCGGCGGCCGGCGAGCGCCTCGGCGAACTCCCGCCCCGTGACGCCGCCCGGCACCTGCCAGTCGGCCGGGGCCGCCGCCATCGCGCGGCCGTCCCGGTGGAAGACGCCGGCCCTGATCCCGTACACCTCGTGGTAGCGGCTCAGCTCCTCGGTGAGCGCGGCCAGCGGCTCGCGCGGGTCGTCGTCGGGCGAGCTGGCGGCGAACTGGGCGAGTGAGGCGAACCGCGCGGTGTCGTCGATGCGGTCCACCACCACCCGCTGCTGCTCACTCCTGGCCTGGCTGGTGGCCAGCGGGATGCCCAGGGCAAGCAGCACTCCCGTCAACAGAACGATCAACAGCGGAAGGAGTCGAGCACGCACAGAAGTTATCCCGTCCCGAACCGTAGGTCGCGCCGTCGCCGGGCCCGGCCGCTCACCGAGCGCGTCACAGGCCGGGCAGCGCCAGCCGGTAGCCGACGCCCCTGACCGTCTCCACCAGCTCGGGCCGGCGCAGCTTGGCCCGCAGGGAGGCGATGTGCACCTCCAGGGTGCGCCCCGTCCCCTCCCAGCTGGTCCGCCACACGTCGCTGATGATCTGTTCGCGCCGGAAGACCACCCCCGGACGCTGGGCCAGCAGCGCCAGCAGGTCGAACTCCTTGCGGGTCAGCACCACCCGTTCCCCGTCCACCTCGACCCTGCGGGTCGCCAGCTCCACCACCACGGGGCCCACGACGAGCACCTCGGGCGCCTCGTCCTCGGGGCCCGTCGGCTCCTCGCCGCCGGTCCGCCGGCTCACCGCGTGGATACGGGCCAACAGCTCCCCCGTGTCATAGGGCTTGACCACGTAGTCGTCGGCCCCGAGGTTGAGGCCGTGGATGCGGGAGCGGACGTCGGCCCTGGCGGTCACCATGATCACCGGGGTCGAGGTGAGGCGGCGGATGCGGCCGCAGACCTCGAAGCCGTCCACGTCGGGCAGGCCCAGGTCCAGCAGCACCACGCCGAAGCCGCCGCCCCGCAGCGCGGCGAGTGCCTCCTCGCCGGTGCGCACCCGCACCGGCGTGAAGCCGTGCCGGCCCAACACCGCCACCAGGGCGGCGGCGACGTGCTCGTCGTCCTCCACCAACAGCAGACGCACCCCGCACCTCCCCTGCTCTCGTTCCACTGCCGTCGGGCCGCCCCGTCTGGCACCCTGTAGCAGCGCTACGAGAACGATTGAAGCAGGAGTGGGGGCCGCGCGGACGTCACGGGAGGATTCCGTCACCGCTCGCCAACCACGAGCCACAGCCGGTTACTGCCCGTAGGAGGAAGCAACCGGATCGTTATGCTCAATTTCCGCTCAGATCTGCTGACGCTACGTTGTACAGCTGGCTAGGGTCCCTGCAACCGACGAGGATGGAGCAACTCCACGATGAGCGATGCGCCGCTGACCAAGGACCCCGCGGAGGCCGCGCCCCTGGCGGAGGACCTGGTCGTCCTGGACGGCGTGAACAAGCACTTCGGTGCGCTGCACGTGCTCCAGGACATCAACCTGACCATCAAGCGCGGTGAGGTCGTCGTCGTGATCGGCCCCTCGGGCTCCGGCAAGTCCACGCTCTGCCGGGCGATCAACCGGCTGGAGACCATCGACGGCGGCACCATCACCATCGACGAGAAGCCGCTGCCCGACGAGGGCAGGGAGCTGGCCCGGCTCCGCGCCGACGTCGGCATGGTGTTCCAGTCCTTCAACCTCTTCGCGCACAAGACCGTGCTCCAGAACGTGACCCTGGGGCCGATCAAGGTCCGGGGGGTCTCCAAGGCCGACGCCGAGACCAAGGCCAGAGCCCTGCTGGACCGGGTGGGCGTCGGCAACCAGGCCGACAAGTACCCGGCGCAGCTCTCCGGCGGCCAGCAGCAGCGGGTCGCGATCGCCCGCGCGCTGGCGATGGAGCCCAAGGTGATGCTCTTCGACGAGCCCACCTCGGCCCTGGACCCCGAGATGATCAACGAGGTCCTTGAGGTCATGCAGCAGCTGGCGCGGGAGGGGATGACGATGGTCGTCGTCACCCACGAGATGGGCTTCGCCCGCTCGGCGGCGAACCGGGTGGTCTTCATGGCCGACGGCCGGATCGTCGAGGAGGCCGAGCCGCACCAGTTCTTCGACAACCCGCGCAGCGACCGGGCCAAGGACTTCCTGTCGAAGATCCTCCAGCACTGACCCCGCGCCCCGGCGGCGTTCCGATGTCCGCCGTCACCGCCGCTGTTCGCCGTTATCCGTTGTTGTTCGTTGTTATCCGGTTTTCGCCCGACTCCAGATAGCCCAGGCACCTTCCCCGAAGCTAAGGACACACGCACCATGAGACTCCGCAAGGCCAGCGCCCTCGCCGCCAGCGTGCTCGCCCTCTCCCTCGCCGCGACCGCCTGTGGTGGCGGCGGGGACGACGACACCATCAGCATCGGCATCAAGTACGACCAGCCTGGCCTGGGTCTGAAGACCCCCGACGGCGACTACGTCGGCTTCGACGTGGACGTGGCCACCTTCATCGCGGGCGAGTTGGGGTACGAGCCCGACCAGATCGACTTCGTCGAGTCGCCCAGCGGCGACCGCGAGACGATGCTGGACCGCGGCGACGTCGACTTCATCGTGGCCAGCTACTCGATCACCGACGAGCGCAAGGAGCAGGTGGACTTCGCCGGCCCCTACTTCGTCGCGCACCAGGACCTGCTGATCCGCGACGGCGAGTCGGTGCCGAACGTGGAGGCCATCAACGACCTCACGCTCTGCTCCGTCGGCGGCTCCACCTCGGCGGCCAACGTTCAGGAGGAGTTCGCCCCGGACGCCCAGCTTGAGCAGCTGGGCACCTACTCCGAGTGCCTCACCGGCCTGGAGAACGGCACCGTCGACGCGCTGACCACGGACGACTCCATCCTGGCCGGCTATGCCGCGCAGGAGCAGAACCAGGGCAAGTTCGCCCTGGCCGGCCTGGAGTTGAGCGACGAGTACTACGGCGTGGGCGTGCCCAAGGGCGAGACCGAGCTGCGGGACGACATCAACGCGGCCATCGCCAAGATGGTCGAGGAGGGCGCCTGGCAGGACGCCGTGGAGGAGCACTTCGGCCCGGCCAACTACGACGCCGAGCCGGCCCCGGAGATCACCGAGACCGACTGAGTCCGCGAGTCCCCGCGTTATCCCGGTGGCGTGCCGTCGCTGCGGCGGCACGCCACGCCCCTTCCCATCCCCTAGGCGAGACTGGAAGATTCGTGTTCGATTTCCTCGATCTCGACCGGTACGACCTCTTCGGGGCGTTCTGGACCACGGTGCAGCTCACCGTCTACTCCGCGATCGGCTCGCTGATCTGGGGCACCGTGCTGGCCGCGATGCGGGTCAGCCCCGTGCCGATCATGCGGGCCTTCGGCACGGCCTATGTGAACCTGCTGCGGAACACCCCCCTCACGCTGGTCATCGTGGCCTGCTCCCAGGGCCTCTACTTCACGATGGGCCAGACGCTGGGCGGTGAGGGCACGGAGGGCATCGCGTTCCGGCTGGCCGTGCTCGGCTTCATCGTCTACACCTCCACCTTCGTCTGTGAGGCGCTGCGCTCCGGCATCAACACCGTGCCCGTGGGCCAGGCCGAGGCGGCCAGGGCGCTGGGGCTCAACTTCTCGCAGGTGCTGGGGCTGGTGGTGCTGCCGCAGGCGTTCCGCTCGGTGGTGCCGCCGCTGGCGAACGTGTTGATCGCCCTGACCAAGAACACCACCGTGGCCGCGACCATCGGCGTGGCCGAGGCGGCCCTGCTGATGCGCGACATGATCGAGCGGGAGGCCCAACTCATTCCGATCGCCGCCGTGTTCGCCTTTGGATTCATTGTCCTCACCCTGCCGACCGGGCTCTTCCTCGGCTGGGTGAGCAAGCGAGTGGCGGTGAAGCGATGAGCAAGGCAGCATCCGTTCTCTACGACGCGCCGGGGCCGCGCGCCAAGCGGCGCAACATCCTGATCTCCGTCGTCTTCGTGCTCGTGCTGGCCGGTATCGCCTACTGGATCCTGTCAGCGCTCAACGACAAGAACCAGCTAGACGCGGCGAAGTGGGACCCGTTCGTCACGGACTCCCGGGTGTGGACCACCTATCTGCTGCCCGGCCTCCAGGAGACCCTGACCGCCGCCGGGCTCTCCCTGGTGATCGCGCTGCCGCTGGGCGCGATCCTGGGCATCGGGCGGATGTCCGACCACTGGTGGATCAGGCGGCCCGCGGATGTGATCGTGGAGTTCTTCCGCGCCATCCCGGTGCTGATCCTGATGATCTTCGCCAACCAGGCATATGCGGAGTGGTCGAACATCGACCGCGAGATCCGGCCGATGTACGCGGTGATCACCGGCCTGGTGCTCTACAACGCGTCCGTGCTGGCCGAGATCGTGCGGGCCGGCGTCCTCTCGCTGCCGCGCGGCCAGACCGACGCCGCGCACGCCATCGGGATGCGCAAGGGCCAGACCATGGTCCATGTGCTGCTGCCGCAGGCGGTCACGGCGATGCTGCCGGCGATCGTCAGCCAGCTGGTGGTCATCGTCAAGGACACCGCGCTGGGCGGCGCCCTGCTCGGCTATGGCGAACTCATCAGCAACACCCGCCTGGTGGCCGGCAACTACAGCAACACCATCGCCGCCTACACCGTGGCCGCCGCGATCTTCATCGCGGTGAACTTCCTGCTCACCTACTTCGCCGGGTGGCTGGAGGCCCGCATCCGCCAGGGGCGGCGCGGCACGGGTGCCGTGCTGTCGCACGACCTGGCGGAGGAGACCCAGGCGGGCGGCGCGGGCATCCCGGCCCCGACGCTCGACAAGGGCGCGGGCCTCCCGGGCGGCGACGGCGGTCCCGCTGGCGACGGTCCCGCTGGTGGCGGGCCCGCTGGTGGCGGGCCCTCGAACGCTCCGGGCGGCGGTGGCGGTCCGGGCGGCGGTGGCCGCGACGGCGGTGCCTAGCCGGACGCACAACCGGCCCGGTTCGGGGCCGACTTGACGGTAGCGGCGGCGCTGGGTTCCATACGTGCTGTGCTGCCCGTGATCATCGTTGGCGCGGGCCCTACGGGGCTCGCGCTGGCGCTTGCCCTGGCCGGGCACGGTGTCCCGTCCGTCGTGCTGGACGGATCGGACGGCCCGCCGGCCGCGCGGCCGGCCCGGAGCCTGGTGCTGGCGCCCGATGTGGCGCGGTGGGCGGAGCTGCCGGGAGCACACCGGGAGAGCGCGGCCTGGACCGGGTGGCGAACGGTGCGCCGGGGGCGCACGGTCGACACGGACGCCTTCGGCCCGTCGGACGCGCCCCGGCACCTGCCGCAACACGTGCTGGAGGCGACGCTGCGGGACGCGGTCGCCCGACAGGAACTGGTGCGCCTGGCCAGGGGCCACCGGCTGACCGACTTCGAACAGCGCGACGGCGACGTGCTGGCGCACAGCGTGCTGCGCCCGACCGACGGGCGGCGCGAGGAGAACCGGCAGTGGCGCGGCGGCTATCTGGTCGGCTGCGACGGGGCCCGCTCCACGGTCCGCAAGCTGCTGGGGGTGCCGTTCCCCGGGCGCACGGCGGTGGAGCGCTACGCGGTCGCCGCGCTCCGGGCCGAGCTGCCCCGGCCCGATGAGGCCGCGCTCTACCGGGGCCTGACGGCGGGCGAGGTGACGGTGCGCCCGCTGAGCGGGGAACGCTGGCGGCTGGACTGGCCGTTGCCCCCGGACGAGGGGCTGGTGACCCCGGAGGCCCTGCTGGCGCGGGTCGAGAGCACGCTGGTCGACCTGGGCGAGGGCACGCCGCCGCCGTACCGACTGCTCGACACGGGCGTGCAGGTCTGCCACCAGCGCCTGGCCCGCAGCTGGCGCGTGGACCGGGTCTTTCTGGCCGGGGACGCGGCGCATCTGCTGGGCGCCCTGGGGACCCAGCAGGTGGCGGAGGGGCTGCGGGACGCGGAGAACCTGGCCTGGCGGCTGGCCGTCGCCACCCGACTCGGGCCGGGCGACGGGCTGTTGGACGGCTACCAGCGGGAACGTCGGGGCGCCGTCGGCAGGCGACTGCGCGCCGTTGACCAGGCCCTGCCGCTGGTGCGCGGCCGGGGCGGGCTCGGCGGCCGGCTCCCGGGGCGGGGCCGTGGGCGGCTGGCGCTGCTGAGCGACGGGCACCTGGGGCGAGGAACGCTGGGCGGGCCGCCCGACTACGGCGACGCCGCGCGGCGGGGCGCGGGGGACGTCGCGACGACGCCCCGGGTC